>NZ_AP024745.1:10157500-10467044 GCF_019704555.1 Actinoplanes sp. L3-i22
GGCGTCGACCGCGCGGCGCACGAGCCGGCGCAGGACGTCCTGGCTGAACGGGCTCTCCCCCGCCGCGGCCTGCCGGATGCCGTTGAGCAGCTCGGTGGGTGGGGCGTCCTTGAGCAGGAACCCGCAGGCGCCGGACTGCAGCGCCGGGTAGAGGTGGTCGTCGTCGCCGAACGTGGTGAGGATCAGGACCCGGGTGGCCGGGCGCTCGGACATGATCCGGCTGGTGGCGGTGATCCCGTCGACGCCGGGCATCCGGATGTCCATCACGACGACGTCCGGGACCAGCTGCGCGGCCAGGGTGACCGCGGTCCGGCCGTCGCCGGCCTCGCCGACCACCTCCATGCCGGCCTCGGCGTCCAGCAGCATGCGCAGGCCGGCCCGGATCAGTTGCTGGTCGTCGACCAGGAGCACCCGGATCACCTGTCCTCCCGGACAACGACAGCATCGGCGGCGACAGCATCGGCGACGGTAGCATCGGCGGCGGCCGGAGCAGTCGCGGGATCCGCGGCAGTGGACCCGGCGACCGCGGAGGCGGGCAGCACGGTGGCGACCCGCCAGCCCGCACCGTCCGGACCGGCGGTGAGCGACCCGCCGAGCACCGCGACCCGTTCCCGCATCCCGGTCAGCCCGTGCCCGCCACCCGGCGGCGGCGCCCCGGGCGCGGACGCGCGCAGCCCGCCGTCGTCCCGCACCGACCAGCACAGGTCGGCGTCGTCCATCACGGCCCGCAGCGAGGCGCGGGCCTCCGGGCCGGCGTGCTTGGCCACGTTCGTCAGCGCCTCCTGGGTCAGCCGGAGCAGCGCCAGCCCCCGGACCGCGTCCAGGGTGGTGATCGCCGGGTCGATCTCGGCCTCCACGATCACTCCGGCGCGGCGGGCCGTCTCGACCGCGCCGTCCATCGCGGCCGGCAGCGCCGTGGGGTCGATGGCGGTGAGCGCGGCATCCCCCCGTACGCGATCGGGGTCTCGAAGAACCGCGACCAATCGGCGGAGGTCGGCCAGCGCGGCGGTCCCGGTGCGGTGCACGTCGTCGAAGACCTCCGCGACCCGCGGATCGGCGTCCGGCATGACGTGCCGCGCGACACCGACCCGCAGCACCATCGAGGCGACGTGGTGCGCGACCACGTCGTGGAGCTCGCGGGCGATCGCGCCGCGCTCGTCGGCGCGGGCCGCCCGCTGCTCGGAGACGGCCTGCTGCTCGGCGCGCTTGCCGAGTTCCTGGGTGGTCCGCACGACCAGGCCGAGCAGGGTCGGGAGTCCGAGATTGATCGCCAGGCCGGCCAGTGAGGGCATGATCTGGCCGGTCTGCTGCGGCAGGTCGCACACCACGTAGGCGGCCGCGACCAGGCTGATCCCGGCGACCAGGTAGCCGGTCCGGGGCGCCCAGAGGGCCAGCTCGCCGACCGCCCACGCGGTGCCCACCTGGTTGATCGTCGCGTCGTCGAGCCGGAGCATCGCGACCGCGAACAGCGCGGTCTGGATGATCAGGTTGACCGGCGGGCGGCGGTGCAGGAACAGGGCGGACGCGAACGCCAACCCCGCCAGCAGCCACTGCAGCGGGGTCGGCGAAGGTCCGGTGTGATTGATGACGAGCAGGTAGCCGAGTCCGCTGCAGTCGAGCAGCACCATGCGCGTGAGCGTGTCCCGCGCATCGAGGAACTTGGCCATGGCGCTCAGCGTAGAGCCCCCAGCTCCGGAGCGGTCGGCGCCGGCAGCGGCCAGCGGGTGCGGGCGGCGAGGTAGGCGGCCAGGCCGAGCGGCCCGAGCAGGATGGTGAGCACCAGGATCGGGGCGACGACCAGGTGCGGGATGCCGCGTTCCCGGGCGTCCAGCCAGGCCCAGCGGCCGACGAACAGGTCGAACGCGATCATGTGGGCCCAGCCGGCCGCCGCGCCGTCCGCGGTGCCGAGCAGGTCCCGGACGCCGCCCAGGGTCGGGTTGGTGACCGCCGGCAGCACCTCGCCGAAGGCCGGGATCACCAACGCCGCGTAGATCAGCACGACCGGGAGCGCGATCAGCGGCGAGGCGATGATCCGCCGGGTCCAGGACCAGCCGGGGAGCAGGATCATCAGCGCCCAGAACGGCGCGGCCAGCAGGAAGGTCAGCTCGAACAGGAACCCGGTCATGCGGTCACCATCTCCGGCTTGCGTGCCCGGTTCAAGACCAGACCGATTCCGGTCAGGGTGGCGACGGCCAGGGCGGCGAACGCGGCGAGGGTGGTCGCGTCCGGCTGCAGCAGCGGTTGCGCGCGTAGCGCCTGCCAGGTCAGCAGCGGCACGAGTACGGCGTAACCGAGCCCGGCCACCAGCACCAGCCGCGCCCGGGTCACCGCGTCGAACCGGCCGCCCGCCCACCGGTTCAGCGCGTACGCCAGCAGCGGCAGCGCCTGCAGCGCGTGCAGTCCGACGAAGTGCCCGATCCGCAGGTCCCCGCCGACCGTGCTCCAGCCGGTGATCGGCAGGCCGGGCCCGCCGTCGGAGACGCCGACGCTGTGCGCGCCGATCGTCCCCTCGAGGCTCTTCCGGGACGTCATGGGGAACGCGGCGGCCATCCCGAGCAGGGAGATGAACAGGCCGAGCCGGATCGCGTACGCGGTGGCCCGGTCCGGGATCCGCTGGATCAGCGCGACGATCGAGATCACCAGCTGGGCCAGGAACAGCACCATGATCGACGCGCCCATGATCGACCAGAGCGTCGCGTTCAGCGGCGTGGTCTCGTTGTAGTGGCTGGTGGTACCGCGGATCACCTGGGTCACGATGACCGCCATCTCGGCGACCAGCATGGCGACGATGACCGTGGCCGACCATTCGGCGACCCGGCTGCGCTTGGGCAGCACCGAGAGCAGCCAGGCCAGCGTCCAGCTGTAGACGACGAACGAGACGGCGAACTTGAACGGCTTGAGCCAGATCGGCACCCCGGTCAGGATGCGCGAGTCGGCGAACAGGCCGACCGCGGTGATCAGGACCAGGGCGACCGAGGCCCAGGTCAGCACGGTGAGCGGCCGGTGACCGCGGGGCGGCTTCAGGACGTCGACGATTGTCATATCGACAGACTCGGTTCCCGGCGGGCCGGAATCGCCCGCCCTGGGGCCGCACCCGCGGCCGTTCGGCCGGACCGTCTCCTACCGGGGTAGGAGACGTCACCCGTAAGGACGACGCGATACTGGCGCGGTGCACCCCGCATCCCCTGGCGTGACCGACTTCCCCTCCGACTCCGACGGACGCCGCAGCAGCGCGGCCCTGGGCCGCGCGGTGGTCGCCGACGCGCTGCGCCCGGTCGACCCGGCCGCCGCCGCGGCCGCCGAGCGCGAGACCGACTGGCGGCGTGGCTACCCGCGGCATTTCCGGGCGCTCGTGGAGGCCGGGCTGAGCGCGGACGGCGCGGCCGGCTACGAGATCGCCGAGGCCGGCCTGCTCTCGCTGCAGTCCCGGATGCGGTACGTCCGCGACGACGGCGAGTTCACCCTGGCCCAGGCGCTGCTCGCGGAGCCGGAGCGGCCGTACGAGTCGATCGAGTTCACCGGCTCGGCCGCGCCGGACCGCGAGCTGGACCTGGTGCCGAGGCTGGACGCCTGGGTCGCCGCCGGGGTGATCGAGGAGTCCTGCGCGGACGCGGTCCGCGAGGTCGCCGCCAACCCGGACTGGCTGGACCTGAGCGACCTGAAGTTCGCGTTGCTCGGCGCCGGCGCCGAGATGGGCCCGCTGAAGTGGCTGCTGAGCTGGGGCGCGACCGTCCTGGCGGTGGACCTGCCCCGGCCGGACCTGTGGGAGCGGATCACCGGGGTGGCGAAGGCCTCGGCCGGGCGGCTGATCGCCCCGGCCGGTAAGGACGGCGCGCTCGGCGCGGACCTGGGCGCCGAGTTCCCGCAGATCGCGAGCTGGCTGCTCGGTTTCGACGGGCAGCTGGTGCTGGGCAACTACGGGTACGCGCCGGGCAACGCGTACCCCAAGCTGGCGGCCGCGGTCGACGCACTCGCCGTGCACGTCCGGCAGCAGCGGCCGGACACCGCGCTCGCGGTGCTGGCCACGCCGACCGACGTCTACGCGGTGCCGGCCGGCGCGGTCGAGGAGTCCCGGGCCCGGTTCGCGGCCCGTGGGCTGCGAGCCCGGGTGACCGCGCCGATCTCCGGCGGGCAGCTGCTGCGACCGAACTATCCGCAGGCGACGGTCCCCGGGATCAACGACAGCCTGGTGCCGCAGCAGGGCCCGAACTACGCCCTCGCCAAGCGGATCCACCGGTGGCGGGCCACTCTCGGGCGGCGGGACGGCCTGGTCAGCTTCGCGGTGGCGCCGCCGACCCGGACCCGGTCGGTGCTGAACAACCGGCTCCTCAAGGCCGCCTACGCCGGGGCGCACCTGTTCGGCGTGGAGGTCTTCGACCCGGCGACGGCCAGCCGGCTGATGGCCGTCCTGATGGTCCATCAGCTGCGGAAACCCCGGGTCGCGGACGCGGCGGCGTGGCGGGACGAGACGATCGCGGCGGCGCACGGCGGGCTGTGGCGGACGGCCTACTTCCCGCGGACCGCGCTGCCGCTGGCCGCGGTGCGAGGTTTCCTGTAACAAACAACGGCACCACGCGCGTAACACGCCGTAGTTAGGCTCGATGGATGATCACGGCCGGTCTTGTCCTGGCGGCCGGGGCGGGACGTCGGTACGGCATGCCGAAGGCGCTCGTTCCGTACCGTAATCGGCTTTTGGTGCGGAGCGCGGCCGCGACCCTGAGCGAAGCCGGTTGCGAGCGGACCTTGGTGGTTCTCGGCGCTCGCGCCGACGAGGTCCGGCAAGCGGCGCCGGACCTGCCGGAAACCGTGCTCAACCCGGACTGGGCGACCGGGATGGGCTCCTCGCTGCGCACCGGGCTGACCACGCTGAGCAGCGACGACTCGCTGACCTCGGTCGTCGTGCTGCTGGTCGACATGCCCGGCGTGACGGCCGAGGCGGTCCGCCGGATCACCGCGCACGCCGCCCCGGACGCCCTCGTGATGGGCGGCTATCAGGGGCGGCGCGGGCATCCGGTGCTGCTCGGGCGGGAGCACTGGGCGGGCGTCGCCGCGAGCGCGACGGGCGATCGGGGCGCGCGGGACTATCTGCGCGCGCACGAGGTGCTGGTGGTCGAGGTCGGTGACGTGGCCGACGACCGGGACCTGGACCACCCGGGGGATCTCGATGCGTGACGTGCTCGGCGACCTGTTGCGCTGGTGGTCGGCGGGCGAGCCGGCCGGGCTGGCGATCGTGACCGCGACCTGGTCGAGCGCGCCCCGGCAGGTGGGCGCGGCGATGGCGGTCGGGCCGGACGGGGTGGCGGTGGGCAGCGTGTCCGGCGGGTGCGTGGAGGCCGCCGTCTACGACCTGTGCCTGGAGGTGGCCGAGACCGGCGAGGCGCGGACCGCCAGTTTCGGGGTGGCCGACGATCTCGCGCTCGGCGTCGGGCTGCCCTGCGGCGGGACGATCGACCTGGCGATCGGCCGGGTCGACCACACCACATTTCCGGATTTGCCGGATTTGACCTCGGCGGTCGAGGCCGAGCGGCCGGTCGCCCTGCTGGTGGAGCAAACCGGATATTCCATTCTTAAAACCGATTTTTACGTACGCTCGGAGCCCGCCGACAACCGCACGGTGATCCCCTTCTTCCCGCCGCCCCGGATGCTGGTCTTCGGCGCCACCGACCACGCCGCCGCGGTCGCCCGGATCGGCGGCTTCCTCGGCTACCGGGTGACCGTGTGTGACGCCCGGCCGATCTTCGCCACCCCCCGCCGCTTCCCCGGCGCGGACCAGGTGGTGGTCGACTGGCCGCACCGCTACCTGGCCGCCGAGGCCGCGGCCGGCCGGATCGACAGCCGCACGGTCCTCTGCGTCCTCACCCACGACCCGAAGTTCGACGTGCCCACCCTGGAGCTGGCGCTCCGGCTGGACGTCGGCTACGTCGGCGCGATGGGCTCCCGGCGCACCCACCACGACCGGCTGGCCCGGCTGCGCGAGGCCGGCCTGGCCGAGCCGGAGCTGGCCCGGCTGTGCTCGCCGATCGGGCTGGACCTGGGCGCGCGCAGCCCGGAGGAGACCGCGGTGAGCATCGCCGCGGAGATCATCGCGCTGCGGCACAGCGGGACCGCCGAACGGCTCTCCACACTCTCCGGGCCGGTCCACAAAAAACTCTGAACCGGCGAGCAACCTTTCCGGGTCGCGGGCGCACTCCCCGGATGTCCCCCGACACCAATCCCCGAAGGGTTCGACGTGTTCAAGAATCTGCGGAAGCGCTGGCGTGCCGGTCTCGTGGCGATCACCGCGGTCGGGCTGGGTCTCGGCGCGGTCGTCTACACCCAGGGCGCCTCGGCGGCGACCTGGCCGACCGCCACCGGAACCACCAAGCTGACCGCGACCAAGGCGGTCTCCGGCACCTTCGACGGCGCCCTCAAGCGGTTCGTCGGCAGCGGCGCGCTCGGCACCGACTCGCAGGACGAGGACCAGGACCCGCTGTTCGAGCTGGCCGACGGCGCCGTGCTGAAGAACGTGATCCTCGGTGACCCGGCCGCCGACGGGGTGCATTGCCTCGGCTCCTGCACGCTGACCAACGTCTGGTGGGACAACGTCGGCGAGGACGCGGCCACCTTCAAGGGCGGCACCTCGGCGGTCTACACGGTGAACGGCGGCGGGGCCAAAGGCGCCGACGACAAGGTGTTCCAGCACAACGGCGGCGGCACGCTGACGATCAAGAACTTCGCGGTCGACGACTTCGGCAAGCTGTACCGCTCGTGCGGCAACTGCAAGACCCAGTACAAGCGCAAGGTCGTGATCGACAACGTGACCGCGACGTACCCGGGGCTGTCGCTGGTCGGCATCAACTCGAACTACGGCGACACCGCGACGCTGTCCAACATCACGATCGTGAACGACACCAAGAAGAAGCTGGCCGTCTGCATCACCTTCAAGGGCAACAACACCGGCGCCGAGCCGACCAAGCTGACGACGTTCACCGGCGCGACCGGCGGCGACGGGGTGAACTGCAAGTTCACCACCGCCAACGTGACCTACAAGTAGTCGGCCAGGTCCCGCAGTGAGCCGATGCGGTGCGGTTCGTCGGCCGGCCCGATCCCCAGCCGGTCCAGGTGAACCGCCCGCAGCCCGGCGGCGCGAGCCGCCAGCACGTCCAGATCGTGCCTGTCCCCAAGACTGAGGACCTCCCCGGGCCTCAGTCCCCAGCGGGCGACTGCCCCGCGGAACGCGCCCGGATCGGGCTTGGCCATCCCCAGATCGTCGGGAGTCCACACGGGCCCGAGATCGGCCAGGCCCATCCGGGCGAGTTTTCCCCGCTGCTGCGTCGCGGCGCCGTTGGTCAGCACGGCGGTCTTCAGACCCTTCGCGGCGACCAGGGCCAGCGCCTCGGCGACGTCGTCGTAGGCGTGGTAGGCCTTCTCATACTCGACGAGATAACCGGCGAAGATCAGATCAAGAGCTTCTTCGCCGTACGGGAAACCGAGCTCCCGCAATCGTCGGCGGCGCTGTTCGGCGTAGTCGACCTCGCGCCGCCGCCAGGCGGCCAGATGCTTCTCGGCGACCGCGTGCCAGCGGGCGATCGCCTCGTCGTCGGCGACCATCCCGACCGTCGGGAGCCAGGCCTTGAGCGCCGTCTCGACCGACGAATCGTGATCCCCGAGCGTGCCGTCCAGATCGAACAAAACTCCTTGTAGCGTCAACCGGCCCTCGCTCGTAGTCTTCGCAGCATCCGTGCGTCGCCGAAACCTACCGCGCGGGCGGCGGCCTCGATCGTCGAGCCGTGGCCGATCAGATATTCCGCGCGCTCGACCCGCAGCGTCTGCTGGTAGCGCAGCGGGGTGCGCCCGGTCGCGGCGGTGAACAGCCTGGTCAGCGTCCGTTCGCTGACGCCGGCGCTGGCGGCCAGCTCGCCCAGCAGCAGCGGCTCGGCGAACGACCCGTCGATCCGGTCCTGCACCCGGTGCACCACGTCGGACAGGTGCGCGCGGTGCCGCAGCATCGCGCTGGCCTGCCGCTCGTCGCCGTTGCGCCGGGCGTAGACGACCATCTCCCGGGCCACCCGGGCGGCCACCGCCGGGCCGTGCCGCAGCGCCACCAGGTGCAGCGCCAGGTCGATGCCGCTGGCGATGCCGGCCGAGGTGACCACCCGGTCGTCGGCGACGTAGAGGACGTCGCGGACCACGCCGGCCTTCGGGAACGTCCGCGCCAGGGTGTCCTGCAGATCGTGGTGGGTGGTGCAGCGGCGGCCGTCGAGCAGGCCGGCCCGGCCGAGCGCGTCGGCGCCGGCACAGACGCTGGCGACCGTGCCGCCGGCCGCGTGATGCCCGGCGATCCGGTGCAGCGTCGCCGCGCCGAACCAGCCGTAACCGGAGCGCCACCCCGGGACGACGACCAGGTCGTCCGGGGTCAGCTCGGGCCACTCCAGCTCGGCGTGCAGCACCGCGCCCTGCCAGGTGGGGACGCTCGTGCTCTCCGCGACGTAGTGCAGCGTGTAGCCGGGCGCGGTGGAGAAGACCTGGGCCGGACCGGCCAGGTCGAGCAGGTGGACCTGTGGGGTGAGCACGAAGACCACCTGGCTCACGATCCGGTCACCCCTTCTCGACCTCGGCGGTGGTCTTGATCGTCGCGAAACGGCCGGCCAGCGCGTACTCCGTCCGGGTCACGATGTCGGCGGACGCCAGCGTACGCGGGTCGGCCAGCAGCTCCGCCACGGTCAGGTCCGCGGGGGCGTCCCAGTGTGGGATCGGGAACGTCGCGGTCGCGTCGGTGACGTAGGTGACCTCGTACCCCAGGTCGGAGCCGACCCGGGCGGTGGTCTCCACGCACTGCTCGGTGCGCAGGCCGCACACGGTGATCTTGTGGACGCCCGCGGTGGTGAGGCGGAACTGCAGGTCGGTGGTGGTGAACGCGTTGTGCACGAACTTGACCAGGGTGGGCTCGCCGTCGGCCGGGACCAGCTCGTCGACCAGGCGGACGAACCCGTTGGCCGGGTCGAACGTGCCGCCGCTGCCCGGCTCCGAGTGCAGCACCCAGATGACCTGGTGGCCGGCGTTGCGGGCGTGGTCGACCAGGCGCTGCACGTTCGCGATCACGTCCGGGTTGTTCAGGGTGGACCAGAGCGGGCGGGCCCGGAACGATTCCTGCACGTCGATGACAATCAGGGCTTCAGTCATGACTCCATCTCACCGCCGGACGGGGCGCCGGGACAGACACCATCCGGCCCGCTGCCGGACCGATCCGGTCACCGGGCCCGGCTGCGGGAACGCCGGTGGGCGTGCGCGATCAGGTCGGTGACGTCCGACTCGGGACAGACGATCGAGCCCCAGCCCTGGGTGGCGTAGACCGGATGCGGGAACCAGCGATCCGCCTCGGCGAAGTCGATCCCGTCCTGGTGGGTGGGGAACTCCTCCGGGCCGTACCCGAAAAGCTCGTTGAATTTTGCCCGGCCGAGCTCGACGTTGAGCCGGAAGACACCGGGGCGGTCCAGGGCGGAGCGTTCGTCGAAGCCGGGCACGTTCTGGACGACGATCGTGGCGAACGGGCGCATCCGCTCCTCGCCGACGAAGAAGAAATGGTCGCCCCAGCTCAGCTCGGGTGCGCCGGTGCCCGGGCCGGCGATCAGCTGGAACACGTCCGGCAGGCTCCGGATCCGGTCGGCGAGGAGGTCGAGGGTCGGGAGATCGGTAGGCATGACCTCTATCGTATCGTTGAGGCACCCGGTGAGGGTTGTCGTGCAGAATGCCTGGAGAGCGATGCCAAAGTCTCAAAGTACGGCGTTCCGGCCGGTGGATCTGGCGCGGCGGCACGGGCTTTCCGCGCAGGCTATTCGTAACTATGAGCAGGACGGGGTGATCCCGCCGGCTCAGCGCACCGCCAGCGGATATCGCGCCTACGAGGAACGGCACATGGTCGCGGTGAGTGCTTTTCTCGCGCTCGCCTCGGCGTATGGGCACGGGCCCGCTGGGGTGATCATGCGGGCGGTGCTCGGCGGTGATCTCGAGGTCGCCTTCACCACGATCGACGCCGGTCACGCCGCCCTGATCCGGGACCGCGAGACCCTGGCCGCGGTCGAGGCCACCGCCGGGCTGCTCACCCAGCCGCCGCCCGCCGCGGCCCTGGGGTTGCCGGCCGGCGCGCCCACCCTGGAGCTGCCGGCCGGCGGGCTCACCCCGCAGCAACCCGCAGGCCGGGGGTTGCCGGTCGGTGCGCTTGCTCACCGGCTCGGGGTTACCCCGGCCACGCTGCGCAAATGGGAGGAGGCCGGGATTCTCGTGCCGGCTCGGGACCGGGCCAGCCAGCAGCGGCTCTACTCCGCGGACGACGTCCGGGACGCCGACCTGGCGCATCTGCTGCGTCGTGGGGGCTACGGGCTGGCGCACATCGCGACGGTGCTGCGGCAGGTCCGTAGCGCGGGCGGGGCGGATTCGCTGGCGTCGTCGCTGGCCGAGTGGCGGACCCGGCTGACCGGGCGAGGGCAAGCGATGCTCACCGCCGCGGCCCGGCTCGCCGAATTCCTCGCCCAGGCATAAGCGCCGCCCCGCGCCCGAGCACCCCTCGCCGCCCCGCCCCGCCCCGCCCCGCGCCCGAACGGCCCTCGCCGCCCCGCCCCTAGCCGGCTCGCGCTGAGAGGCGTCTCCGCGGGCTCACGCTGAAGGGTGCGTCTCCGTCGGCTGGCGCTGAGGCCGCGCCGGCCAGCAGGGGCGAGGCGCCGCTCAGGGCTCGATTGCGGGGGCTGAGGCACCCCGCAGGGCCACCCGACCGCGCGGCCCGGGGCTAGCCGCGCGGCCCGGGGCCAGCCGCGCGGGCCGGGGCCAGCCGCGCGGGCCGGGGTCGGGCGCGCGGGCCGGGGTCAGCGGTGGATGTCGGCGCCGGTGAGGGCGGTGAGCTCGGCTCGGGTGGGGGCCCCGTCGCAGTCCCCCGGGACCGTCACCGCGAAGGCGCCCGCCGCGATCGCCGTCCGCAGGCGCTGCTCCGGCACGGCGCCGAGCAGGCGGTCGGCCAGGTAGCCCGCGACGAAGGCGTCACCCGCGCCGACCGGGTCGATGGCGGTGACCGGGAGCGCCGGGAGGGTGTAGCGGGCGCCGTCGATCAGCGCCACGCAGCCCTTGGCGCCGTCCTTCAGGATCACCTCGGACGGGCCGAGCGCGGCCAGCCCGTCGACCGGGTCGGCGGCGTCGACGAACAGGGCCGCCTCCTCCGGGCTCGCGAAGACCACGTCGGCGAGCGCGGCCAGGTCGCGCAGGACCGGGGTGGCGTCGAAGCGGGACCAGAGCTTGCCGCGGTAGTTCACGTCGAACGAGACCGGGACCCCGGCCGCGCGGGCGGCCTCCACGGCGGCGAACACGGTGGCTCGGGCGGTCGTGCTCAGGGCCGGGGTGATGCCGGTGACGTGCAGGACCCCGGCCGACTCGATCGCCGGCAGCGGCAGGTCGGCGGGGGTCAGGCGGGATCCGGCGCTGCCCGCCCGGTGGTAGTCGGCGTGGATGAACTGGGCGGATCGCCGGTAACGGATCATCAGGCCGGTGGGGGCCTCGTCGGGGACGGCCCACACCCGTACCCCGGAAGCTCTCAACCGCCCGGTGATCAGCGACCCGGTGGAATCCGGACCCAGCCGGCCGAGCCAGGCGGCGGAGCCGCCGAGGCGAGCGACGCCGACCGCGACGTTGCTCTCCGCGCCACCGACCGCGAGGGTGAAGGCCCGGGCGTGCTCGATCGGGCCGATCCCGTCCGCGACGAAGATCCCCATCGCCTCACCGAGCGTGAAGAGCCCCCCGGACGAGCCCGCTGCCGAGCCGGCAGACAAGGCTGCGGCCGGGCCGGCAGACGAGGTTGCGGCCGGGCCGGAGTCAAAAGCCGGCCCCGGAGACGAAGCCGCGGCGGACGGCGAGGTGGTCATGATCGGGCGGTGGCGACGGCGTCGACCGCTCGCCGGGCACGGTCGGCCAGCGCGGTGAGGCTGCCGCCGGTGCCCGCGTCCCCGATCAGCGGGCCGCCCAGCCCGACCGCCGCGGCCCCCGCGCCCAGCCAGGCCCCGATGTCGTCCAGGTTGATCCCGCCGGTCGGCAGGATCCGGACCTGCGGCAACGGACCACGAAGATCTTTGAGGTACGCCGGTGTCAGCCCCCCGGCCGGAAAGAGCTTCACCAGCGGCGCCCCGGCCCGGTACGCGGCGTAGACCTCGGTCGGCGTGTAGGCCCCCGGGTAGCACGGCACGTCCTGCCCGGCGAGGGTGTCCAGCACCGGCGAGACCAGGAACGACGCCCCCGCGGCCACGGCCGCCTCGGCATCGTCCGGGGTGAGCACGGTGCCGGCGCCGATGATCGTGCCCGCCGGCAGCCGGCGCCGCAGATCGGCGATGGCCTCCAGAGCGCCGTTCGACGTGAGGGTGACCTCGAGGGCGGTGATGCCGGCGTCGACCAGCACGTCGGCGATCGCGGCGAACCCACCCGCGGACGGGGCCCGGAGGATGGCGACGATGCCGCTGTCGACGACGGCGGCGGAGACGGGATCGAGCGGAGCGGGTTGGTCGGTCACATCGTCGATCCTGCCCGATGTCCGAGTGCCGGGCCAGCCCCGGCGGTAAGTTTCCCGGGCTGCAGGAAAGCGTATTCCCACGGCCCGGGAGCGATCAGTTCCGATCCTCGGCCGGGGCTTTCCGGGGCAGTCGGCGGACCTTGCCGTTGGACGTGTGCGGGAGCGGCGCCGGCGGCGTGTCCTCGATGCCGAGCTCCTCGCGCACCGCCGCCTCGAACTGCTGCATCACGAGCGGGACCTGGGCCAGCAGCTCCCGGAAGTGGGTCTCCGGCCGGACGCCGCTGACCGCGGCCGGGTTCATCTGGCTGTGCAGGCGCTCCAGCTGGAGGTGCACGGCGAGGGCGGCGCTGCGGACCGGCCCGGAGGCGAGCAGCCGCACCGGCATCAGCGCCGGGCCGATCTCGTCGACGTAGGCGAGCACGGTCGGCGGCTTCTCCCCCGCCTCGAAGGTCGCGCGCAGGCGCACGGTGGCCCGCTCGAAGCCGGCGAGCAGTTGGACGTAGGCCTCCTTGCGCTCGTCGTACCAGCGGCGGGTGCGCCGCCGACGACTCAGCAGAAGATTGTCGCGAGCGGCCACGAACCGCACCGCAGCGGCACCGGCCAGGGCGAACACGGCGGCGACCAGGGGCAGCCCCCACCACGGGATCTGAGACACCCGCATACCGTATCGAGCCCGGCCGGTGCGGTCTGTCAACCACACCCCCTCCGGCCGACCCAGACCCCGATGCCGTCCAGGAAGCGCGCCAGCCCGAACTCGAACAACACATCAAGATCAAATTCAAAGTCCGGCGTACGGAGGAACAGCTCCTCGTACGTCGGCGACGGGTGCTCCGCCACGAACCGGTGGAACGTCGCCTCCTGGGTCTCCATCCACTCGTCCCCGGTCATCCCGGTGTCCCGCATCGCCTCGGCCTCCGGCTGGATCGCCTCGGCCACCCCCCGCACGAAGCTGAACAGCAGCACCTGCACCAGCATCCGGTCGGACGCGGCCAGCCCGGTCGGACCGAGCGACCCCATCACCCACTCGCCGAGCCGCATCCCGTTCAGTGAGAGCTGCGGCCGGGTCAGGGACATCGTCGCGCCCAGCCACGGGTGCCGCTGGAACAGCTCCCACATGACCCGGCCGCACTGTTCCAGGTCGGCCCGCCAGTCCCCGGTGTACCGCGGCGGCACCCGCAGCTCGCCGAGCGCCGCGTCGATCATCGCGACCTCCAGGTCCTCCCGGCTGGGCACGTGCCGGTAGAGCGACATGGTGGCCACGCCCAGGTCGGTGGCGATCCGGCGCATCGACAGCTCGGCCATGCCGAACCGGTCGGCGACCGCCGTCGCGGCCGCCACGATCCGGTCCAGGCCCAGATCGGTGTCGCGGCGCGGGGCCGGGCCGGCCACCACCGTGCCGACGCCGGGGCGGGCCACGGTCAGGCCCTCGTCGCGTAGTACGGCATGCGCCTTGGTAGCGGTCGCAATGGCGACACCGAACTCCCGGGTGATCGCCCGCGCCGACGGGACCCGGTCGCCGGGCCGCAGCTCACCGGCCTCGATCCGGCGCTTCACCTCGGCCACGATCCGCGTGTAGGCCACCTCCGCCACCTAGTACACCCACCCTTCCGTACTAGTGCGGTTTGCCCTGGTCAGAGCGCCGCACCTACCGTCCCTAGTACATCGATATACAGAGTACGCAGAGGAGCGGGGAGATGCGGGTACTGATTTCCGGGAGCAGCATCGCCGGGCCGGCTTGTGCGTTCTGGCTGCACCGGGCCGGCGCCGAGGTGACCGTGGTGGAGAAGTCCCGTGCGCCGCGGCCGGGCGGGCACGCGGTGGACATCCGCGGCGTGGCGCGGCAGATCGTCGAGTGGATGGGGATCCGGGAGGCGATCCGGGCCCGGCAGGTCGACGAGCGCGGCTGGGCGCTGGTGGACGGCCGCAACCGGGTGCTGGGCCGGATGGGCGCGGACGCGTTCGGCGGCGAGGGCATCGTCGCGGAGATCGAGATCTCCCGGGGCGATCTGGCCGAGGTGCTGCGGGACGCGACGGCCGGGTTCACCGAGTACCGCTACGGCGACCGGATCGCCGAGCTGGCACAGGACGCGCGCGGCGTCGACGTGACGTTCGCGAGCGGCGTCAAGGAGCGCTACGACCTGGTGATCGGCGCCGACGGCGTGCATTCCGGGGTCCGCGAGCTGGCCTTCGGCCCGGACTCGGACTACGTCCGCTACCTCGGGGTCTACTCGGCGTACTTCACGGTGACCGATCCGGGCGACATGGACAACTGGTACCTGATGTACAACGAGCCGGGCCGGGTCGCCGGCCTGCGCCCGGAGCGCGGCGGCACCGCCAAGGCCCAGCTCGCCTTTCGCGAGCCGCTGGCCCGCTACCAGCGGCTGAGCCGGGACGAGGAGCGGCGGGTGGTCGCCGAGCGGATGGCCGGCGGCGGCTGGCGGATCCCGGAGTTGCTGGCGCAGATGCCGGACGCGCCGGACTTCTTCTTCGACTCGATCGACCAGGTGCACGTGAAGCGCTGGTGGCGGGGCCGGGTGGCGCTGGTCGGCGACGCCGGCTACTGCGGGTCGCCGCTGGCCGGGCTCGGCACCAGCATGAGCCTGGTCGGCGCGTACGTCCTGGCCGGCGAACTGGCCGGCGCGGCGGACCCGGAACGGGCCCTCGCCGCCTACCAGAACACCATGGCCGACTACGTCGCCGAGGGCCTGAAGCTGCCGCCGGGCGGGGCGAAGGGTTTCGCTCCGAAGAGCCGGCTGCTGATCCGCAGCCGCGCGCTGTCCATGTCGATGATGACCGCGTGGCCGTTCCGGAACATCATGGCCAAGCAGTTCGGCAAGGCCGACGCGATCACCCTCGAGGACTACGGGCTGGGCACGCATGCCCCGGCGGCTCAGCTCAGGTAGGCCAGGCCGTCGATGGTCACGGTGGGCCGTCCGGCCGTGCCCTCCGGCTCCACCTTGACCGTGTGCGTCGCGGTGTCCGGCCACGACTTGCTGAACACCAGCCGGCGGTACTGCGGCGTGGCGGCGTTCAGGTCGGCGTACCCGGCGAGGACGCCGTCGATCGAGACCTTGACCCGGCCGGACGTCGCCGACCTGGCCGCCACCAGGCCGACCGAGCGGCCGGTCACGGTCCAGCTCAGCGAGGCTCCGGCGGCCGCGGCGGCGGCCGCCACCCCACCGAGGTGGTTGGCATCCCGGGCCGCCCGCCAGCTTCCGGTCCGCGTCGCTTGCGCTTCGGCCAGGATCATCGGCGTACGGTCGACCGTCGCGACCCGCCGATTCCCGGCGTGATCGACGACGCCCACCCGCCACGTGCTGGTCACGCCGACCGGCGCCGGCCCGGTCAGCGCGCGGATCGCCCCGTCGAGCACGGTCGCGCTGGTCCCGGCGACGATCGCGGTGCGGATCCCGGCCGGGTCGGTCGCGGACCAGCTCACCTTGATCGGCACGCTGGTCCCGACCGTCCCGCCGGTCAGGTAGACCTGCGGGAGCGCGGTGAAGACGGGCGGCTCGACGTCCGCGACCACCTTGGCGACGGCGGTGGCGGTCCGGCCGGAGAGGTGCCGGGCGCGCACCGCGACGGTGTGCGGGCCGGGGCTGAGCCGGATCGAGCCGGCCCGGATCGAGCCGGCCCGGGAGTCGACCATCTCGCCGTCCACGTAGACGTCGAACCGGTCGATCATCCGGCTCGGGGTGAGCAGGTCCCAGAGCGGGGCGATCGCACCCCGGGTCCAGTACGTGTCGCCCCAGACCCCGGCGCCGTCCACCTTGACGACGTGCAGCCCGGCCGGGGCGCTGCCGGCCAGCTGCCGGATCGCCGGCAGCTGGCGGTAGAGCGAGGTGCCGGGGCACTCGGTGAGCCCGGCGTCGCGGTGCCCGGAGATCCGGTTCAGCACGACCCGGCGGCCGACCGCGAACTTCGGGCCGCCGCCGGAGGTCAGCGCGACCCGGCTGGCCGGCGCGTTGCCGGCCCCGCCCAGCTTGTACGCCGCCAGCTGGGCCACCGACAGCCGGGCCGCCGCCGGGATCGGCGTGGACCGGAAGTCGCCGATCACCGCGACCGCGCTGGCGTTGGTGTTGAAGCCCAGGGTGTGCGCGCCGAGCACGTTCCGGTCCACCCCGCCGCGACGGCCCTCGAAGATCGTGCCGCACTTGTCGACCAGGAAGTTGTAGCCGATGTCGTTCCAGCCCTTGCTCTTCACCTGGTACGCCTCGATCCCCCGCACCACGCTGGTCGAGCTCGCGCAGCTGTAGCCGTTGCCGGTCGCGGTGTGGTGCACGAAGAACACCTGGACCGGCCCGGTGTACGTGGGCGCCTCCTTGACGATCTTCTCGTTCGCGCCCCACGCGGCCCGGCTGAGCAGCTTCGGCTCCGGGCGCGACGGGATCTCCACGCCGTTGACCCGCCGCGGGCGCTGCATCGCGACCGGGGCGATCTCCTCGCGCGGCCGGCCCACCACGTCCGGGTTGATCAGGTCGACCCGCATCCCGGCCGGCAGCGCCCGGACCTCGTCCCCGGCGACCACCCGGGCCCGCACCCCGTTCGACGGGCCCACCCAGAGCGGGTCGCTGGCGCCGCGGGCCGGGCCGCCGTCGGCGCCGCCGGACTCGTCGGGGGCGTCGGTCTCCAGGTCCTGCCAGGGCGTCCAGCTCCGGGCGCCGACCGGCCGGGTCCGCACCTGGATCGTCCCGCCGGTCACCGCGCGCGGGTCGTCCCAGGTCACGCCGACCAGGCTGAACCGTCTGGTGTCCCGTTCCGGCACCTCGGCGGCGACCCCGTCGGTGGCGCCGCCGGTCTCCGCGACCAGGCGCAGCCCGCCGGTGAAGGCGAAGGTCTGCAGCATCGGGTCCGGCCCGGGCGACCTGGTGAGCCCGCCGTAGACGGCCAGGGCCAGCACCGGAAGACCGGCGACCAGGGCGGTGACGAGACGTTTCCGGCGCATGCGAAATATCCCCCAGTCGCCGGTGGAAGGGGTCAATTCGGTCGTGAACCGGCGACCATCTGACACCTTGCCGGGGACTTGAGTGGCGCGTGGTGCCTTCTGCGAAAAAAGCTCTATTTATCCGCGGCGGGCCCGCACCGTCCGGTGCGGGCCCTCGCGGTGGTTTAGCGCCGCGCGGCCATGGGGTAATGCGTCGCCGCCCCACCCCCACGGCTTCGAGGAGTATCCATGTCCACTCAGGGCGTTCTTTACATCATCGCGGTGATCCTTCTGGTCCTGGCCGCGCTGCCGATCGGCACCCGCGGCATCAGCCTGGCCCTGCTCGGCGCGGCGTTCGCGCTGCTCGCCTACTCCTGGCCGGTGCTCACGGCGTGACGCTGCGCCGATAGACGACCGCCTGCCAGGGGGCCAGGGTCAGCGACCCGGACGACGCCCCCGGCAGGTTGGTCAGCACCAGCTCGGCCCCGGACCAGCCGGCCGCGTCGTCGATCTCGGCCGGCACGGTCTCGCCGGTGAAGTTGCCGATCACCAGCAGCTCGGTGTCGCCGAGGCGGCGGGTGAAGGCGTACAGCCGCTCGTCGTGCGGCAGCAGCATGGTGAAGTCGCCCCCGGCCACGGCCGGCTCGGTGCGCCGCAGCTCGATCAGCTGCCGGTAGTAGTGGAACACCGAGTCCGGGTCCTTGCGCTGGGCCGCGGCGTTCACCTCCGGGTAGTTCGGATTGACCGCCAGCCACGGCGTGCCGGTGGTGAACCCGGCCTCCGGCGCGGAGTCCCACTGCATCGGGGTACGGGCGTTGTCCCGCCCCCGGGCGCGGAGCACGGTCAGCACCTCCTCCGGCCGCCGCCCCTCCAGCTCCAGGGCCTGCTTGTACTGCCCGAGTGCCTCGATGTCGCGGAAGTCCTCGATGCCGCGGAACGGGTAGTTGGTCATCCCGAGTTCCTCGCCCTGGTACACGTAGGGCGTGCCGCGGTGCAGGTGGAGCACGGTGCCGAGCATCTTCGCCGAGGCCACCCGGAACTCCGGCGAGTCGTCGCCGTACCGCGAGACGATCCGCGGCTGGTCGTGGTTGTTCCAGTAGAGGCTGTTCCAGCCCACCTCGGCCAGCCCGGCCTGCCAGCGGCCCAGGATCGCCTTGAGGTTGGTGAGCTGGAGTTTCTGCAACAGCCACGGGTCCGGTCCCCGGTCGGCCCAGACGTGGTCGAACTGGAAGACCATGTCGATCTCGTGCCGGTCCGGGTCGGTGTGCAGCCTCGCCTCGTCCACGGTGACGCCGGGCATCTCGCCGACCGTCAGCAGGCCCTCGCGGCCCGCGAAGACCTCCCGGTACATCTCCTGGAGGAACTCGTGCAGGCGCGGGCCGCCGACGAAACCGGCGGAGCCGTCCGCGTACGCCGAGCCGGCCGACAGCCGACCGTCCGGCAGCGGCAGGACCTTGGAGATCATGTTGATCACGTCCATCCGGAAGCCGTCCACGCCCCGGTCCAGCCACCAGCGCATCATCGCGTGGACCGCCTGCCGGACCTCCGGGTTCTCCCAGTTGAGGTCGGGCTGCTTGCGCGAGAACAGGTGCAGGTAGTACTCCCCGGTCCGCTCGTCGAGCTCCCAGGCCGGGCCGCCGAAGACCGAGCCCCAGTTGGTCGGCTCGGCACCGGGCGTGCCGGCCGCCATGCCCTCCCGGGCCGGCTGCCACCAGTACCAATCACGTTTCGGGCTGTCCTTGGACGACCGGCTCTCCACGAACCACGGGTGCTCGTCCGAGCTGTGGTTGACCACCAGATCCATCACGATCTTCATCCCCCGGGCGTGTGCCCCGGCGAGCAGTTCGTCGAAGATCTCCAGGGTCCCGAACATCGGCTCGATGCCCTGGTAATCGCTGATGTCGTAACCGTTGTCGTCCTGCGGCGAGGGATAGATCGGCGACAACCACAACACGTCCACGCCCAGTTCAGCGAGGTGATCCAGGTGGTCGATGACCCCGCGCAGATCGCCCATCCCGTCACCGTCCGAGTCCGCGAAGCTTCGCGGATAGATCTGGTAGACGACCGACTTCTTCCACCATGAATCCGTCATTCCTCTTCTCTAACACGAGAACGCGGAAAGTTTCGGGCGGGCATACTGACCACGTGGTTATCACCGAGAAATGGCTTTTGTCATGAAGATGGCGTTGCTGGGGCCGATCGCCTGGCGAACCCCACCGCTGCACTACGGCCCGTGGGAACTGGTCACCAGCCTGCTCGCCGAGGGGCTGGTCGCGCGCGGGATCGACGTCACCCTCTTCGCCACCCTCGACTCGGTGACCACGGCAACCCTGGCCGGCGTGGTCCCGGCCGGCTACGAGGGCAACGACGACCTGGACGGGCGGGTCTGGGAGGCGATCCACGTCAGTAACGTCCTGGCCCGCTCGGGCGAGTTCGACCTGATCCACAACCACCTGGACTGGCTGCCGCTGGCGTTCTCCGCGCACTGCGCGGCGCCGATGCTGACCACCATCCACGGGTTCTCCGGCGCGAACATCCTGCCGGCGTACCGCCGGGCGAACTCGCACTTCGTGTCCATCTCCGACAGCGACCGCTCGCCCGATCTGGACTATCTGGCCACCGTGCACCACGGCGTGGACGTCGCCGGGCTGCCGTTCCAGGCGGACGGCGGGGACGATCTGATCCTGTTCGGCCGGATCCACCCGGACAAGGGCACCGATCTGGCCATCGAGATCGCCCGCCGGGCCGGCCGGCGGCTGGTGATCTGCGGCATCGTGCAGGACCGGGCGTTCTTCGAGGAGCGGGTGGAGCCGCTGATCGACGGGGAACGCGTGGTCTACCTGGGGTCGGTGGGGCCAGGCGAGCGCGGGGCGATCCTCGGCTCCGGCGCGGCGCTGCTGCACCCGATCCGGTTCGCCGAGCCGTTCGGGCTCTCCGTGGTGGAGTCGATGATCTGCGGGACGCCGGTGATCGCGTACCGGAAAGGCTCTATGCCCGAAGTCGTGGACGAGGGCGTCACCGGGCGTCTGGTCGCGTCCGTCGATGAGGCGGTGGCCGCCGTCGAGGGCATCGCGAGCCTGGACCGCGCGGCCTGCTCGGCCCGCGCGCGGGACCGCTTCTCGGCGGATCGGATGGTCGACGAGTACCTGGCGATTTACCGAAAAATCATCAGCTGAATAGCTTGATCTTGTTACGGTCCCAATGTGAATTGCGCGTTAACCGGGGCATTTTCCCGATACGCCCTTTACGCCGTTCACGCGCGGTGCCCGTTGTGTTGCCCGCGCGCGGTGTCCGCGCTGCGGGGGAGGCAGCCCGGCCGATGAACAGAAAGGCCAGTCATGCCCACGACATACGGGTTTTTGAGCACATATCCGCCCACTCAATGCGGTTTGGCAACGTTCAATGCCGCACTCGCCACCCATCTGACCGCGGGAACGCCCGGAGCGGCCATCGGATCCGGCGTGGTACGCCTGCTCAGTCAGGACAACGCCAGTGGGGGAATCGCACTCGACCGGGCCGCCCCCCGGATCGTGCACACCTGGGACACCGACCGGGCCGGCGGCTGGCCCGGCGCGGCGGACACGCTGAACCGCTACCACGTGGCGATCATCCAGCACGAGTACGGCATCTACCCCGGCCACGCCGGCGCCGAGGTGCTCCCGCTGCTGCACGCCCTCAAGGTCCCCGCCGTCGTGGTGCTGCACACCGTCCTCACCAACCCCGACCCCCAGCAGCGCGCGGTGCTGGAGGAGATCGTCGACGTCGCGGCGGCCATCGTGACCATGACCGACACCGCCCGGCAGCGCCTGACCGCGAACTACGTGGTGAACCCACGCAAGATCACGGTGATCCCGCACGGCGCGGCCAGCCACGCCGGGGTGCCCCGCGAGGACCACGACCGGCCCAACCTGCTCACCTGGGGGCTGCTCGGGCCGGGCAAGGGCATCGAGTGGGGGCTGCGGGCCCTCGCCCTGCTCGGTGACCTGCGGCCGGCCCCGGTCTACACGGTCGCCGGGCGGACCCACCCGAAGGTCATCGAGCACCAGGGCGACGTCTACCGGTCGTCGCTGGTGGAGCTGGCCGCTGAGCTCGGCGTGACCGACTCGGTGCGCTGGGTGGACGCGTACCTGGAGCCGGCCGAGCTGTCCCGGCTGATCCGGTCGGCGGACGCGGTGGTGCTGCCGTACGACTCGACCGAGCAGGTCACCTCCGGGGTGCTGATCGAGGCGGTGGGCGCCGGGATCCCGGTCGTCGCGACCGAGTTCCCGCACGCGGTGGAGCTGCTCGCGGACGGGCCCGGGCTGCTCGTGCCGCATCAGGACCCGGAGGCGATGGCGCTGGCGATCCGGCACGTGCTCGCCGAACCCGGGCTGCCCGGGCGACTGGCCGGGCTGGCCGGCGGACCGACGCTGCGCTGGCCGGCGGTGGCCGCCCGCTACCAGGCCCTGGCCGCCCGCCTGCTCGCCGACCGTGCCCCCTTGGCGTCCGCGACTATTCCGGCATGAGCCAGGGGTTGCGGCTGATTCCGCCGCCGATCCGGCTCACCGACGTTCCCGAGCCCCGCTTCGACCACCTCCTGCGGCTCTCCGACGACACCGGGCTGTTCGAGCACGCGCGCCACGCGATCCCCCGGCGCGAGCACGGCTACTGCGTCGACGACGTCGCCCGGGGCCTGCTGGTGGTGGCCCGGGAGCCGCACCCCGCCCCGGACGTGCTCCGGGCCGCCGAGCGCTACCTGGCCTTCCTCACCCACGCCCAGGACGCCGATGGGGCGTTCCGCAACCGGATGGGCTACGACCGGCGCTGGCAGGACGAGGCGTCGCTGGGCGACTGGTGGGGCCGGGCGCTGTGGGGGCTGGGCACCGCCGCGGCCCGCTGCGGCACCGGGCGGCTCCGCCGGGAGGCGATGTACGCCTTCCGCCTCGGCGCCGGCCGGCGCTCCAGCTGGCCCCGGGCGATGGCCTTCGCCGGGCTGGGCGCGGCCGAGGTGCTGCGCGCCGACCCGCACGACCGGATCGCCGCCGAGCTGCTCGGCGACGCGGCCACCGTGATCGGCCTGCCCGGCTCCGACCCGGAGTGGGTGTGGCCGGAACGGGAGCTGACCTACGCCAACCCGGCCCTGGCCGAGGTGGTGATCGCGGCCGGCGACCTGCTCGGCGACGAGGCGCTGCTCGGCGACGGCCTGCGGATGCTCTCCTGGCTCTGCGACACGCAGGAGCACCAGGGGCACCTGTCGACCGTGCCGGTCGGCGGCTGGCGCCCGGGCATCCCGAAGCACCGGCACGACCAGCAGCCGATCGAGGCGGCGGCGACCGCGGACGCCTGCGCCACGGCCGCCGCGGTCACCGGCGACGAGCGCTGGGACGCCCCGCTCTTTCAGTCGATCGCGTGGTTCCTGGGCGACAACGACACCGGATCGGTGATGTGGGACAGCGAGACTGGCGGTTGTTATGACGGATTGACGGTTGATGGTCCTAATCTGAACCAAGGAGCCGAATCCACCCTCGCGCTGGTCGCCACGCTGCAGCATGCCCGCACGCTGGCGACTCGACGCGCGACCCGACCGTCAGGCGGCTTGGCGTGACAGCGACCGTGAACTCCACCGACATCACCCGCCACAACATCACCATGGCGCCCGACGGCCGCCGCGTGGTCATCAAGCTGTTCGTTCCCGGCGAGGACGCGCACGCCACGCACAACCGCGCGGCCTGCATGATCGAGCGAATGCTGCAACTCGACGAGACCGACATCGGCACGCTGCTCGACGACGTGCTGAACCGCTTCGCCGGGCGGCACCACGACATCCTGTCGGTCTTCCAGCACCACTACGAGGTGGTGCAGCACCGGGTGCCCACCGGCATCGAGCTGTCGCCACAGGCCCGGACACTGATCGGGGCGTACTTCAGCCACGAGTTCTCGGTCGAGGCGGCGGCGCTGTGCAACCCGTCGATCGTCCCGCACCCGGACCAGAGCGACCTGGCCCCCGGCGAGCTGCGCGGGGCGCTGAGCCTGCGGCAGATCGGCGAGGGACACATCTCGTCGATCGGCTTCTGCAGCGTGATCATCGGGCCGGGCGCGGCGATCCGCCTGGAGGACCGGGACGGCCCGCTCGCGATCGGCAGCCGGGTCGGCGCCAAGCACATGAAGCACCAGCTGTTCGCCGCGCTCGGCGACGAGGACATCGACAACGAGGCGTCCGCGTACATCCTGAACGCCCTGCCGGACCGGTACGACGACACCGAGTTCGAGGACACCCTCAGCCACATGCCGCCCGAGCTGCTGGCCCGGCCGACCACCCCGATGACGATGGACCTGATCCGGCGCATCGTGATGGACGACTACGCGGTCACCTTCCCGCCCACCATGCCGCTGCACCAGCGGGTCCTCTGGCCGGCCACGCCCAGCGAGAGCCGGGGCATGGAGGACGCCCGGTTCGTCCAGGTGATCGACCCGGACGGGCGGCCGGCGTACCAGGCGACCTACACCGCGTACGACGGGTTCAACATCTCCGGGCGGGTCATCTACACCCGTGACCTGCGGCACTTCGAGGTGACCGCGCTGCACGGGCCGGCCGCGCAGAACAAGGGCATGGCGCTGTTCCCGCGCTACATCCGGGACAAGAAGTGGGCGCTCTGCCGCTCCGACGGCGAGACGCTCGGCCTCGCCGTCCGCGACGAGCAGCACCGCTGGCAGCCGGTCGGCCCGCTGCTGGTCCCGTCCCGCGGCTGGGACCTGATCCAGGTCGGCAACTGCGGCTCGCCGATCGAGACCGAGGCCGGCTGGCTGGTGCTCACCCACGGCGTCGGGCCGATGCGGCGGTACGCGATCGGCGCCATGCTGCTCGACCTGGACGACCCGTCCAAGGTGATCGCCGACCTCCCGCAGGGGCTGATCGACCCGGACGAGATCGAGCGCGAGGGGTACGTGCCGAACGTGCTCTACTCCTGCGGCGGGATGGTGCACGAGGGGCGGTTCTGGCTGCCGTACGCCTCCAGTGACGTCCGGATCAGCTTCGCCAGCATGCCGCTCGACCGCCTGCTGCACCGGATGCAGCCGGTCGAACGGTAGGTCAGACGGTTCCGGCGACGACCCAGATCGTCAGGACCGCCAGGAAGTCGCCGCGGGCGCCGGCCGCCGCCACCTCGGTCAGCCACTCGTCGCGGAGGGCCGGTGGGGTGTGCCAGGCGTCCGCCGGCACCCGCGGGTTGACCATGGGGAGCACCACACCGGCCGAGTCGGGGCTGCCGAACAGGCAGGTCACCGGGGTCGCGGTCAGGCTGTTCAGGCCGGCCGCGACCAGGCGGCGGCGCAGCGTCCGGCCCATGTCCCGGCCCGGCGGCAGGAAGTGCCCACCGACGTACGTCATCAGGGTCTTCTGCAGTTTGGTGGGCATGCCGTCGAACAGCAGCGACTCCCAATCCGTGTCGACCAGGCAGATCCGGCCGCCCGGGCGGGTCACCCGGCGCAGCTCGGCGATCGCCCGGTCCGGATCCTCGACGTGCTGCAGCACCCGCTCGCACCACACGCCGTCGACACTGTCGTCGGGCAGGTCGAGCGCGGTGACGTCGCCGGTCACGTAGTCCACGTTGCTGTCGTCGTGCTGGGCGATCGCGGCCGCGGTGAGCGCCGCCGACTGGTCCAGCGCGATCACCTCGCCGCGCG
The DNA here is from genome assembly GCF_019704555.1 of Actinoplanes sp. L3-i22. NCBI lineage: Bacteria > Bacillati > Actinomycetota > Actinomycetes > Micromonosporales > Micromonosporaceae > Actinoplanes > Actinoplanes sp. L3-i22. The sequence continues at coordinate 10,182,610 of NZ_AP024745.1, forward strand.
GCCCGACCTCGGCGGCCAGCTCGCGGGCCACGTCACCGTTCCCGGAACCCGCGTCCAGCAGCCGCGCCCCGAGCGCCGGCCGCAGCGCGTCGAACCCGGCCCGCCGCACCCGCCGGATCTCCGGATGCCGGCCCATCTCGATCAGCGCGTCGAGCACCATCGTCGACATCTCGGTGGGCAGTCCGTCGATGTCGGAGAACGGCGTACGTTCCCTCTGCGCGGGTTCCATGCGCCGATTGTTCTCTGGGCCAACCCGATTCGCCGGTCCCCGTCATCCATCCGACAGGGGGCTCCACCTGCTTTTCTTTTGATCCGTTCAAGTACCGTGAGGCGCCTGTGAACGAGGAGCACGCGATGACCACACCCCAGCCGGCGCCCGAGACGCCGGCCTGGATCACCTGGCCGATCCGGGCGATCGCCCTGATCGTGGTGTTCCCCTTCCGCCTGCTCTGGGAACTGGCCGTCCTCGTCAAGCGGTTCGTCCTGGTGCCCGTCGGGCGGGCGCTGGGCTGGCTGCTGCGTACCTTCCTGGTGGTGCCGCTGCTGTGGTTGCTCCGGCAGTTCCTGCAGTGGGTGCTGCTGCCGATCTGGCACGCGCTGCGCTGGACGGCGGCCGCGCTGGTCACCGGCGTCGCCTGGGCGCTGCGGGCCCTCCTGCGGTTCGTGCTGCGCCCGGTCGCGCTGGCGATCATGTGGGTGCTGGTGCCGGTCGCGCGGGCCATCTACAACTGGGTGCTCGTGCCGGTCGTCCGGGCGCTCTACAACTGGGTGCTGGCACCGCTCGGGCACGGGCTGGCGTGGGTGCTGATGGCGCTGTTCCGCTGGGTGCTGGTGCCGCTCGGGCAGGGGACCGTGTGGGCGGGCCTGATGTCCGGCCGGGCGATCGGGTGGACGGCCCGGGCCGTCTACCGGTGGGTGCTGCGCCCGGCCGGCCTCGCGATCGCCTGGCTGGCCGTGCGCTTCTACCGGGGAATCGCCTGGTTGGCCGTGGCCTTCTACCGGGGAATCGCCTGGCTGGTCGTGGCGTTCTACCGCTGGCTCCTGCGCCCGATCGGCCTGGCCATCGCCTGGGCCTGCTGGGCTGTCTACCGCTTCGTGCTGCGCCCCGTCGGCCTCGCGATCGCCTGGGCCTCCCGGGTCATCTACCGGTTCGTGCTGCGCCCGATCGGCATCGCGATCCGGTTCGCCTGGCGGAATACGTTCGGCGCGCTGTTCCGCGGCATCGCGGCGTCCGGCCGCTGGCTTCGCGACGAGGTTCTCCGCCCGGCCGGGAGTGTGGTGCGCGCCGCTCTGGGACAGCGCCGCTGATACCACATTTCGTGACGCGGCGTCATGCGGGCGTTATCACAAGTAACGGCCGGGTGCACCCGTAACGGTCTGGCAATCGATGTGAAAAACTTCCGGCATGATCGAGCAGGTGCGGTTCGGGCTGGTGGGGTACGGCAGCGGTGGGCGGATCTTCCACGCCCCCCTGATCTCGTCGGCGGCGAACATTGATTTCGCCGGCGTCGTCACCACCTCGGAGGAGCGCCGCAAGCAGGTCGCCGAGCAGCTCCCCGGCGTCGGGACCTACGACTCGCTGGCCGCGCTGGCCGCCGACGGGGTGCGCGCCGTCGCCATCTCCACGCCCGCGGCGACCCACGCCGACCTGGCCCTCGAAGCCATCCGGCTGGGCCTGGCCGTGGTCGTCGACAAGCCGTTCACGCTGGACGCGCCGACCGCCCGCGAGCTGGTCAAGGCCGCCGAGGCCGCCGAGGTCCCGCTGACGGTCTACCAGAACCGGCGCTACGACTCGGACTACCTCACCATCCGCAAGCTCATCGAGCAGGGCTCGCTCGGCACGATCCGCCGCTTCGAGTCCCGGATGGAACGCTGGGCCCCGGACCGTCTCCCCGGCGCGGCCGGCGGCGGCACCCTCCTCGACTTCGGCTCCCACCTGGTCGACCAGGCCCTCAAGCTGCACGGCCCGGCCCAGCGCGTCTACGCCGAGGTCCGCGGCGACACCGAGCTGGACGACGACTTCTTCCTGGCCATGCACCACCTCAGCGGCGTCGAGTCGCACCTGTGGGGCAGCTGGCGCCAGGGCGGCCCCGGCCCCCGTTTCCGGGTGACCGGCTCGTCCGGCACGTTCATCTCCCCCGAGCTCGACGGCCAGGAGGAACTCCTCAAGGCCGGCAAGACCCCGGCCAAGCTGGGCGACCGCTGGGGCATCGAGCACGAGCACCGCTGGGGCCACCTGTGGCGCGGCAAGACCGGCGCCCCGGTGGAGAGCTGCCGCGGCCGGTGGGACCTGTTCTACCCCGCCTTCGCCGACGCGGTGCTGGGCAACGGCCCGCTGCCGGTGGACCCGTGGGACACGGTCCGCGCCATGGAAATCCTGGACGCGGCCCGGGTCAGCGCTTCCACAGGCCGCTCCGTCACCCTCTGACAGCCCGTTCCGCCCCGGCGACGGCCACGCGCGGCACACTCCCGGCCCGATCGCAGCCTGATCAACCGGGCCCGACCACCCCGGCCTGACCGCCGCTGCTCACCCGGCCCGACCACCCGGCCTGACCGCCGCTGCTCACCCGGCCCGACCACCCGGCCTGACCGCCGCTGCTCACCCGGCCCCGGGCCTGACCGCCGCCGGCTAAGTCGACCCATAGCTCCACCCGTGCTCGGACCGCTCTCCCTTGCGGTCCGAGCACTGCCGTTTGCGCCTGAACCACCACATCCGGCAGCCCGACCGCCGTCCCCCGCGCCGCCCACCGCCCCTCGCTGTCCGCCCACCTCTCCAGGCAGTTCCGGCCCTCGCCACCGGCCGACCCAGCAAAACACAACTCCGATGATCAACGCGGTTATCCACAGTGGCGGGTTATCCACAGGGCGCCAGCACGATCTTGAACTTCCTCGGCAGAATGCTCACCGGGCGGCAGCGTGCTGGAATTGCATTTCCGCAGCCTGAGAAGCTTTTACGAATGCGGAAACATATGTCTTCGCATTAGCCGAGAATGGCATGATCGAATACTTACACGGCGGGCCTGAAGGGCGGGAGAATTGTCGCATGACTCAGCTGCCACTGTTCAAACGGAGTGAGATCGCCGGCATGCGGCACCGGACGGCCTCGCGCAATTACTCGGCAGCACGTGACGAGTTTCGTCGCGAACACGAAAGGCATCGCGCCTGGGGCCTGAAACGTCGCCACGCCGAGCGCCTACGCCAAATCCGCGAACGGGACGCCGCGCCACCAGCAGCCCCTAACCCGCCCCTGGACCCCGCACCCGGACCCCGCACCAGCGGAGGACACCAACACCGCGGATGAGGCTGGCCCAGGGATGACACCCACTCACCCTCAAGAGGCCGGTCTCACGCCAAGCACGGAGGTCAAGCCGATGGCGCATGGCCTCCGCTCGCAGAATTCAGCATAACCGCGAACCAGTGGAGGCAGCCAGACCAATGGCCGCTTTTCGCCGAAAGCGAAAGGCAACTGCCGAGGCAACCGGAAATAGATGCCGAACGCGGTCGGCACGACGAAAGATATTAACGCGGCGCTGACGGTAATAAAGGATTCACAATAGGACGAACAGGAGAGTGACCCACGAGCGGCAGAAGGGCTAGAAAGGCGTGCCCGCGTCCGGACGGTGGACGCGGGCACGCGGTGCGGTGCTGCGGTGCGCAGGCGACGGCTGGGGGCTTGGTGTGGTGTTGTTCAGGGGGCCGCGACCGGCAGGAAGCCGGTCGCGGCCTGGGTAAGGCGGGCCAGTTGCGGCCCGGTCGGATGGGCTAGTTGCGGCCCGGCGGGCTGGGCCAGGTGCGGCCCGGGTGAGGCGGGCCGGGTGCGGCCCGGCCCGGTGGCTAGTTGCGGGTGATGGTGAACGTGCTCGTGGGGTTCTCGATGTCCTTGTAGTTGTTGCTCAGGGTGAGGTTCGTGAAGGTGGCCGATCCGACCGCCGGGCCCTGGCCCGCCTCCGGGAGCGGGTTCGCCCAGATGCCGTAGCCGGACTTGGCGTCGTAGGCGTCGCCGCTCTTCTGCGCGCCCGTGATGCTGACGTTGGTGAAGACCGAGTCGGTGATCGGGTTGACCGGGTTGCCGCCGATGTACTGGGTCTGGAACATGATTCCGGAGTAGGTCGGGTCGACGATGTCGACGTTGCTGACCCGGATGCCCTGGAAGACCTTCGACGCGCTGAACATCCAGATCGCCGGGAAGACCTGGGCGCCCCAGAAGTGGCCGCCGGCCCGGACGATCGAGATGTTGTCGAACACCGTGGGCGGGTTGGCGCCGAAGCCGTTCATCGGGTAGCCGAAGTCCAGCGAGCTGATCGTGATGCCGGAGTAGACCAGCGTGTCGGCGATGTAGATGTTCTTGAACGTGTTCGCGTAGCCGCCGTAGACCGCGACGCTCGCGGCCCGCCAGGTCAGCGTCGACGACAGATTCGAGAACGTGTTGTTGATCTCGTCGGAGCCGCCCGCGTCGATCGCGGAGAACAGCGCGAACGAGTCGTCCCCGGTGGCCCGGGCGTCGTTGTTGTCGACCAGGTTGCCGGTGCTGCCGTTGGTCATGTTGATGCCGTCGGCGAACGTGTCCCGGATCCGCGAATTCTTGATCACCATGTTGTCGGTGTTCGCGCCCCAGTACAGGCAGACCACGTGCTCGGCCCAGATGTTGTCGATCGTCACGTTGGCCACGTTGGCGAAGTCGAACACCTTGCCGGGCCCGTCGATCCGGGTCGTGTAGTTGCCGAAGAACGCGAAGTTCGCGAACGTCGACCCGTTGGCGGTGGCGTCGGCCCGGAAGCCGGCGTCCGTCTCGGACTGGGTGGCCGGGGTGTAGAACCGGGTGTACCAGGGTCCGGCGCCGACGACCTTGAGCGCCTTGCCGTACACCTGGAACTTGTTCGAGGTCTGGTAGTCACCGGCGGGCAGGTAGACGCCGACCTTGGTGGTGTCCTGGCGCGCGGCGTCCAGGGCGTTCTGCACCGACTGCTGGTCGAAACCGGCCGGCACCACGTACTTGGTGGCGTCCGGGTTCGTGACCGGGGCGACCTGCTCCAGGTTGATGAAGTCGATCGCGATGTTGCCGCTGTTGCCGGAGTCCTTCTGCAGCTTGATCGTGCTGCCGGCCGGGAACGAGCCGTTCAGCAGGATGTTCGCCTCGTCGTAGATGTGCCGCGGGTCGGAGCCGGAGTTCTGCGGCGCCGTCTCGTTGCCGTACAGCCACGCGTACTTCGAGGTCAGCGGCAGGGTCTTGTTCAGGGTGCCGTTGACGTACACGTTGATCGAGCTGGTCGTGCCGTCCGGGATGGAGAACCGCGCGACGACCGTGTTGGTGGCGTTGCGGGTGGTCCACTGGACGTACGAGCCGGTCTGGTTCAGCGTGACGGCCTTGCGCCCGGACGCCTCGCCGGCCAGGTCGCCGACGGTGCGGTTGGGTCCGACGACGTTCGCGCCGCCGCCGGTCGTGCCGTCCTCGGCCTCGTACATGTCGTACGGCATGTTCGCCCCGCGACCGACGAAGAACGACTTCTCACTGGTGTTGTTGGCCTGCTTGACCGGCAGTTCGTTGGTGTCCGTGGCGACCACCGTACGAACCGTGTACTTGCCGTTCACCGCGGTCCAGGTGCCCAGGCTGATCGACGGCGACGACGCGCCGGCGGCCAGGGTCCCGGTGTACGACCCGGTGAACGTCTTGACCGTGGTCGACCCGTTCAGCACGGTGACCGTGACGTTGTGCGCGCCGCTGCCGCTGGCCGCGGTGCCCTGGTTCTTCAGGGTCGCCGCGAACGTGACGGTCTGGCCGGCCGACGGGTTCCCGGGCGACCAGGAGACCGCCGAGGCGACCAGGTCGGAGCTGCTGACCGGCGCGACGACCAGGCTGGCCGGGTTGGTGTACGAGTTGTTGGCGTCGTTCGTCTCGACGACCGTGTTCGCCTCGTCGACGATGGCGGAGAGCGCGTAACTGCCCGCGTCCCGCGCGCCGATCGACGCCGAGACGGTCGAGCTGGCACCCGCGGCGAGCGCGCCGACCGTGGCGGTGCCGACTTTCGCCGTACCCAGGTAGAAGTTGATCGAAGAGGCGGGGGAAGCGGCCGTGCCGGCGTTGCGGACCGTGCCGGACAGCGTGATCGCGTCGGTTTCGACCGGCGACGCCGGCGCGAAGGACAGCCCGGTGACCGTCAGGTCCGGGTTCGGCGCGGCGGTCCCGATGACCTGCAGTTCCGCGACCTGGCCGCTGGGCGCGCCGGTGTTCGCGGTGAAGGAGAGGCGCAGGTCCGCGGTGGTCGCGGAGACCGGGATGGTCACCGTGTTGCCACTCGAGGGATTGAAGGTGTACGTCGCGGAGCCCACGATCGTGGTGTAGCTCGACGAGGACTGCTCCCGGCCGAGGACCGCGAACGTCTGCTGCCGGGTGCCCCAGTCGGTCGCCGGGTTCAGCTTGACGACCACCGAGGAGACGGTCGCGTTCGCGCCCAGCTTCACGGTCAGGTTCGCCGGGTAGGCGGAACCCTCCCAGTAGGTGGCGGTGTCGTTGTCGTTCGCGTTGGTGGCGACGAACGTGAACACCGACGAGGACGCGTCGATCGGCTTGCCGACCGCGAGGTTCGTGCCGGTGCCCGGGTTGCCGGTACGCGTCACCGTGTTGCTCGCCGCGGACTCGTTGCCGGCCGCGTCACGCGCCTTCACGTAGTACGAGACGGTCGCCGTGTCGGCCTGGCTGTCGGTGTACGTCGTCCCGGTGACCGTCGTCTTGAGGGTCCCGTTGGCGTACACGTTGTAGCCGGTCACGCCCACGTTGTCGGTCGAGGCGCCCCAGGCGAGCCGGATCTGCCCGCTGGCCGGCGTCGTGTAGGACAGCGTCCCGGGCGTGGTCGGCGCCTGGGTGTCCCCGGTCGCACCGGTCCGGGTGACGGTGTTGCTGTTGCCGGAGACGTTGCCGGCGGCGTCCTTGGCGCGCACGTAGTACGCCACGGTCGCGGTGTCCGGCTGGCTGTCGGTGTAGGTGAGCACGTTCCCGGCGACCGAGGTCCGGAGCACGCCGTTCGCGTAGATGTCGTACCCGGTGACGCCCACGTTGTCGGTCGAGGCGTTCCAGTTGAGCCGGATCTGACCGCTGGCCGGCTCGGTGTAGCTGAGGCTGCCGGGCGCGCTCGGCGCCTGGCTGTCCCCGCTGACCGGGCCGTAGAGCTCGACCTCGGAGAGCTGACCGGCGGGCCAGGACGTGTTCGCGGTGAAGTTCAGGCGCACGAAACGCGCGCTCGCGGCGGTGAAATCGACGGTCACGATGTTGCCCGAGGCCGGGTTGAACGTGTAGCCGGCGCTCGCCTTGAGGTCGCTGAACGACGTGCCGTTCGTGCTGCCCTGGATCGAAAGTGTCTCGGTCCGGGTGCTCCAGGCGGTGGCCGGCGGCAGCTTGAGCACGGCCTGGTTGACCTGGGTGGCGGTGCCGAGGTCGACCTGCAGCCACTGCGGGAAGGCGTTGTTGTTGCTCTCCCAGTACGTGTTGGCGTTGCCGTCACCGGCGTTTCCGGCCGGGTAGACGTCGGTGTAGCTGCTGGCGCTGAACGTCTTTCCGGCGGCCAGGTTGGGTCCGGCGGCGAGCGCCGCCGGGGCGTGGACGAGCGCGGCGACCACGCTCGCGGCCGCCGTGGCAGCCACTATGAGCCTGAATCTGGACATGCGGGAGCGCACCTTTCTTCCATGAGAGGTGAGGGGGACGCCGGGCGGGCGGTTATCGGTGGGAGCCACCCGCCCGGACGAATCAGGAGGTGTAGACCTCGAACTCGGACAGCTGACCCGCTGGCCAGCCGGTGTTCCCCGTGAAAGTGAGGCGCAGATAGCGCTGCGTCGTGGCCATCGAGACGGTCACCGTGTTGCCGCTCGCCGGGTCGAACGCGTAGCCGGCGCTCGCCTTGACCGTGCTGTAGCTCGAGCCGTCGGTGCTGCCCAGGACGGACAGCGTCTCGGTCCGGGCGGCCCACGCCGTGGCCGGCGGGAGCTTCAGGACGACCCGGCCGACCGCCCGGTTCTGGCCCAGGTCGACCGTGACCGACTGCGGGAAGGCGTTGCTGCCGCTCTCCCAGTAGCTGTTCGCGTTGCCGTCGGTCAGGTTCGCCGGCGTGTAGACGTCCGCCTGGCTGGTCGCGGTGACGGTCTTTCCAGCCGCGAGGTTGCCGGTCGGAACCGGCGGGGTGGTCGTGGGCGGGGTGCTGGTCGGCGGCGTGGTGGTCGGCGGCGTCGTGGTTCCGCCGCTCGCGTAGAGCTCCAGCTCAGAGAGCTGCGCTGCGGGCCAGCCGGTGTTGGCCGAGAAAGTCAGCCGCACATATCGGAAGTTTCCGGTCGTCAGGGCGACAGTCGCGCTGTTCCCGCTCGCCGGGTCCAGCGTGACCCCGGTGGCTCCGGCCAGTGGCGTCCAGTTGGACCCATCCGTGGATCCGGCGATCGCGACGGTCTCGGTCCGCTTCTCCCAGCCTGCCGGCAGCTTCAGTACGGCTTTGCCGACGGTCTGCGCCGAGCCGAGATCCACGGTGTACGTCTGCGGGAACGCGTTGTTCGCGCTCTCCCAGTACGTCGCCGCGTTGCCGTCCACCGCGTTGGCGCCCGGGTAGGGCCCGTTCGCGGAGGAGACGGCGACGGTCTTGCCCTGCGCCAGGTTGCCGTTGGCCGGCGGCGGCGTGGTGCTGGTCGACGGCGAGGGGGTCGGCGAGGACGAGGTCGGCGGGTTGGACGGCGTCGTGGTGGTGTTGCCCCACTTCGGCGCCGGCCACGGCCCGCAGTACGGTGTCGCCGTCTGCCACCCGGAGTTCCCGCCACCGTCGGTGATGGCCAAGCCCGAGCCGGTGCAGTTGTAGGTCGGCGGGTTCTGGGCGATCCCGCTGGCCTTGACGTTGGTGAACGTCGCGGTGGCCGGGGCCTGCGCCTGCAGCGCGAACGTACCGGCGCCGACGATGTTCACGTTGGTCAGGTTCAGCCCGCTGGTGCCGTTGCCGATCCACTGGATCGCGGCGTACGAGCTGTCCAGGATGTCGGTGTCGGTGATGTTCAGGGTGGCCCCGGTGATCGCGCCCGAGTCCGGCCAGAACCAGATCGCGCCGATCCCGAAGTTCCAGTTGTAGTCGGAGTTGCCGGTCCGGATCAGCGTGTTGCGGGCCATCGTCCAGGTGCCGGCGACCGCGGTCGCGCCCTGGACCCCCGGGTACCGGTTGCCGATGTGCAGGCCACCACCGTTGGAGACGGTCTCGGCCATCACGTTGTCGCTGATCGTGATGTCCCGGCCGCCGTAGCTGACGATGTTGTTCGCCAGGATCGGCGCGACCACGGTGTTGTGGGTGAAGGAGTTGCCGACGTTCGGCGTGTTCTCCGCCCACATGGCCAGGCCGTCGTCACCGGTGTTGCGGACGAACGTGTTGGTCACCGTCGAGTTGGTGACGCCGATGTGGAAGTTCACGCCGTCCGCGGTCTGGTCCAGGATGCGGCTGTTCTTGATGGTGAACCGGTCCATCGGGCCGTCCATCCAGGCGCCGACCTTGGTGTGCTGCATCCACACGTCGTCGATCGTCGAGTTCGACATGGCCCCGCCGAACGCGTTGACCTGGTCCTCGTCGACCCGCTCCTGGATGTCGCCGATGACCGCGAGGTCCTTGACGGTGACGTTCTGGCTCGGGCCGCCCTGGCCGACGTACTTGCCGTAGATGCCGGCCGCCAGGTTGCGCTGGGTGGGGTGCCGGCCGCCGAGCACGGTGTACCAGGGACCGGCCCCGGCCAGCGTGACCCGGTCGACGATGACGTGGCTGTACAGCGTGAAGTTGCCCTGCGGGAGGTAGACGACGCGCCCGGAGGCGGCCCCGGCGTCGACCGCGGCCTGGATCTTCGCGGTCGAATCGGTGGCCCCGGTCGGGTCCGCGCCGTAGTCGGCGACCGCGTCGATCGCGCCGGACGGCTTGCCGATCGGTCCCGCCACGTTCTCGAAATCGGCCAGGTCGACGGTGAAACTCGGCGACTGCGCGGTCGAGCTGACCTGGATCCGGATCTTCGTACCGGCCGCGTACGTGGTCCCGAACAGCGCCCGGGCCTCGTCGTAGAAGTGGTGCGGGCGGCCGTCGCCGGCGTTGTTGGTGAACGGGTAGTAGCCGTAGTACCAGCTGTACTTCGAGGTCACCGGCACGGTCTTGATCAGCGTCGAGCCGGTCCGCAGGTCCAGCGTCGCGCTCTTGCCGTCCGGCACGCTGTACCGGAAGGTGACCGCGTTGGCCGGCTTGGTGAGGGTGAACTCGACGTACTCACCCGCGGCGTCGAGGGTGACCGCCTCCCGCCCGGAGGCCTCCGAGGAGAGGGTGCCGTAGGTCCGGTCGGTACCGGTGGACGTGCCGTTGGTCGCGGCCTTCTCGGCCTCGATCTCGGTGAACGGCACGGTCGCGCCCCGCCCGGCGACGTCGAACGGGGAGAGCCCGGCGGCCTGAGCCGCGGGCGATTGCCAGATCACGGTGGTGACGGCTGCCGCGAGGACGGCGGCGAGCGTCGCTAGTGGGGCGGTGCGGTTGGCCATTGTGCCCTTCCTTGGTGTGGCCAGCCCCCGGTGTGTCCGGTCCTGCTCGTAGGCGCCTCCAGCGGTGGAACCGGAGGCGCCTTCGGGTTTAGAGACGCAGCCAGATCGCGGTGTCCTGGGGGAGGAGGTCACCGTCGAGCGGGCCGCTGGCGAGCAGGATGGTCTCGTGCTCCGGCAGGGGAACGGGTGCGCCGGAGAGGTTGAGCACGCAGGCGAACTCGGCGCCGCGGGTGTAGGCGAGCACCGTGTTGCCACGGTCCAGCCAGGTGAATCCGGCGCCCTGCGAGCCGCGCAGGCGGATCGCCGAGCGGTACAGCTCGAGCATCGAGTTCGGGTCGCCGGTCTGCGCCTGGACCGTGCGGTCCTTCCACTCGGCGGGCTGCGGCAGCCACGGTCCGGCGGTGCTGAATCCGTACGGCGGCTCGTCGCCCGACCACGGCAGCGGGACCCGGCAACCGTCCCGGGTGTGCCCGCGACGGGCGTACATCGGGTCCTGGATCTGCTCTTCCGGAATGTTCTCGTTCTCCCAGAGACCCAGTTCCTCGCCCTGGTAGACGTAGGTCGCGCCGGGCAGGGAGAGCGACAGCAGGGCGGCCGCGCGGGCCCGGCGGGTGCCGAGCTCCAGGTCGACCGGGGTGCCGTCGAGGTTGTTCTCGAAGCTGAACGTGGTGTCCGTGCGGCCGTAGCGGGTCACGTGCCGGGTCACGTCATGGTTCGACAACACCCAGGTGGGCGGCGCGCCGACGGTGGCATGGGCGTCCAGTGTCCGATCGATACAAGCCTTCATGAGGTACGGATCCCACGCGCACCCGAGGAAGTCGAAGTTGAACGCCGCGTGCAGTTCGTCGGGTCGCAGATAGTTCGTGAAGCGCTCCACCTCCGGCATCCACACCTCGCCGATCAGCGCCCGGCCCTGGTACTCGTCGGCGACGCGACGCCACGCCCGGTACACGTCGTGCACCGCGTCGAGGTCGTGGAACGGGTGCGGTTCGCCGTCCCGTACCTCAGGGAAGTTGGTGTCCTTGAAGAGCAGTGCGGCCGAGTCGATCCGGATGCCGTCGGCGCCCCGGTCGAACCAGAACCGCAGGATGTCCTCGAACTCGGCCTTGACGTCCGGGTGCTCCCAGTTCAGGTCCGGCTGCTCCGGGGTGAACAGGTGCAGGTACCAGGAGCCGTCGGGCGCCGTGGACCAGGTCGTCCCGCCGAACTCGCCGGTCCAGTCGGTCGGCATCTTCTCGGACGCCGGCCGGAACCAGAAGTAGTCCCGCTCGGGCGCGTCCGGCGAGGCGATGGCGGCCTTGAACCACGGGTGCTCGGAGGAGATGTGGTTCGGCACGATGTCGACGATCATCTTGATCCCGGCCGCGTGCGCCTCGGCGATCAGCGCCTCGGCCCCGGCGAGCGTGCCGAAGGCCGGGTCGATGTCCCGGAAGTCGGCCACGTCGTAGCCGGCGTCCGCCATCGGCGAGGGGTACCACGGGCTCATCCAGATCGCGTCCACCCCGAGGTCGCGGAGGTGACCCAGGTGCGCGCGGATGCCGTCGATGTCGCCGACGCCGTCACCGTCGGAGTCGGCGAAACTCCGCGGATACACCTGGTAGATGACCGCGTCGCGCCACCACGCACTGTCTTTTGCGGACACGAAAACTCGCTTTCTGCGTATTATTGCCGCATTTTTTGCGCTTTGGCGGGCGCGCTCGCCTCGATCGGAGGCGGCGCTCAGCCCTTCAAGCTGCCCGAGGTCAGGCCGGACATGATGTTCCGCTGGAAGATCAGGAAGATGATCACGGTCGGAATCGCCGCGATGACCGAGGCGGCGACGATCTCGTTCATCGCCGTGCCGCCGGAGAAGGCGTAGATGCCGACGCTGACCGTGCGCGTCTCCGGTGACGGCATGACCAGCTTCGGCCAGAGGAAGTCCTTCCACACGTAGGTCACCGCGAAGATCGAGACCACCCCGAGGATCGGCCGGGACATCGGCAGGATGATCGACCAGAGCGTGCGCAGCGGGCCCGCGCCGTCCACCTGCGCCGCCGACATCAGTTCCTCCGGGATGGAGTCGAAGAACCGCTTCAACAGGAAGATGTTGAAGGCGTTGGCGACCAGCGGCAGCCAGATCGCGAACGGCGAGTCGAGCATGTTGACGTGCACGAACGGCAGGTTGATCACGGTGACGTACTGCGGGACGACCAGCACGATCGCCGGGATCATCAGGGTCGCCAGCATCGCGCCGAGGATCACGTTGCCGAGGATCGGGCGGAGCTTGGAGAGGGCGTACGCCGCGGCGGTGTCCAGGACCAGCTGGAACAGCACCGCGCCGATCGCGTAGTAGAACGTGTTGAACAGCAGCTTCGCCAGGTCGAGGTTCTGCCACGCGTTGGTGTAGTTGGCGATCTCCGGGTGCTTCGGGAACAGCGTCGGCGGGGTCTGCGCGATCTCGTTACCCGACTTGAGCGCGCCGGTGACCATCCAGTACAGCGGCCCGATGAAGACCAGGGTGAACGCGAGGACGACGAGCGCCAGCAGCGCCCAGTAGACGTACCTGCCCTTGCCGCGCCGCAGCTGCGCCTGCGAGACCAGCGTGCGGGTGCCGGAATCCTGTGCCATCTCCTACCGTCCTAATCGTTCTTCGTCGTCAGGCGCAGGTAGAACGCCGAGAAGGCGGCCAGGACGACGAGCATGATCACGCCGAGCGCCGCGGCGCCGTTGAGATCGTTCTGGAAGAAGCCGTGCTGGTAGATCAGGTACGCGACGGTGGTCGCGGAGTCCTGGGTGCCGGCGCCGTTGGCCAGGATCAGCGGCTCGACGAAGACCTGCATGGTGGCGACGATCTGCATCATGGCCAGCAGGCCCAGGATCAGCTTGGTCTGCGGGATCGTGACGTTCCAGATCCGCCGCCAGAGGCCGGCGCCGTCCAGCTCGGCCGCCTCGTACAACTCACCGGGGATGTTCTGCAGCGACGCCAGGTAGATCAGCACCGCGCCGCCCATGTTCATCCAGGTCGAGGCGAGCACCATGGCCGGCATGGTGGCGTCGGCCGACTGCATCCACTGCGAGGTCGGCAGGTGCAGGAACTTCAGGATCGCGTTGAACAGGCCGGCGTCGCTCGGGTCGTACGCGTAGAACTTGAAGAGGAACAGCGCCGAGGCCGGCGGCAGCATGACCGGCAGGTAGACCAGGACGCGCAGGTAACCCTTGGCGTGCCGCAGCTCGTTGAGCAGGATCGCCACGAAGAACGGCACCGCGTACCCGATGATCAGCGCCAGCAGGGTGAAGTAGACGGTGTTCTTCCAGGCGGGCCAGAAGCTCGGGTCGGCGAGGATCCGGGTGTAGTTGTCCCAGCCGACCCAGGTGGTCACGCCGCGCCGGGTCTTCTGGAAGCTCATGACGATCCCGCGGATCATCGGGTACCAGGTGAAGAGCGCGAAGCAGAGGACCGCGCCGATCAGGAAAGCGTGCCCGGTGATGTTGTCGCGGATCTTGCGGCTGCGCCGCGCGCTGGTCCCGGCCCGCGTCGCGCTGCGGGTCAGCTGCTCGGTCGTGCCCGGGGCGGTGATGGTCGCCAACGGAAAACTCCTGCGGTGAGTCGGAAGGGTGCGGGCCGGTCGGTGACCGGCCCGCACTCCTCGCGGGATCAGCTACCGGCGGCCAGCAGCTGGTTGACCTTCTCCTCGGCGGTCTTGAGCAGCGCCGTGGGGTCGGCCTTCGGGTCGGTCAGCACCCCGGACATCGCCGAGTCGAGCACCGCGTAGATCGCCTGGGCGTTCGCCGGCTCACCCTTGATCGGCAGCTGCTGCTGCTCGAAGAGCGAGTAGATCGACGGGTCGACGTTCGCGTTCGCCTTGCGCAGGTCGAACTCGGCCTTGGCGGTCGCGCTGTCCTTGGCGAACAGCAGCGGCTGCGGCACCCCGACCGGGTAGTTCTGCGGCTTGGCCCGCGGGTAGTCGAACTGACCCTTGCCGACGGTCAGCTTCTCGTACGCGATCCACTTCAGGCCGGCCTTGACCTGGGCGTCGGTCAGGCCCTTCTTGAAGAAGTAGCCGTCACCGCCACCGAGGGTGGCCTTGGCCAGGCCGTCCTGGCCGGGCAGCGGGGCCACGGCCCAGTCGTCGTACTTGCCCTTGAACTGGGAGACGATCGCCTGGGTGGTGTCCGGCGCGCCGACGAACATGCCGACCTTGCCGGCCGCCGCGTTGGTCAGCAGGTCGCCCCACTGGAGCAGCTGACGCGAGCCCATGCTGTTGTCGCCGTACCGCATGTCCTTGAGGTTCTGCAGGACCTGCTTGCCCTGGGCGTTGTTGAAGTCGGCCTTCTTGCCGTCCGCGCTCAGGATCTGGCCGCCCTGCGAGTACATCTCGGCGGTGAAGTGCCAGCCACCGGTGTTGCCCGCGCTGTACTCGGCGTAGCCGGCCACGCTCTTGTCCGCGTCGGCGATCTTCTTGGCTGCGGCGCGCACCTCGGCCCAGGTCTTCGGCGGGCTGGCCGGGTCGAGACCGGCCTTCTGGAACAGGACCTTGTTGTAGACCAGGCCCATCGAGTAGTTCTTGACCGGCAGCGCGTAGGTCTTGCCGCCGTCGGTGAACACCGCCTTGAGGGCCGGGTCGACGTCCTTCCAGGCCGGCAGGTTCGCGTCGGTCAGGTACGACGTGATGTCCATCGCCTGGCCGGAGTCCAGCACCTGCTGCAGGTCGGTCATGTAGCCGTAGAACACGTCGGTGGTGGTGCCACCGGCGAGCCGGGCGGTGAAGTCCGGCGGGTTGTTGCACTGGGTGCCGACGCTCACGCTCTTGATCGTGATGTCGGGGTTGTCCTTCTGGAACGCGGCGACGTCCGCGTTCCAGTTCGCCAGCAGGTCCTTCTCGGTGCCGACCGGCATGCAGTCGACCGTGATGGTGACCTTGCCGTCGGCGCTGGTGCTGTCGTCGTTGCTCTTCGTGGAGCACGCCGACAGGCCAAGTCCCAGGCCGGCCGCCAGCGCGAACGCCGCGACCCTCCGGTACTGCGGTGCGGACATCTGTCCATCCCTTCGGGAACGGTTATCCAAGACGTATTGATCTGCTTCGAGTTCGCCGTTGTCTCGCAGAGTCGACATCCGGGCACTCGCCGTGGTCAGCTCTGTGAGTGGAGTCACCGTAGCGAGACCGACTCATTTCCGCAAGGTTTCGATCGTGCGCTGAAAAGACACGACAATGAAGTGGCAGATGTTGACCGCGCGCTGATTCGCGAGACTATGTCAGCTTTCGCCCGAACTGTGGGCATGAAAAAACGGCCGCCGACCGCAAGACGCGGTCGTCGGCCGTTCCGTTTTTGCAGCGCTTACCTGGGAGCCCTTGCTCGGGAGCTCTTACTTGGGAGCTCTTACCTGGGAGCGGGCCCGGTCGAGCCCCGGACCACCAGCTCCGGCTCGAAGAGCAGCTCGTCGTGCAGGACGCCGGCCTCCTCGATCTGGCTGACCAGGATGTCCACCGCGGCCTGGCCCATCGTCTCGATCGGCTGCCGGACCGTGGTCAGCGGCGGATCGGTGCAGGTCATGAACGCGGAATCGTCGAAACCGACCACCGAGACGTCGGCCGGCACCGACTTGCCCAGCCGCCGGACGGCCCGGATCGCGCCCAGGGCGAGCACGTCGCTGGCGCAGATGATGCCGGTCGCGCCGCGCTCGATCAGCTTGGTCGCGGCGACCCGGGCACCCTCCATGGAGAAGCTGGAGCGCTCCACCCAGGCGTCGTCGGACCAGTTCCCCGCCGCGAACATCGCGGCCAGCTTGCGGCGCGACGGGATGTGCCCCTCCGGGCCGAGCACCATGCCGATCCGCTCATGACCCAGGGACCGCAGATGCCCGTACGCCTGCTCGACGGCGACCGCGTCGTCGGTCGACACCCGCGGGAACCCGAGCTCGTCGACGCCCGCGTTGACCAGCACCACCGGCAGGCCCCGGTCGGTCAGCCGGCGGTAGTGCTCGTGCGAGGCGTCGGCCAGCGCGTAGGAGCCACCGGCGAAGATCACGCCGGAGACCTGGTGGTCGAGCAGCATCTCCACGTAGTCCGACTCGGGGACGCCGCCGATGGTCCGGGCGCACAGCGCCGGGGTGAACCCGCGCTGGGCCAGCGACGCGGTCACCACCTCGGCGAGCGCCGGGAAGATCGGGTTCTGCAGCTCGGGGAGCACCAGGCCGACCAGCCGGGCCCGCTCGCCGCGCAGCTTGGTGGGGCGCTCGTAGCCCAGGACATCGAGAGCGGTCAGCACCGACGCGCGGGTGGCCTCGGAGACGCCGTCGCGCCCGTTGAGCACCCGGCTGACGGTCGCCTCACTGACCCCGGCCTTCTTCGCCACTTCGGCTAGACGTTTGGTCACGGCGGAATCCTACGTCAAGCTCTTGCAAAAACTGAACCGCCGTTTGCGCCATCTTTTGAAATCGATGACAGTGCTTACCGATTCTTGCAGGAGTCCTAACCGTTTCGGCCCGACGTTTCGGCGATGTTTCACGGCGGGTGACAGACGCTCCCGAACTTACCCGGTTCAGTCGTCGCGCTTCGTGCTGATCCGGCTTACCTCACGCTTCCATAACGGGCGACGGCCGGGACCGGCCCGTCCTCTCGTCACCGGCCATCGGATCGTCGAAAACACCACGCGACGGGTGTGCCGGGTGGGATGTTGGGAGCTACCGGTAAGAAAGGGATCACCACGACATGACCGACTGGGATCAGAACGACAGCTGGTCGTCCGGAAACGGCGGCCAGGGAGACCGGTCGGCGCAGGACCGGCAGCGCGACTCGGTGTTCCGGCTGGCCAACGTGAGCAACGACATGGCGACCGCGACCCTGGCCGCGGTGCACGCGGCGGAGACCGCGGTGCAGGTGATCCAGCGGCTCGAGGCGAGCAGCACCGAGATCGGCAAAGTCGTGCAACTGATCGCCACGATCGCCAAGCAGACCAACCTGCTGGCGCTGAACGCCACCATCGAGGCGGCCCGGGCCGGCGAGGCGGGCCGCGGCTTCGCCGTGGTGGCCAGCGAGGTCAAGGACCTGGCGAACGAGACCGCCACCGCGACCAGCGAGATCGGCACCCAGGTCGGCGGGATCCGCACCGACACCCAGAACGCGGTCTCCGCGATCGAGGAGATGCAGGGGCTGATCGAGGAGCTGGACCGCTGCCAGAAGGTGATCAGTGGGATCGTCGTGGAGCAACAGGCCGGCTGAGGAAGACTGTCCGGCATGGCTGGGAAGCGAACACCCCGCGCGAGAGCATGCCCGTGCGGGTCACCGGCGTACGCGCAATGTTGTGGTCCTCTGCATGACGGCAAGCCGGCGGAGAACCCGCAAGCTCTGATGCGATCGCGCTTCAGCGCGTTCGCCCTTGATCTGTCCGATTACGTCCTGGCGACGTGGCATCCGGACACCCGCCCGGAGACGCTCGAGAGTGATCCCGGCCTACGCTGGGTACGCCTGGAAGTGCTGGAGAGCACAGGCGGCACGCTGTTCGACGCGGAGGGAACCGTGACGTTCCGGGCGCACTTCCGGGACGACGGCACACCCGGCGTCCTCGACGAGAAGAGCAGATTCGTCCGGCACCACGCCCGCTGGGTCTACCACGGCCCGATGTGATCTCCTGGTCCAAACGAGGTAGGTGGTCGCATGTCGGCAACGAGGCCGATCGAGGACGGGATCGTCCGTGATTTCAAGGTCAATCTCTCCTACGGGGAGTACCTGCACCTGGACGAGGTCCTCAACGCCCAGCATCCGGTCAGCGTCCCCGAGCACCACGACGAGCTGCTGTTCATCCTCCAGCACCAGACGTCCGAGCTCTGGCTGAAACTGATCATCCACGAGCTGCGTGCGGTGCTGGCGCATCTCGCCAAGGACGAGCTGAAACCGGCGCTCAAGGGGATGGCCCGGGTCAAGCACATCCAGCGCACGCTGACCGAACAGTGG
The DNA here is from genome assembly GCF_019704555.1 of Actinoplanes sp. L3-i22. NCBI lineage: Bacteria > Bacillati > Actinomycetota > Actinomycetes > Micromonosporales > Micromonosporaceae > Actinoplanes > Actinoplanes sp. L3-i22. Next base: position 10,201,063 of record NZ_AP024745.1, read on the forward strand.
TCCGTGCTGGCCACCCTGACCCCGACCGAGTACGCGCAGTTCCGCAGCTTCCTCGGCACGTCGTCCGGGTTCCAGTCGTACCAGTACCGCGCGGTCGAGTTCCTGCTCGGCAACAAGGACCGCCACATGCTGCGGATCTTCGACGACCAGCCGGCCGCGCTCGTGCTGCTCGAGGAGCTGCTCGGCACGCCGAGCGTGTACGACGAGTTCCTGCGCTACCTGGCCCGGCACGGGCACCCGATCCCGGCCGCGGTCCTGACCCGGGACATCACCGAGGCCTGGTCGTTCACCGAAGAGCTCGTCCCGGTCTTCCAGACCATCTACGAGAAGGCCGAGCAGAACTGGGAGGCGTACGAGGCCTGCGAGGAACTCGTCGACCTGGAGGAGAACTTCCAGTTCTGGCGCTTCCGGCACCTCAAGACGGTGGAGCGCACGATCGGCTTCAAGCGGGGCAGCGGCGGCTCCAGCGGGGTCACGTTCCTGAAGGCGGCGCTCGATCTGACATTCTTCCCCGAGCTCTACGCCGTCCGCACCGAGATCGGAGTTCCCCGTTGAGCCTGCTCGCCCGCGCCGCCGACCTGGACGCCGCCGATCCGCTGGCGGCGTACCGGGACAGGTTCCTGCCGGCCCCGTCGGTGGTCTCCTACCTCGACGGGAACTCGCTCGGCCGGCCGCTGGCGGCGACCGCCGACCTGCTCGACGACTTCGTCCGCGACCAGTGGGGCGGCCGGCTGATCCGCGGCTGGACCGACGGCTGGCTGGACTGGCCGCTCACCCTCGGTGACCGGCTCGGCGCGGTCGCGCTCGGTGCGGCGCCCGGCCAGACCGTCGTCGCGGACTCGACCACGGTGCTGCTCTACAAACTGGCGCGGGCCGCGGTCGACGCGCGACCCGGCCGCCGCAAGGTCATCCTGGACACCGACAACTTCCCCACCGATCGGTACGTCCTGGAGGGCATCGCCGCCGAGCGAGGCCTCACCCTGGTCTGGATCTCCACCGACCCGGCCGCCGGCGTCCTGGCCGATCAGCTCCGCGAGGTGCTCGACGAGGACACCGCCCTGGTCCTGTTCTCGCACGTGGCCTACCGCTCCGGCTGGCTCGCCGACGTGCCGGAGATCAACCGGATCGCGCACCAGGCCGGGGCGCTGACCCTCTGGGACCTGTGCCACTCGGCCGGCTCGGTGCCGATCCGGCTCGACGAGTGGGGGGTGGACCTCGCGGTCGGCTGCTCGTACAAATACCTCAACGGCGGGCCCGGCGCGCCGGCCTTCGCCTACCTGCGGCACGAGCTGCAGGACTCGGTCCGGCAGCCGATCCAGGGCTGGATGGGCCACCGGGCGGCGTTCGAGATGGGCCCCGGCTACGAGCCCGCGCCCGGCATCCGCGCGCTGCTCAGCGGCACCCCGCCGATCCTCGGCATGGTCCCGATGCACGCCAACCTGGACCTGCTCGCCGAGGCCGGCATCGACGCGGTCCGCACCAAGTCGCTGCTGCTCACCGGCTTCATCCTGGACTTCGCCGACGAACGCCTGGCCCCGCTCGACGTCACGGTCGCCGGCCCCCGCGACCCGGCCCGCCGCGGCGGCCACGTCACGCTCCGCCGCCCCGGCTTCGAGCAGCTCCTCGCCCCGCTCTGGGACAGCGGCGTCATCCCGGACTACCGCCGCCCGGACGGCCTGCGCATCGGGCCGGCGCCGTTGAGCACCAGTTTCAGCGAGCTCTACCAGGGCCTGACCACCCTCCACGACCTGGCCGAGAAGCACCGGTGACCACCCCCTCCCCCACCCCGCCGCCGCCCACGCCGCCCGCGTCGCCCGCATCGCCCACGCCGCCGCCGCCCACGCCACCCGCGCCGCCCACGTCGCCGCCGCTGCCCACGTCGCCGCCGCTGCCCACGTCGCCGGCGTCGCCCGCGTCGTCGGACCTCGCTTCTGATCCGGCGGACCCGGGCCACTCCCCCGCGCGGCCGGCGGACCCGGACTGTTCTTCCACCTCGCCTGCGGCTTCGGCGGCGAGCCCCTGCGGCGGTGCGGGCTGCGGCGCCGAAAGCTGCTTCTCCCGTACGGCGAGAGCCCCGCGCCCCGGCGAGCCCCGCCCCACCGTGACCGCGGTCCCGGACCCTCGCGAGGACACCCGCATCGACTGGCTGACCGCCGACTCGATCTGGTGGGGCGGCCGCCTCCGCAAGGGCGTAGCCCTCCGAGTCGGCCCGAACGGCCAGGCCAAGCCGGTCCCCGCCGAGATGGCCCCGCGGGACGGCACCCGCCACTTCCCGGGAACCCTCCTCCCGGGCCTGATCGACGCCCACGTCCACGCTGCCCTGGTCGACCTCGCCACCGTCCGGGCCGGCGGAATCGCCGCGGTCTGGGACCTCGGCGGCGTCCCCACCACCCTCCGCGCCCTCGCCACCCGAGCCGACCGCCAAGCCCAACGCGCCGCCCCCGGCCCCGGCCAACGCGCCGCGTCCGCCCCCGGTACCGGCTCCGGCCAACCCACCGCATCCGCCTCCAGCCCCGGCTCCGGCTCCGGCTCCGGCTCCGGCTCCGGCTCCGGCCAACGCGAGGCCGACCCCGCCGGCACTGCCCAGCGGGATGTCGGTGCCGACCGCGGTGCCGGGCCGGGTGAGGCGAGGCTGCCTCTGATCCGCTACGCGGGTCAGTTTCTGATCGCGCCCGGTGGCTATCCGAGCGACCGCTCGTGGGCCCCGGCCGGCAGCTGGCGCGAGGTCACCTCGGCCGCCGACGCCGGCGCCGCCGTGGCCGAGGCCTGGTCCGCCGGCGCCACCCTGATCAAGGTCACCGCGCACACCGGTGGCCCGACGCTCCCCCAGCCCACGCTCCGTGCCCTGGTCGACGCCGCGCACGCGGCCGCCCTGCGGGTGGTCGTCCACGCCGAGGGCCCGGGCACCGTGGCCGCGGCCTTCGAAGCCGGCGCCGACCTGCTCGCCCACACCCCGTGGACCGAGCCGCTGCCGGACAACCTGATCCGCGCCTGCGCCTCCCGGATGACCTGGATCAGCACCCTGGACATCCACGGCTACGGCGAGCCGGATCCGGCGCACGAGGTGGCGCTCGACAACCTGCGGCGCTTCATCGAACACGGCGGGACCGTCCGCTACGGCACCGACCTCGGCAACGGCCCACTGCCGCCGGCGGTCAACCCGCGTGAGCTCCGCGCACTGCGCTCAGCCGGCCTGGCCCCGGACGAGATCCTGCTGTCGATGACCGAATCCGACAGCCCCACCATCAGCTGGATCCCCGGCGGTCTGACCCTGTCTCCCGACACCTTCGCCGACACCCTGGCCACCGCCCGCGTCGTCGACGACTCCATCCACCTCCGTCCACTCTGATCGCCCGCGCCCAAGGTAGCTCGCCCGGCCGGGCCCCCAAGGGTTATCCACACCAGAGGGTTATCCACAGCCCACCCACATGATCTTCGAGCTTTTTGCCAGAATGACCCCGGTGGACCAAGCCCCCTGGGAGGGCGGGCCATGTGCGGACGCGACCGGCCCGCCTGACGACCCGGGTCGTGCAGTCTGCTGCCGCGAGCCACGGACGTTGCGGGCCACGCGCCGCCACCTGCCGGCAGCAAGACGCGAGCCGCCAGCCCAAATCGCGGCGCGGGCACGGCGCGAGGCCGCGGGCACGGCGCGAGGCCGTCAGCACAGCGCGGCGCGAGGGCGCGGAGTGTGAGGCGCGGCGCGGCGCGAGGGCGCGGCGCGGCGCGAGGGCGCGGCGCGGCGCGAGGGCGCGGCGCGGCGCGAGGGCGCGGCGCGGCGCGAGGGCGCGGCGCGGCGCGAGGGCGCGGCGCGGCGCGAGGGCGCGGCGCGGCGCGAGGGCGCGGCGCGGCGCGAGGGCGCGGCGCGGCGCGAGGGCGCGGCGCGGCGCGAGGGCGCGGCGCGGCGCGAGGGCGCGGCGCGGCGCGAGGGCGCGGCGCGGCGCGAGGGCGCGGCGCGGCGCGAGGGCGCGGCGCGGCGCGAGGGCGCGGCGCGGCGCGAGGGCGCGGCGCGGCGCGAGGGCGCGGAGTGTGAGGCGAGGGCGCGGCGCGGCGCGAGGGCGCGGAGTGTGAGGCGAGGGCGCGGGCGCGAGGGCGCGGGCGCGAAGGCGCGGGCAAGCGCGCGAAGCCGGATCCGAGCGCGAAAGGACGGCACCCGCCGCAGACCGAAGTCCGCGACGGGTGCGGGCGAAAACAAACAAAGCCGACAACGGCTGGTGGAAACCTCTCAAGCAGCCTGGGTCCGGACCGCGCGGTGGACGCCGAGGATCGGGTCCACCTCGTACATCCGGGCCTCCGCGATGTCGAAGTACATCCCGGTCAACCGCAAACGCCCAGCCGCCTCCGCCGTCTGCACGACCGGATGGCTGCGGAGGTTGGCCAACTGCTGGACCACGTTGTCCGTGCAGCACCGCTCCTCGTCGCCCGGGTCGGTGAAGTGCACCCCGGACATCCCGAGCCAGTCTCCGAGCGACGACCCCGGCGCCGCCGCCCCGGACATCAGGGCCCGGACGGCGCCGCACCCGGAGTGGCCGCAGACCGTGATCGTGGTGACCCCGAGGACCTCGACGGCGTACTCGATGGCCGCGCCGACCGACGCGTCCCCGACGCCGGGCAGCGCCGACGATCCGAGCGGGCGCTGGGCGGAGGCGTGCGGTGGGACGATGTTGCCCACGTTGCGGACGCAGAACAGGTCGCCCGGACCACTGGCGGTGATCAGGTTGGGCACCAGCCGGGAGTCCGCGCACGTGATGAAGAGCTGTTCCGGCCGCTGGCCGTCGCGGGCGAGGGCGGCCAGGTGCGGCCGTACCATCGGCGCGACGTTGCGTTCGAACTCGGCGATGCCGGCCGCCATCGCGTCCCGGCGCTGGTGGTCGATGCCCTGCCAGCGGGTCCAGGAGCCGACCAGGCGGGGGGTGCTCCGGCTGCCGCCGAGCCGGCCCGAGGTGGCCCGGTGGAACCAGGAGTCGTGCACCTCGTGGATGCGGACCCGGCCGCCGGCTTTCCGGTACTGGTCCTCCCACGTCTTGATCGTCTCGAACGCCCCGTGGTCGAGGTAGTCGAGGTGCAGTTCGACGTCGACGTCCCCGTTCGGCGGGATCGCGCCGAACTCGCGGGTGAGCCGGGCCGACTCGATGAACGCGAGCGTGCCGCTGATCCGGACCAGCCATTCACCCGGGGCGCGCTGCACGGTGCGGATCTCGCACCGGGTGAGCCGCCACAGGATCAGGACCGCGGCGGTCGCCATGCCGAGCGCCACGCCCGTGAGCAGGTCGACAAGAACCACACCCAAAGCCGTGATCAGGTACGTCGGTAGCTCCCCGTGCCGGGCGTAGGTGCGGATCTGGGCCAGGTTGATCAGCTTGACCCCGACCACGATCAGCACCGCGGCCAGCACCGCCATCGGGATCTTCTCCAGCAGGGCCGCGCAGAGCAGCACGAACACCGCGACCCACACGCCGTGCAGGATCGCCGACGCCCGGGTCTTCGCGCCGGCCGCCACGTTCGTCGAGCTGCGCACGATCACGCCGGTCACCGGCAGGCCGCCGAGCAGCCCGGAGACGGTGTTGGCGGCGCCCTGCCCGATCAGCTCCTTGTTGAGCCGGGCCCGCGGCCCGTCGTGCATCCGGTCGACGGCGACCGCGGAGAGCAGCGATTCCACGCTGGCGACCAGGGCGATGGTGAGGACGGCGACGGTGATCCGGCGCAGCGGCGCGTCCGGCCAGACCGGGGTGATGAGTTCGGCGAGCGGCTCCTCGGGCAGGTTGACCCGGACCAGTTGGGCGCCGGTCACCCAGGCCAGCGTGGTGACGCCGACGACCGCGACCAGCGCGGCCGGCAGCACCGAGACTTTCACGAGGCGCGGCCAGAGCACCAGGATCGCCACGGTGAGCAGGCCGAGCAGGGTGGCGGTGCCGTGGTGGTCGGCGATCTGGGCGGGCAGTTCCCGGATGTTCTCCCAGGCGCTGCTCCGCGGTGCGCCGCCGAGCAGCACGTGCACCTGGCTGAGCGCGATGACCAGGCCGATGCCGGCCAGCATGCCGTGCACGACGGCGGGTGAGAGGGCGAGTGCGGCGCGTCCCAGGCGGGAGACGCCGAGCAGGATCTGGACGATTCCGGCGACGGCCACGATCGCCGCGGTGCCGGCGAACCCGAAGTCCGCCACAGCTCCCGCCACGATCACGGTCAACCCGGCGGCCGGGCCGCTGACCTGCAATGGGGCGCCACCTAGAGCGCCCGCGACAATGCCGCCGACAACCGCGGCGACCAACCCCGCCAGCAGCGGGGCCCCGGACGCGGCGGCGATGCCGAGCGACAGGGGGATGGCGATCAGGAACACGACGATCGACGCCGGCAAGTCCCGGCGCAACAACTGCGTCAAGTCGGACATTAGGTAAAAATACCTAAAAATAATTAACTGCGGATTATCAGACGCGCACCCACAGGTAAACCACAGTGATTTGCCGACCATTTCTCAGCCAGTGGGAGCAAGTCGCACATCGTGTGCGGCAACGCCGAAAAGCTGCTCCGGAAATGGGAAAAGGGCCTCGCGGCCCTTTTCTCCGGGAAAACGCCCGGCACGATCCTACGGTTTGTCAGCGCCCTGATCAGGCCTTCCAGACATCCTGGTTCGCCTCGTACATCTCGCGAAGGATGGCCGGAACATCGTAGGTGAGCTTCCATTCCGGGTAGTGCTCCTCGAACCGCGCGGTGCTGCTGATCCACCACTGGTGGTCGCCCATCCGGCTCTCGTCGACATATTCGGTGCGCGCCTCGAGGCCGGTGATCTCCTCGGCGATCTTGAAAGCCTCGATGTGGCTGCAGTTCGAGAAACGACCGCCGCCCATGTTGTAGATCTCGGCGACCCGGGGCGCCCGCTGGAACGCCTCGAACGCCGACACCAGGTCGTGCGAGTGGATCGCGTCGCGGACCATCTTGCCCTTGTAGCCGTAGATCTTGTAGAGCCGGCCCTCCATGACGCAGCGCATCACGTACGCCAGGAAGCCGTGCAGCTCGGCCGCCGAGTGCCCGGGACCGGTCAGCGTGCCGCCCCGGAACACCGCGGTCGGCATGTCGAAGTACCGCCCGTACTCCTGGACCATCACGTCGGCGGCGACCTTGCTGGCGCCGAAGACCGAGTGCATGCTGTTGTCGATCGTCATCGTCTCGTCGATGCCGCCGAACCACTTGTGGTCCTCGGGCAGCTCCCAGCGGGTCTCCTTCTCGACCAGCGGCAGGGAGTTCGGCGTGTCGCCGTACACCTTGTTGGTCGAGGTGAAGATGAAGGGCGCCGCGATCGCGTGCCGGCGGGCCGCCTCGAGCATGTTGAGCGTGCCGACCGCGTTGACGTCGAAGTCGGTGAACGGCTCGCGGGCCGCCCAGTCGTGGCTCGGCTGCGCGGCGGCGTGGATCACCAGGCCGATGTTCTTGCCGTACTCGGCGAACAGCTTGCCGAGGCCCTCGCGGTCCCGGATGTCCAGCGAGTAGTGGGTGTACTTCGCGCCGATGTCCTTGGTCAGGCGGTCCAGGTTCCACTTGGTGGAGCCGTCCGCGCCGAAGAAGTAGCCGCGCATGTCGTTGTCGACACCGACGACGTCCATGCCGAGGGCGGCGAAGTGGCGAACCGACTCCGAACCGATCAGACCGGCCGAGCCGGTGATGACGACGACGCTGCCCATCAGGACCTCCGCTGGATGTGGGTGCCGACACAGGAGGTTACCGGTAGCGACGAAACCTCCGCCGGGCCGGTGGCGGCTGTGGTGATCACGATGCTTGGCGAGCGCACGAAATGGGCACGTCACACATCTGCCACAACAGATCGAAACGCTGGGCGGAGTTCACCACATGAAGGCGGTCGCTATGACGGAGTCCCTTCCGGCGCTGGAGTCCCCCCTGCCCGACGACCCCGACGCGCTCACCCTCGGCGCCGAGGAGGAGCTGCACGTCGTCGATCTGGCCACCCGAGAACTCGTCCCCCGGGCCCCGGAGATCCTCGATCAGCTCGACCCGCAGCACTTCTCGGCCGAGCTGCACCGCTCGGTGGTGGAGACGAACACGCCGGTCAGCACCACGCTGGACGGTCTGCGTGAGGGCATCACGGCTCGACGCCGTACGGCGATCGGGGTTGCCGAATCGCTCGGCCTGGGCCTGGTCGCGGCCGGCACGGTCCCCCTGGTCGACCTGGACGCGCTGCCGGTCACCCCGACCACCCGCTACCGCCGGATGCTCAGCGAGTACCAGATGCTCGTCCGCGAGCAGCTGATCTGCGGCGCCCAGGTGCACGTCGGCGTGCCGGACCGGGACGAGGCGGTCTCGGTGGCGCAGCGGGTCTCGCCGTCACTCCCCGTGCTGCTGGCCCTGTCGACCAGCTCGCCGTTCTGGATGGGCGAGGACTCCGGGTACGCCAGTGCCCGCTCGCTGGTCTGGACCCGCTGGCCGACGGCCGGCGACAGCGGCGCGCTGCACTCCGCCGAGGAGTTCGACATGCTGGTCAACGACCTGATCGCGTCCGGGACGATCAGCGACCCGAAGATGGTCTACTTCGACGTGCGCCCGTCCGCGCACGTGCCGACCGTGGAGCTGCGCGTCACCGACGCCTGCCCGGACGTGGACACCGTGGTGCTGCTGGCCGGCCTGTTCCGGGCGCTGGTCCGGCGCGCCCAGGAGGACTACCGGGCCGGTCGGCCGCTGCCGGCGGCCCGCCCGCCGCTGCACCGGGCCGCGATGTGGCGGGCGGCGCGCTCCGGCCTGGAGGGCGACCTGCTCGACCTGCCCCGCTCCCCGGTGCCGGTCCCGGCCGCGCTGGCGGTCGAGCACCTGGTCGGCGAGCTGCGGCCGCATCTGGAGGCGCTCGGCGACTGGGAGCAGGTCTTCGACCTGTCGGTACGGGCCCTGAGCCGGGGCAGCTCGGCCTCCCGGCAGCGGCGCGCGCTGGCCCGCCGGGGCCGGATCGCGGACGTGGTGGACCTGCTGGTGGCCGAGACCCGGGGCGGCACGGCGACCAGCACCCCGGTGGCGCCGACCCGGCTCAGCCCCTACACGGTCGACGGCGACGAGGCGTTCCCCGGCGAGGTCGCCGCGGAGTACACCGGCATCGTCCCGGTGCTGACCGCGCTCGGCGCGACCGGGCTGCGGCACCGCGAGGACGCCCGGGACGAGGAGCAGCGGGCCAACGGCGTCACGTTCAGCGTGGCCGGCGAGGCGGCCACCCGGCTGTTCCCGTTCGACCTGGTCCCGCGGGTGGTCCCGGCCGCCGACTGGGCGGCGCTGCGGGGCGGGCTGACCCAGCGGGTGCGCGCGCTGAACGCGTTCCTCGCCGACGTCTACAACGGGCGGCAGATCGTCGCGGACGGGATCGTCCCGGAGTGGGTGATCGACGGCTCGCCCGAGCTGCGGGCCAGCGGCGCGCTGGCGGCGAACGCCGGGGTCCGCGCCCAGGTGGCCGGCGTCGACCTGGTCCGGGACGCGAACGGCCAGTGGTGCGTGCTGGAGGACAACCTGCGGGTGCCGTCCGGGATCGCGTACGCCATGCAGAACCGCCGCCTGACCGAGAGCATCCTGCCCGAGCTGCCCCGCCCGGGCGGTCTGATCTCGGTCGAGGACACGCCCCGGCTGCTCAGGGAGGCGCTGCTGGCCGCGGCCGGCCCGGCGGCCGGCGACGACCCGGCGCTGGTCGTGCTCAGCCAGGGCCCGGACGACTCGGCCTGGTTCGAGCACCGGATGCTGGCCGAGGCGATGGACGTGCCGGTGGTCCGCAGCACCGAGCTGTTCGTCGAGGACGGCCGGGTGCAGCGGCTGCGGGACGGCAAGCGGTACCCGGTGGACGTGATCTACCTGCGGATGGGCGAGGACAGCCTGGTGCACTCCCCCGGCGCGGACGGGATGCCGCTGGGCCCGAGCCTGGTCGCCGCGCTGCACGCGAAGACCGTCACGCTGGCCAACGCGCTGGGCAACGGGATCGGCGACGACAAGGCGGTCTACGCCTACGTGCCGAAGATGATCGAGTTCTACCTGAACGAGAAGCCGCTGCTGGCCGACGTGCCGACCTACCTGTGCGGGCTCCCGGAGCAGCTCTCCGAGGTGCTGTCCCGGCTGAACGAGCTGGTCAGCAAGCCGGTCGACGGCTACGGCGGGGACCGGATCGTGATCGGCCCGCACGCCTCGGCCGACGAGCTGGACGCGCTGCGCCGGCAGATCCGGGCGGCGCCGCACCGCTGGGTGGCGCAGGAGCTGGTCCAGCTCTCCACCCACCCGGTCTTCGACGGCCACCAGCTCGCGCCGCGGCACGTGGACCTGCGCGCCTTCGTCTTCTCCGGCGCGGGCGAGCCGGTCGTCGCGCCGGCCGCGCTGACCCGGGTGGCCCCGGCCGGCTCCATGATCGTCAACTCGTCGCGCGGCGGCGGGTCCAAGGACACCTGGCTACTGGGAGGCTGATGATGTGTGGCATCGCCGGTGAGATCCGTTACGGCGAGCGTTCCGCGGACGTGGAGGCGGTCCGCCGGATGCTGCCCGCGCTCGAGTCCCGGGGGCCGGACGGTGAGGGCGTCTGGTCGCAGGGGCGGATCGCTTTCGGTCATCGGCGCCTGAGAATCATCGACCTGAGCGAGACCGGCGCGCAGCCGATGACCGACGCCGAGCTCGGGCTGACGGTGGTCTTCAACGGCTGCATCTACAACTACCGTCAGTTGCGCGAGGAGCTCCGGGGGTACGGCTACCGGTTCTTCTCCACCTCGGACACCGAGGTGATCCTCAAGGCGTACCACCGGTGGGGCGCGGACTGCGTCACGCACTTCCTGGGGATGTTCGCGTTCGCCGTCGCCGAGCACGACACCGGGACCGTCACGCTGGCCCGGGACCGGCTCGGGATCAAGCCGTTGTACCTGGCCGAGACGCCCGGCGGGGTGCGCTTCGCGTCGACCCTGCCGGCGCTGCTCGCGGCCGGCGGGGTGGACACCACGATCGACGAGGTCGCGCTGCAGCACTACATGACGTTCCACTCGGTGGTGCCGGCGCCGCGGACCATCCTGTCCGGGATCCGGAAACTGCCACCCGCGACGGTGCGGGTGGTCAAGGCCGACGGCGCGGTCACCGACCGCTGCTATTGGGAGGCAGATTTCCGCCGTACGTCGTCAATCGCCAAGGACGAGTGGGCCGCAGCCGTAAGGGAGAAGTTGAATCTCGCCGTGCAACGGCGGATGGTCGCGGACGTGCCGGTGGGCGTGCTGCTCTCCGGCGGCCTGGACTCCAGCCTGATCGTCGCGCTCCTCGCCGAGCAGGGCCAGCACGGGCTCACCACGTTCAGCATCGGGTTCGAGTCGGGGGGCGGCGAGAGCGGTGACGAGTTCGCTTACTCGGATCTGATCGCCAAGCAGTTCGGGACCGAGCACCACCAGATCAGAATCGGCCAGGACCGCTTCCTGCCGGCCGTCGACCGGACCGTGGCGGCGATGAGCGAGCCGATGGTCAGCCACGACTGCATCGCGTTCCACCTGCTCAGTGAGGACGTGGCGAAGCAGGTCAAGGTGGTGCAGTCCGGGCAGGGCGCGGACGAGATCTTCGCGGGTTACAGCTGGTATCCGCCGCTCGCCGGAGTGCCGCGCGAGCGGGCCGCCGAGGCGTACGCGAAAGAATTCTTCGATCGTCGGCACGACGAGCTCGGCACCCAGCTCAACCCGGCCTGGCACCTCGACCGGGACCACGCCATGGCGTTCGTCGCGGAGAGCTTCGGCCGCCCCGGCGCGGAGACCGCGGTCGATGCGGCGCTGCGGCTCGACTCCCAGGTGATGCTCGTCGACGATCCGGTCAAGCGGGTCGACAACATGACTATGGCGTGGGGGCTGGAAGCGCGCGTACCCTTCCTCGATCACGAGCTGGTCGAGCTCGCCGCGGCCTGCCCGCCCGAGCTGAAGCTGGCCTCGGACGGCAAGGGGGTGCTCAAGGACGCGGCGCGCGGGCTCGTGCCGGACGAGGTGATCGACCGGACCAAGGGTTACTTCCCGGTTCCCGGGATCCGGCACCTGGAGGGCGCGATGCTGGCGAGGGTGCGCGACGCGCTGCACGACCCGGCGGCCCGGCACCGCGGGCTGTTCCGGCCGGAGTACGTGGACGCGCTGCTCGCCGACCCGAACACCCCGCGGACCACGCTCGGGGCGAACCAGCTGTGGCAGATCGCGCTGCTGGAGATGTGGTTGCAGGACAAAAAGCTTTAGGAGGTACGTCTTGGAGGGTCAGCTCCACCGCGTCGACGTCACCGTGCTGCCGTCGTTCTCGCTGTACACCTCGGCGATCGCCGGGAACTGGTCGGTGACGCTGTCACCGGACGGGCGGCATGCGGCGTACGTCTCGGACCGCAGCGGCACCCCGAGCGTGTGGGTGCAGCCGATCGGGAGCGAGCTGGCCTTCCAGATAGCGTTCGCCGAACCGGTGAGCGCGGTCGCCTGGTCGTCCGGCGGCGGCTGGCTGGCCTGCCAGATCGCCCCCGGCGGGGCACCCCGGCAGGAGGTCTGGCTGGTCCGGCCGGACGGCTCCGACCTGCACCAGGTGGCCGGGTTCGGCGCCGACACCGCGGACAACCCGCGGTGGCTGCCGGGGCGGCCGGTGCTCGCGCTGACCGAGAACCTGACCGAGGCCGTGCTGATCGACGTGGTCGCCGGGACCCGGACCGTGGTCGCCTCCGGTGACCTGATCTCGCTCTGCGACGTCGACCCGGCCGGCCGGGCCGTCCTGCTCCGGCGCGGGCCGCGCGGCGACCGCCGGATCGTGTCCACCCAGGGGGAGACGATCTGCCGGGGCGAGCAGGCCGTGTTCAGCCCGGGTGGCGGGTGCGTCTACGCGCGCAGCGAGGACGGCGAGTTCCCGGCCCTGGTCCGGGTGGCCGGCGGCACCACCGAGGTGCTCGCCGCCGGCGACCGCGAGGTGGAGACGTTCGCGGTGACCGCGGACGGGCGGACCGCCGCGGTGCTGTGGAACGTGCACGGCGGCGAGTCGGCGCTCTCGCTGCTCGACCTGGACCACTCCGGGTCCGGTGAGCTGATCGACGTGCCGCTGCCCGGCCCGGTGGTCTCCGGCCTGACCTGGAGTTTCGACGGGTCGGCGCTGGCCTTCACCGCGGAGGGCCCGGGGCAGCCGCACGGCGTCTGGGTCTGTGCCCGGGACGGGAGCGACCTGCGGGCGATCTCCGCCGAGCCGGCCGCGGCCGACGCCGTCCGGCCCGCCCTGGTGAGCTTCCCCGCGCACGACGGCCTCACCCTGACCGGCTGGCTGTTCACCCCGCCCGGTCCCGGCCCGCATCCCACGGTGATCTGGCTGCACGGCGGCCCGGAAGCGCAGGAGCGGCCCGGTCACGGACCGCTGTTCCAGTCACTCGCCCAGCGCGGGATCGCGGTGCTGGCGCCGAACGTCCGCGGGTCCTCCGGCTTCGGCCGCACCTTCGTGAACGCGGACAACGTGAAGCTGCGGTACGACGCGATCGAGGACGTCCGGACCTGCGCCGCCTTCCTGGCCGGCGCCCCGCGGATCGGGGTGATGGGACGCTCCTACGGCGGATATCTGACGCTGGCCGCGCTCTGCGCCTATCCCGACCTGTTCGACGTCGGCATCGACGTCTGCGGCATGTCCGACTTCGCCACCTTCTACGAGCACACCGAGCCGTGGATCGCGTCCGCCGCGATCAGCAAGTACGGCGACCCGGTGGCCGACGCCGACCTGCTGCGCGACCTGTCGCCGATCCACCGGCTGGACCGGCTGCGGGCGCCGCTGATGGTGGTGCACGGCGAGAACGACAGCAACGTCCCGGTGATCGAGGCCGAGCAGGTGGTCGCCGCCCTCGCCGCGCGCGACCACCCGCACCGGTACCTGCTCTTCCCGGGTGAGGGGCACGAGCTGCTGCACCGGTCGTCGCGGGCGTCCTACCTGCGCGAGACGATCGACTGGCTGACCACCCACCTGCTGCGCTGAGCGTTCCCCGGTGGCGCGCCGCTCCCCGGTGTGCCGGCGCGCCACCGGGTCACTGCCGCTGCTCGAGTCGCTCGATCCGCTCGATCAGCGGCTGCAGGGCCGCGGCCAGCAGCTGGGCCGGGTCGGCGCTGCCCGCGTTGCGCAGCTCGGAGTAGCCCGCGGCGGCGGCCGTGTTGGCCTGCAGATGGCGGTAACCGGCCAGCGCCGAGGCCACCGCCCGCCGGGTCAGCCGCGGATCGGCGCCGGCCGCCCGCAGCACCTGGCCGGCCCCGCCGTCCGGCTCGGCGACCAAGCCGAGCAGCAGGTGCTCGCAGCCCACGTAGTTGTGCCCGAGGCCGACCGCCTCGCCGACGGCCAGCTCCAGTGCGCCCGCCGCCGGGACGCTCAGGTGCACGCCCGGGCCCGGCCCGGGAGTCTCGTCGCCCGCCTGCTGCTCCAGGTCACGGGCCAGCCGGCCGGGCTCGATCTCCAGTGCTTGCAGCACGTGGATCGCCAGGTTCGACCCCTCCGTCAGCATCCCGCCGAGCAGGTCACCGCTGGTCACCGACGTGCGCGCGGCGGCGCCGGCCCGCTCGACGGCCAGGCCGAGGACCGTGCGGCCGCGGCCGGTCATCAGCGGGAAGCGCTGCTCCAGGTCGGCGCCGGAGAGCTCGGCGAGGGACGTCTCGCGGATCGCGGTGACCCGGCGGACCGCCTGCTCCAGCGCCCGCTGGCAGATCGCCGAGACCGGCAGGCCGGTCTCCCTGACCGCCTCGGCCAGCTCGTCCGGCAGATACACATTGATCTTCGGCATCACGCCCACCTCCGTCAGACTTGGGGTTATAAAGCTATACCCCCAATAGGGTTACATCAAGGCGGGCCAGTGGGCAAACGCACGTTGCGGCGCGCCGACCTGCGGAGAAGGCTTGGAAAGTACAAAAGAGCCGCGCGAGTGGAAGGCGCCACATGTCCCTGCGACCCGGAGCCCGGGCCTGGGCGGTGTGGGCCGCCGGCCTCGCCGCGTACGTCATCGCCGTCCTCAACCGCACGTCCCTCGGCGTCGCCGGGCTGGACGCGCAGCACCGGTTCGACGTCGGCGCGAGCGCGCTGGCCAGCTTCGCGGTGCTGCAACTGCTCGTCTACGCCGGGCTGCAGATCCCGGTCGGGCTGCTGCTCGACCGATTCGGATCACTGCGGCTGGTGGTCTCCGGCGCGCTGGTGATGGCCGCCGGGCAGGCCCTGATGGCGTTCGCCGACGGGATCACCGGCGCGGTCGTGGCCCGGGTCCTGGTCGGCGCCGGGGACGCGATGACGTTCATCAGCGTGCTGCGCCTGGTGCCGCGCTGGTTCCCGGCCCGCCGGGTGCCGGTCCTCACTCAGTTGACCGGCATCGTGGGACAGCTCGGGCAGGTGCTCTCCGCCGTACCGCTGGCCCTGCTGCTCGCCGGACCGGGCTGGGCCCCGGCCTTCCTCGCGACCGCCGGCGCCGGGGTCTTCGTCGCCCTGGCGGCGGCAGCCGCCCTGCACGACACCCCGGAGCGCCGGGTCACCAGCGGCAATCCGATCAACCTGCGCAAGCTCGGCGCCGACGTGGCGATCGCCTGGCGGCACCCGGGCAACCGGCTCGGGCTGTGGACGCACTTCACCACCCAGTTCACCGGCACCGTCTTCGCCCTGATGTGGGGCGTCCCGTTCCTGATCGCCGGCGAGGGCGTCAGCCGGGGCACGGCCAGCTCGCTGCTCACCCTGTTCGTGATCGTCGGGATGGCGACCGGCCCGGTCCTCGGCACCCTGGTGCAGCGCTTCCCGCTGCGCCGCTCGCTGCTGGTGCTCGGCATCGTCGGGATCAACCTGGGCGCGTGGGCGCTGGTCATCCTCTGGCCCGGCCGGGCGCCGCTGCCGGTGCTGATCCTGCTGGTGGTGGCGCTCGGCTCGGGCGGGCCGGGCTCGATGATCGGGTTCGACTACGCGCGTACGTTCAATCCCCCGCACCGCCTCGGCACCGCGACCGGCGTGGTCAACGTCGGCGGGTTCGTCGCCTCGCTGCTCACCATCGAGCTGGTCGGCCTGATCCTGGACGCCCGCACCGGCGGCAGTGCCGACTATCACATCGCCGATTTCCGGGTCGCGATGTCGGTGCAGTTCCTGATCGCCGCGGTGGGCCTGACCGGCATCCTGCGCAGTCGGAAGCTGGCCCGGCAGCGTCTCGAGGAGGAGGAAGGCATCGTCATCCGCCCGCTGCGGGTCGCCATCGCCGAGCGGCGGGGTTTGGCGATGAGCCGTGGGGTTAAGGCGGATAACTGGCGCGACTGAGAGGGGGCACATGACCGAGCACGCGCAACCCCGGATCTGGGCCGGCATCGACATTCCCAAGACCATCGCCGGCACCCTGGCGGCCGTCTCGGCCGCGGTGATCGGCTCGTTCCTCGGCGTCGCCGGGACGTTGATCGGCGCGGCGGTGGCCAGCCTGATCAGCTCGGTAGGCACCGAGGTGTACCACCGCTATCTGAACCACGGCACGAAGAAGCTGCAGGCCGCGTTCGTGACCGCGCCCGCCGCGGTCGGCACGCCCGAGGTGGCCGCGGCGGAGGAGGAGACCCCGTCCGGCACCCCGCGGAAGATCCGCTGGAAGCGGATCGCGATGGTGACCGGCGCGCTGTTCGTCCTCGCGATGGGCACGCTCACCGTGGCCGAGCTGCTGGCCGGCAGGTCCGCGGCGGATGCCACCGGCGGGCGGGACGGCGGGGCGCCGACCGTGTTCAACTGGTCCGGCAACCACTCCGACGACCCGGCGACGCCGGCCCCGGCGCCGTCGGCCACGCCGACCGGCACCGATCCGGCGCCCACCGGCGCCGCGACCACCCCGGCCGGCACCGGGACGGCGACGACCGCACCGGCGCAGGACCCGACCACCGAGGCCCCGGCCGACCCGACGCCGACCGGCGACTCCGGCGGCGACACCACCACCGGCGGTGGCTCCGACACCGGCGGCGACACGACTCAGCAGGGCACCGCGGAACAACCGCAGTAGCGGGAGGGAGATCGAGGATGGACGCGAAGGGCGTACTCGGCGAGGCGTTCGGGCGGGTGCCCGAGCTGATCGGCACGGCGATCGACGGCCTCACCCCGGAGCAGCTGCACTGGGCGCCGAAACCGGGCGCCAACTCGATCGGCTGGCTGATCTGGCACCTCACCCGGGTGCACGACCATCACGTCGCCGACGTCCTCGACGCCGAGCAGATCTACGTGACCGGGGACTGGGCCCAGCGGTTCGGCCGCAAGTCCGACCCGTCGGACACCGGCTATGCCCACACCGCCGCCGACGTGGCCGCGGTGGTGCCCGTGAGCGCGGCCGCGCTGACCGATTACTACCAGGCCGTGCACGAGCGGACCGTGGGCTACCTGGGTGGGCTGACCGAGTCCGACCTGGACCGGATCGTGGACCGGCGGTGGGATCCGCCGGTCACCCTGGGCGTGCGGCTGGTCAGCGTCTACGACGACTGCGCGCAGCACGCCGGCCAGGCGGCCTACATTCGGGGCCTGCTTCCCTAGGCCGCCTTTTGGGGGTACGGCGTTCAGCGGCGTGGCTGTCTGACGCCGGGCCCCCGGTGTTGCGGCAGATCGCCGGGTGGCACGTGTGACAGGTGTCAGCGGCCGGGGATGCGGGTGCGCGATAGCGTCGAGGCCATGCCGGAGTATCGGGCGAGTCAGACAGCGGTTCTCGTGTGCCAGGGGCGGGCGGTGGCCCACGAGCGGCGCCTGCCCGGGCGATATGCGGATCCGACCGCGATGGTGCTGCTCCGCGACGACGAGCGGGCCGCCGTCGAGCGGGTGCTGGCCGGGGCGTTGCCGGCCGACTGGAACGACCGGATGGCGTACGAGATGGTCCTGCGCTGCGGCGAGATGCTGGTCCCGCGCACGGTGGCGATCGACGACGCGATCCGCGAGCGGCCGGCCGGCCAGGTGGTGATCCTCGGCGCGGGCCTGGACGGGCGCGCCTGGCGGATGCCGGACCTCGCCGACGCGGCCGTCTACGAGGTCGACCAGCCCGCCTCCCAGCAGGACAAACGCGATCGGGCCACGGCGCTCAAGGGCACCCCGCCGACGTTCGTGCCGGTGGACTTCGCGCGGGACCGGCTCGGGGACGCGCTCGCCGGCGCCGGGCACCGGGCCGCCGAGCCGACCACCTGGGTGTGGGAGGGCGTCGTCCCCTACCTGACCGCGGCGCAGGTCACCGGCATGGTCCAGCAGATCGCGGCGCTGTCCGCGGCGGGCAGCCGGCTGATCGTCAACTATCAGGAGCATTCGGTGGCCGCGCGGTTCGGCCGGCTCATCGCGCGGGCCATGGCCCGGCCGGGCGGGCGGTCCAACCCGTGGGCCGCCGAGCCGTGGCTCTCCACCTGGACGCCGGCCTCGATGGGCGGGCTGCTGCGGCGGCACGGGTTCACGGTGCTCCGCGACGATGATCTGCGGACGGTGGCGGCCGGCCTCAAGGAGGTGGCGCCGGACCGGATGTCGTTCCGCTCCGGCCGCGTCGCCGTCGCCGACATCTAGGCGCTTTCCAGGACCGCTTTCATCTCGACGATGCCGCGCTCGACCCGGGCGCGGACCGCGCCGACATCCGCGATCGCCGCCCACACCTGGGCGGCCGGCACATCCACGGACGTCTCGACGGCGACGGTGGCCAAAGTTTCTCCCGGTGGTGCGGCGATGGGCGGAGAGCGACGGCGCTATCTATTCTCGTTTTCAGCAAGACATGGGAAGGAAGCGCCGCCAGGAGCCGCCCATCACCGACCCCGATCCTAGGGGACCGGCGGCGGGCGGCTCCAGCCGAATTACGCCGAGGCCGGCTCGCTCATCGGCAGCCGGACCAGAAACTTCGTGTCCCCGGGCGAGGACTGCAGCGAGATGTCGCCGCCGTGCCCGTTGACCACGATCCGGTACGAGATGTCCAGCCCCAGCCCGGTCCCCTGGCCCACCGGCTTGGTGGTGAAGAACGGCTCGAACACCCGCTTCTTGATCTCGTCGGGCACGCCCGGGCCGGTGTCCCCGACCGCGACGACGACCCAGTCGTCCTCCTGGTACGTCCGGACCGTCAGGGTGCCCGCCCCGGACATCGCCTGGACGGCGTTGTCGATCAGGTTGGTCCACACCTGGTTCAGCTCGGCCGGGTGGACCGGGATCTGCGGCAGCGAGCGGTCGTACTCCTTGACCACCCGGATGCCGTCACCGATCTTGTGGTTGAGCATCACCAGGGTGCTGTCCAGCCCGGTGTGCACGTCGATCCACTGGTGCGCCGACCGGTCCACGTGCGAGTACTGCTTCGCCGCGTTGACCAGCGACGACACCCGGCCGGTGGCGTCCTCGATGTCGCTCATCAACTGCTCGGTCTCCAGGGCGTAGCCGATCCAGTGGATCGCCTGGTCGAGCAGTTCCGGCGACTCCAGCCGGGACTGGATCTCGGAGAGGCACTCGGTGTCGATGCCGCCCTGGGCGAAGACCGGCGCGACGTCCCAGCCGCCGGTGACGCCGTGCTCCTCCATCCAGTCGCCGAGCTCGTCCTCCAGGTCGGCGATCTGCATCGCGGTGCGCACCGGCGCCTTGGCGGCCCGCTCGATGACCTCCTCCTGGAGGTTGAGCAGGGCGATCAGGCGGTCCGGCGGGACCTTGCCCTTGGCCAGCTTGCCGAGCTTCATCCGCATCCCGGCGACCCGCTCGCGCAGCGCGCCGGTGGCCCGGGACGCGGCCGCGGCCGGATTGTTCAGCTCGTGCATCAGGCCGGCGGAGAGCGCGCCGAGCGCCTGGAGCCGCTGCCGCTCGCCGATCGCCGCCTGCGAGCTGCGCATCCCCAGCGCCAGGCCCTCCAGCAGGTGGGTGGCCATCGGGAACCACTCGCGCATCATCCGGCTGAAGTCGCGCTCGGAGAGCACGAAGAACTCGGAGTCGGAGAGCGCCCGCATCGAGCCCATGTAGTTGCGGGGCACGCCGTCGTCACGCAGGTACGCGTTCGTGGCGCCCATGTACACGCCGCGCTGCTCGGTGCGGCTGGTCTGCACGTCGTCCTGCCCGACCCGCCGGCTCAGCGCGATCGTGCCGCTGAGCAGCACGAAGAACTGGGTGGCCGGGTCGCCCTCGCGCAGCACCAAGCCGCCGCCGGGGACGCGCATGGTGCAGCCGTGCTCGGCGATCCAGGCGAGCTGCTCGTCGGTCAGCTTCTCGAACAGGAACAGCGTCTTCAGGTCGGCGGGGGTGAGCCGGCCGGGCTCGCAGGGTTCGAGGCGGATCTCTTCGGTCTCGACAGTCATGGTTACTGCGCCTCCAGGTAACGATGGACCAATGCGACGGCCATCGCGCCCTCACCGACCGCCGAGGCCACCCGTTTGATCGAGTTGGCCCGGACGTCGCCGGCGGCGAAGATGCCGGGAACACTGCTCTCCAGGTAGAACGGATCGCGGTCCCGATCCCATCCCCGCGGACGCCCACCGTTTGCGAGAAGGTCCGATCCGGTGCGGATGAACCCCTTTTCGTCCCGGTCGACCGCGCCACCCAGCCAGTCCGTCCGCGGTTCCGCGCCGATGAAGACGAACAGGTAACCGCACTCGACGGTGGCCTTCGTCCCGTCCTTGCTGTCGCAGATGGTGATCGCCTGCAGGTGCCCGTCGCCCTGCGCGCCGATCACCTCGCAGCGGGTCCGCACCTCGATGTTGGGCACCTGGGCGAGCTGCTGGATCAGGTAGTACGACATCGAGGACTCCAGCGAGTCGCCCCGCACCAGGAGCGTCACCCGGCGGGCGTACTTCGAGAAGAAGAGCGCCGCCTGGCCGGCCGAGTTCGCCCCGCCGACGATGTAGACGTCGCTGCCGGCGCAGGCCGGGCCCTCGGTCGACGCCGAGCCGTAGAAGACGCCCGAGCCGGTCAGGTCGGCGACGCCCTCAGCGATCAGCGGACGGTAGGAGACCCCGGTGGCGAGCAGGATCGCGTGCGCCGAGATCTCGCCGCCGTCGGCGAACGTCAGCGTCCGCGCCGAGCCGTCCGCCCGGAGCCCGACCACCTCTCGGGTGTTCAGCGTCTCGGCGGCGAACTTGTCGGCCTGCCGCCGTGCCCGGTCGGTGAGCTGGGCGCCGGAGATCCCGTCCGGGAAGCCCAGATAGTTCTCGATCCGGGAGCTCTGGCCGGCCTGGCCGCCGACTGCCTGCCGCTCGATCAGCAGCGTCTTCAGGCCCTCCGAGCCGCCGTAGACCGCGGCGCCGAGCCCGGCCGGCCCGCCGCCCACGATGATCAGGTCGTAGAAGTCCCGGCCCGGGTTCGTCGACAGGCCGGCCGCCTCGGCGACCTCCTGCACGCTCGGGCGCGGCAGCGCGCGCCCGTCCGCGGTGACCACCAGCGGGATCGACTCCGGCCCGGCGTCGGCCGCCTCCATCAGGCGGCGGCCCTCCGGCTCGTCGGCGCCGAAGTACTTGTACGGCACCAGGTTGCGCGCCAGGAAGTCGCGGATCTGGAAGGACGGCTCGCTCCACCGGTGCCCGACCACCCGGATGTCCGGCAGCTCCTGGTCGCCGGTGGCCTGCCACGCGTCGAGCAGCGCGTCCAGCACCGGGTAGAGCTTCTCCTCCGGCGGGTCCCACGGCTTCAGCAGGTAGTGGTCGACGTCGACCACGTTGATCGCCTGGATCGCGGCGTCGGTGTCCGCGTACGCCGTGAGCAGCGCCCGGCGCGCGTGCGGGAACAGGTCCATCGCCTGCTCCAGGAACTCGATGCCGTTCATCTGCGGCATCCGGTAGTCGGCGAGCATCACGGCGACCCGGCCGCCGCGCAGTTTCAGCTCCTTGAGCACCTCCAGCGCCTCGGCGGCGCCGCCGGCCCGGATCACCCGGTACTGGTCGCCGTAGCGCCGGCGCAGGTCACGTGCGATGGCTCGGGAGACCGAGGGGTCGTCGTCGACGGTGAGGATGGCGGCGTGGCCCATGTCGTTACCTCAGCTCCACATCGTTCAGCTCGGGGTGACGTTCCAGATAACCGGTCACGAACGGACAGGTGGCGACGATCGGGACGGCCCGGGACCGGGCGTCGGCGAGCGCCGCCGAGGCCAGCCGGCCGGCCAGCCCGCGACCGGAGAAGGCCTGGTCGACTTCGGTGTGCAGGAGCTCGACCCGGTCGGTGTGCCGGCGGTAGTGCAGCATCCCGGCGACCTCGCCGCCGACCAGCACCTCGTACCGGTGCTGCTCGAAGCTGTCCACCACGATCGCGTCGCCGGCGTCGAAGTCGCCGGCCTGCGCGCTGCCCTCGACCCGCAGCTTGCGCCGGGCCCGCTCGTAGAACGAGGTCTGGCCGAACCGGATCACCTGGGCGGCGGCCGGGACCGGCTCGATCTCGATGGACGCGCCGGCCTCGGCATAGCCCTCGATGATCCCGTCCACCTCGATCGCCAGGCGGCCGCTGGTGGGCAGCACGTCCAGGCAGAGGTGCTCGGAGGTGTCCAGCACCAGCGAGCGGTTGAACGACGAGTGCGCGGCGGCGGCGCTGACGATCAGGGCCTCCACGTTCGGCGAGACGATCGGGCCGCCGGCCGAGAAGCTGTACGCCGTCGAGCCGGTCGGCGTCGAGACCAGCACCGCGTCGGCCGCGTAGTTCACGAACCGCTTGCCCTCGACCCGGATGCCGACCGCGGCCAGCCCGTGGCCCGGGACCCGGACCAGGGCGATGTCGTTGAAGGCGGTCACCCGGCGGCCGTCCGGCAGGACGGTGCGCACCGCGGTGCGCGACTCGATCCGGTACGAGTGCTCGTCGATCGAGGAGAGCGCGTCCTTCAGATCCGGCAGATCGACCTCGGCCAGGAACCCGAGGCGGCCCACGTTCACCCCCAGCACCGGTGTCTTGCGGCCCTCGACCAGCCGCATGCTGCGCAACATCGTGCCGTCGCCACCGAGGCTGACCAGCAGGCCGGCCCGCTCGACCATCTCCTCGGCGGAGACCGGCTCGGCGCTGCAGTCGATGCGGTCGATCTCGTCCGGCAGGCCGAGCACGGTCACCCCGCGCGCGGCCGCCCAGCTCACGATGGTGTCGACCGCCGACCCGCAGTCGCGGCGCGGGTGCAGCACCAGACCGACGACTTTGATCATGCCCATCCGCGTCCCCCTTCGTTCCGGTGCCAGCCTTGCATGTCCCGCGCAAGATCGGCGACCGTCGCGACCGTGGCGGGGAGCACTTGACTTCCGGGGGCGGCGAAACGTCGTACGCATGATGTTGAATGCCGGTCATGACGCAGTGGCAGGCGGTGGTCACGGACCTGGACGGCACGGTGGTCGGCCCGGGCGACGCGATCAGCCCAGCCACCCTGAACGCCGCGGCTCAGTTGCGCTATCGCGGGGTGCCGCTGATCGCCGCCACCGCCCGCACCCGCAACGGGGTGGAACGCCTCACCGCCCTGGTCGGCCACCTCGCGGTCGCGGTCTGCCACAACGGCGCGCTCGGCTGGTCCCCGGCCGAGAGCCGCACGCTCTGGCAGCGCACCCTGCCCGCCGACGACCTGCGCGACCTGGCCGGGTTCGTCCGGGCCCTGCCCGGCGCCGGGCTGGCCGTCTTCGGGGTGGCCTCCTGGGACATCACCCCGGAATACCTGGCGCTCCGCGGCCGGCCGCCGGCCGAGCCGTGGCGGCCGGTCGCGCTCGGCGAGATCGCCGACCAGCCGGCCTACGGGGTGGCGATCCGGCACGGCACGCTCACCTCCGACCAGCTGACCGCCCGGCTGACCGAGGCCGGCTTCGCCGAGCGGGTCACCCTCACCTACTCGGCGCCCCACCTGGTCGAGGCCGGGCCGCCCGCGGTGGACAAGGCGGCCGGCGTGGCAAGCGCGCTGGACTGGCTGGGCATCGCCCCGGAACACACCGTCGCCTTCGGCGACATGCCCAACGACCTGAGCATGTTCGCCCTGGTGGGCCACTCGGTCGCGGTCGGCGACGCGCACCCCGCGGTGCTGGCCGCCGCCACGGCCCGCGCCCCGTTCGACGGCTTCGCCGACCATCTGACCCGGCTCGGCCTGATCAGTGGTAGGACTTCTCACCCGCCTCGAGCGGGTGGGTGATCCGGTTCTCCGGCGGCGCCAGCGGGCACGCCCAGCGCGGGTCGTAGGCGCAGCTCGGGTTGTAGAGGTAGTTGAAGTCGAGCCGGACCCGGTCCGAGCCCAGCCACTGCACGCCCCGCCCGTGGGTGCCCTTCACCGTGTCGGTCAGGTAGCGGCCCCCGCCGTACGTCTCCCGGCCGCACGTCCCGTCCCGGACCGGCAGGAACAGGCCGCCGCCGTAGGCCGCGATCCACCAGAGCGTGAGATCGCCGAACGGGGTCTCCAGAATCCCGGCGCGGGTGTACCGGACGACGCCGTCCGGCCCGCCGGTGTCGATCGTCAGCTCACCGTCCGCCTTGTGGACGGGCACGTCGACGATCGCCTCCGGATTTTCCGGAAAATACGCCAACCCCGCGAAATCGGCCCGCTCCGAGGGCGGGATCGGCGACTGCGCGTGGGTGGCGAAGAGATCATCGCGGCGGGTGCGGAAATCCGACAGGCCGTCCGCTTCGAGGTACATACGGGCGACCGCGGACCGGAAATCGGCCAGCTCCAGTGACTCCATGACCGGAACGGTAGCCGCCGATTTACGCAGCTCACACCGGCGTACTTGAGTGAGTGAAACGTTGCGTCCGTCACACCCGGGCTGCATCCTGGTGGGCGTGCCGGAACGGATAAGGGAAGTCACCGCCCTGCTGGCCGAGGTGCTGGCGCCACGGGCGCCGCTCACCGTGATCGTCGACGGCGGCGATCCGGGCGCGGCGGCCGACTTCGCGGCGCGGCTCGCCGCGGCGTTCCCGGCGTCCGCGCGAGCCTGGAACATCGACGCGGTGCTCGGGCTGATCGGGCCGGGCACCGGCGGGTTCGACTCGGCGCTCAACGTGCTCGAGCCGGCCACCGACCAGGTCCTGGTCTATCTGCGCGGCGGCCCGCGGAACAGGTTCACCAGCGGCGACGGGGAACGCCGCGCCCAGGTGGTGATCGACCACCGGGACCCGGACTGGCCGGTCATCCGGCACATGCACCCGTCGCTGGCCGACCCGGACCGGTGGTACCTGTCGGAAAGCCGGGCGTTCTTCGCGGCCCGCGCGGCGGACTGGGACGTCAAGTTCGGGGACGATCTGCCGGCGTACGCGAAGGCCGTCCACGAGGCCGGCGTGCGCCCCGGCGAGGTCGCCCTCGACGTCGGCTGCGGGACCGGGCGGGCGCTTCCCGCCCTGGCCGGGGCGGTCGGGCCGGCCGGGCGGGTGATCGGGCTGGACTTCACCCCGGACATGCTCGCCGAGGCGTGCCGGGCCGGCCGGAACACCGCCGCGACCCTGGTCGTCGCGGACGCCCGCCGGCTGCCGATCGCCGACGCCGCGGTCGACGTGATCTTCGCGGCCGGTCTGATCACCCACCTGCCGGACCCGCCGGCCGGGCTCGCCGAGCTGGCCCGGGTCACCCGGCCCGGCGGGACGCTGGCGATCTTCCACCCGGTCGGCCGGGCCGCGCTGGCCACCCGGCACGGGCGGACGCTGCGGCCGGACGAGGCGCTCGCCGAGGAGCGGCTGGCGCCGTTGCTGGCCGCGGCGGGGTGGGTGCTGACCTCCTACGAGGACGGCGAGGACCGCTTCCTCGCCCTGGCCACCCGGCTCTAGCGCGGGGTCACGGTTCGCTTTTCGCTCACGATTGCGGCGCCGATTCGGCGGTACGGCCGTAAGCCCCCGACCAGGAGCGCCCGGTAGCCAGATTGGCCGCACCCCCGTCCCGGACCGCCCCGAACACGGCCCGCGCCATCGGCGTGCCCCAGTGCGAACGCGGCCCGCCGTAGGCCGCCGGTTCACCGGCCACCGGGCAGAGCACGCAGATCGCGTCCGTCGCGGTGCCGGTCGCGGACAGGCCCAGGTCGGCCAGCGCCTGCACCTTCGCCTCGGTGGCCGTCGCGACCGCGTTGACCAGCGCGCCGGCACTGAGCCGCTGCGGAATCCAGACGACGATGTTGATCGTCCCGGGATGATGGGCGAAACCGGTCACCCCGGCTTCGGCGGCGCGGATCGGGGCGCCCAGGCCGACCGTCGCGTAGACGTGCACCCCGGCCTCCGACGCCGACACCACGTCACGCACGTTCACGCCGGTGAGCAGCCCGACCCCGGGACCGGACAGGTGGAGCGCGCCGGCGAGCTCGGTCAGGTGCACCGCCGGGTCCGGCCGCGCGTAGGACATCGGGACGCTGGCGTTGATCAGCCACTCGCGGGTGCCGACACCGCCGCCCAGGACCGCGCTGGAGACGGCGAGGACCGGCTCGGGAAACCGCCAGAGCAGCAGCGGCACCTCCTGCCCGTCCTCCTTGCGATGGGTCAGCGACGGCTCGGCGAACACCCGGCCCAGCCTACGGTTCGGGACTTTCGGCCTTGGTCGGCCCTGGTCGGACGACACACCATGGGGGGATGAACGAGGTCAAGCAGGCACTGGCGCAGGCCGCCGACGCGGCCCGGTTCGCCCCGTCGATCCACAACACCCAGCCGTGGCGGTGGGTGGTCCGGGCCGACCGGCTGGAGCTGTACGCGGTCACCGGCCGGCAGCTGCACGCGCAGGACCCGGACGCCCGGATGCTCCTGGTCAGCTGCGGCGCGGCGCTGCACCACGCGCAGGTCGCGCTGGACGCCGAGGGCTGGGGATACACGGTCGAGCGCCCCGGGTCCCTCGACGGGCCGCTCGCGGTGATCACGCCGGGTGACCGGCGACCGGCCGAGCCGGAGGCGACCCGGCACCTGCAGATGCTCCAGGTGCGGCGGACCGACCGGCGCACGGTCCGGGACGAGGCGGTTCCCGGGCCGGTCCTGGACGCGCTGGTCAAGGCGGCTTCGCCGGGCGGGGCCGAGCTGCACCTGCTGGACCGGGACCAGGTGCTGGACCTGGCGGTCGCGGTGGAGCACGCCCAGTCCGCCGAGGACGCCGACGAGCGGGCCCGTGCCGAGCTCGCCACCTGGGTCGGCGGGGACCGGCCGGACGGCACCGGGATCCCGGCCTCGGCGCTGCCCGCCGAGGTGCCGCTGACCACTGTCGCGGAGCGGGACTTCCAGGCCGAAGGCTCGGTCACGGCCGGGGACGGGCACGACCGGGCGGCGACGTACGGCGTCCTGTACGGCCGCGGCGACGCCCCGTCCGACTGGTTGCGCTCCGGCGAGTCGCTCAGCCGGCTGTGGCTGGCCGCGACCGAGCACGCGGTGAGCCTGCTCCCGTTCAGCGGGCCGGTCGAGGTCCCGTTCACCCGGGCGGCCCTGACCCGCCTGCTGGGCGGAACCGGCGTGCCCTACCTGGCCGTCCGCCTCGGCCTGCAGGACCCGGACCGGACCGCTCCCCCGCACACCCCGCGCCTCCCCGCCACCCAGGTCATCACGCTCGCCGACTAGCGCGAGGCGTTGCGGGGTCCTTTGAAACCGCAACCACCCTCGGACGTCGCCCTTTCGGGTCTCGCGTTCTGGGCGCCCCGCGCCCTGCGAGGCCCGGAAGGGTCCCCGCGGGAGCGACGATCAGTTATTGGCCGCAGCCGAGGCAATGAAGAATTTGATCTTGGGTTTGAGGGTGAAGACGAACCGGCCGGTCACGCTGCCCGCGTGGCCGGCCGGTTCTGGGCGGAGAGGAATGTCCGGAGCCGGTCTCGGGAGGAGGCCGGGAGGGATCAGTAGCGGTCAGCAGAGGGGGTCAGTGGGGGTCGCCCTCCGGGCCGAAGGCGGTCAGGAAGCGGTCGCGGAAGGCGTTCATCGGCCAGACCGGGGCGTTCGGGGCGGGCTTGACGCTGCTGGTCCAGCCCCAGGAGTTGATCCGGTCGAGGACCTTGGGGTCCTTGGCGATGATGGTGATCGGGACGTCGTGGGTGGCGTTCTGGCCGACCACGACCGAGGCGGGCTGGTGGTCGCCGAGGAAGACCATGACCAGGTTGTCGTCGCCGTAGGTGCTGGCCCAGTTGATCAGGCTGTCGACCGAGTAGGCGATCGAGCGGGCATATTCGGTCTTGATCTTGCTGTCGTCCTTCCAGACCGTCTTCGGGTCGGTGGTCTTGGCCTGCGGGCCGTAGACGCTGCCGTCGCCGAGCTGGTCCCAGCCGAGCGTGCTCGGGACCGGCGCCCACGGGGTGTGGCTGGAGGTCAGGGTGATCTCGGCGAGCAGCGGACCGCGGCCGGGCTTGCTGTACTCGAACTTCTGGAACTGCGACAGCGCGTACTGGTCGGGCATCGGTGACCAGCTGAACTGCGGGCCGTGGTAGTTCAGCGCGGCCTTGTCGTAGACCTGGTCGTAGCCGTAGAACTGGCCCTCCGGCCAGGCGTAGATGACGCCCGGCTCGACGCCGACCGTGCGGTACCCGGCGTTCTTGAACGTCCTGGTCAGCGTGAGCCGGTCGGTCGCCATCAGGCTGCGGTAGCGGGACTCGTTGTTGACCCACATGCCGGACAGGAACGTCGAGTGGGCCAGCCAGCTGCCGCCGCCGGCGGTGGACGAGGTGAGGAAGCCGCTGCGGGCGGCGAACCCGGCCTTGGCCAGCTTCTGGTCCCCGTCGGCCAGCGCGGTCAGCACCGAGCCGTTGAACGCCGGGTTCTCCACCGCGTCGCGGCCGTAGCTCTCGATGAACGAGACCACCACGTCCTTGCCGCGCAGCGCGGTGAGCAGCTGGTTCCCGGGGCGGTCCCGGTACGGGTCGGCGTCCACCTCGGCCACGAACGCGCGCTTGTCGGCGAGGTCCTTCGGCAGCGCGAGCGCGGTGTCCCGGGCCAGGTCGGCGGCGGCGGTCGAGGCCACCGGGATGCCGCCGATCAACTGGTAGCTCATCAGGAACAGGGCCAGCCAGGCCACCCCGGCGACGCCCAGCCCACCGGCGGCGATCCGGCGATGCCCGACGGCGACCCGGGTCAGCCGCAGCATCGCCCAGGCCATCCCGGCGACCATCAGGACTCCGAGCAGGACCGCGCCGACCGCCACCGCGGTCGCGGACGCCTTGCCGACCGAGTCGACCAGGAAGTTGAAGCCGTCGTCGAACAGCGTCCAGTCCAGGACCGGGTCGAAGCGGCGGGCCAGCACCCAGAAGAAGCCGATGTCGACCAGTTTGACCACGGTGAGCGCGCCGAGCAGCACGCCCAGCCCGGCGGCCAGCCAGCGGCGCGCCCGCGGCGGCGTGACGAGCAGCACCGCGCCGGCGATCAGCGCCTCGATCGGGATCCGCACCAGCGCGGTGTACCAGTGGTTGCCCGGCGGGAGCCGGGTGATCTGGTCCGGCAGGATCAGCGCGAGAAAGACGAGGATTGCGGCGAAACCCGTGGTCACGTGACGAATGACCCGGCGGTACGGCTTGCTTGGTTGGCTCACGTTTACTTGATACGCCCCCGTGTCGTTTCCGGTTCGACGAGGGGGCGGTGAGACCCCATGACAAAAGTCAGTGGATGAGTGAGTGCTCGCTCATTAGGCTGTGCGCCGTGGAGAACAGACGCAGACGTCAACCGGCCCTCGCGCCGGACGAGCGGCGGGCGGCATTGATCGCGGCGACCATCCCGCTGCTGCACGAGCATGGGGTCGAGGTGAGCACCCGGCAGATCGCGCACGCCGCCGGGGTCGCCGAGGGCACCATCTTCGGCGTCTTCAGCAACAAGAACGAGCTGGTGGTCTGCTCGGTGGTCCAGGCGCTCGACGCGCAGCCGACGCTTGACGCGCTGGCCGCCATCGATCCGGCCGCGGGCCTGCGGGAGCGGCTGCTGGCCGCGGCCGAGATCGTGCACGCCCGGTTCGCGGAGAACGCGAGCCTGATGCACGCGGCCCGCCGCCTGATCATCATGAACGACGGCAGCCCGGAGGCGCGGGAGCGGATGACCTCGACGCGCGGGCTGCTGATGACCGCCGTGACCGAGGTGCTCGAGCCGGACGCGGCCCGGCTGCGGGTCCCGCCGGCCAAGGCGGCCCGGTTGCTGCTGCTCTACTGCGGCGCGAACACCTTCGGCCCGTTCGGCGACAGCGAGCGGTTCAGCGGTTCCGAGCTGGCGTCATTGCTGCTCGACGGCATTCTCACCAATCAGGGGGAGCAAGCGAAGTGTTGATGAAGCTGCTTCGCGTGCACCTGCGGCCGTACTGGAACACGATCGGCCTGATCGTGCTGTTCCAGTTCCTGCAGACGCTCGCGACGCTCTACCTACCGACGTTGAACGCCGACATCATCGACAAGGGCGTCGTCACCGGCGACACCGGCTATGTGATGAAGCTCGGCGGCTGGATGCTCGGCATCACGGTGCTGCAGATCGCCGCGCAGATCGTCGCGGTGTACTTCGGCGCCCGGACCGCCATGGCGGTCGGCCGGGACGTGCGCGAGGCGATCTTCAGCCGGGTGCAGACGTTCTCCGCCCGCGAGGTGGGCCAGTTCGGCGCGCCGTCGCTGATCACCCGCACCACGAACGACGTGCAGCAGATCCAGATGCTGGTGCTGCTCACCTTCACGCTGATGGTCTCGGCGCCGATCATGTGCGTCGGCGGCATCGTGCTCGCGCTGCGCCAGGACGTGCCGCTCTCCGGGCTGCTCCTGGTGATCATCCCGATCCTGGTCGGCGTGGTCGCCCTGATCATCAGCCGGATGCGGCCGCTGTTCCGCAGCCTGCAGGTCAAGCTGGACCGGGTCAACCAGGTCATGCGCGAGCAGATCACCGGCATCCGGGTGATCCGGGCGTTCGTCCGGGACGACCGGGAGAAGGCGCGCTACGAGGTCGCCAACGACGACCTCACCCAGGTCTCGCTGAAGGCCGGCAAGATCATGGCGCTGATGTTCCCGACCGTGATGCTGATCGTGAACCTGTCCAGCATCTGCGTCCTCTGGTTCGGCGGGCACCGGATCGACAGCAACCACATGCAGGTCGGCGCGCTCACCGCGTTCCTCAGCTACCTGATGCAGATCCTGATGTCGATCATGATGGCCACCTTCATGTTCATCATGATCCCGCGCGCCGAGGTCTGCGCCGAGCGCATCCAGGAGGTGACCGGGACGGACACCTCGGTGACGCCGCCTGCGGCGCCGATCACCGAGGTCGACAGACATGGCGAGTTGGAACTGCGGGCGGTCAGCTTCCGCTATCCGGGGGCCGAGGCCGCGGTGCTTTCCGACGTACGACTGGTCGCCCGCCCCCGGGAGGTGACCGCGATCATCGGGTCCACCGGCAGCGGCAAGACCACCCTGATCAACCTGATCCCGCGGCTGTTCGACGCGAGCGAGGGCGCCGTGCTGGTGGACGGCGTGGACGTCCGGGAGCTCGAGCCCGGCCTGCTGTCCCGGCTGGTCGGCATCGTGCCGCAGCGGCCGTACCTGTTCACCGGCACGATCGCGACCAACCTGCGCTACGGCAATCCGGACGCCACCGACGAGGAGCTCTGGGAGGCCCTGGAGGTCGCCCAGGCGAAGAACTTCGTCGAGGCGATGGACGGGCGGCTCGACGCCCCGATCGCGCAGGGCGGCACGAACGTGTCCGGCGGGCAGCGGCAGCGGCTCGCGATCGCCCGGGCGCTCGTGCACCGGCCGGAGATCTACCTGTTCGACGACTCGTTCTCGGCCCTCGACTACGCCACCGACGCGGCGCTGCGGGCCGCGCTCACCGAGTACATCGCGGACTCGACCGTGGTGATCGTGGCGCAGCGGGTCAGCACCATCCGGGACGCCGACCGGATCGTCGTGCTCGACGACGGCCGGGTCGTCGGGACCGGGACGCATGAGGAGCTCATGGACGGCAATCCGACGTACCGGGAAATCGTTCTTTCGCAGCTCACTGAGCAGGAGGCCGCCGCATGACCGCGCCCAACCGGCCGCCCGCGCGGCCGATGGGCGGCCCGCCGGCCGCCCGGATGATGATGGGAGCCGGCGGACCGCCGGAGAAGCTGCAGGACTTCAAGGGCTCCACCAAGCGCCTGCTGAAGATGCTCGCGCCGCAGCGGATGCTGGTCGGCCTGGTGCTGCTCTTCGGCATCGCCTCGGTCTTCCTGTCGGTGCTCGGCCCGCGCCTGCTCGGCCACGCCACCGACGTGATCTTCAACGGCGTGGTCGGCCGGAAGCTGGGCGAGTCCCTGCCGCCCGGGGTCACCAAGGAACAGGCCATCGAGCTGCTCCGGCAGAACGGTGAGACCAAGATGGCCGACCTGCTGGCCGGGATGAACGACGCGATCCCCGGCCAGGGCATCGACTTCGACAAGCTGCTGCACGTGCTGGCCTGGGTGGTCGTGGTCTACCTGTTCGCCTGGGTGTTCGGCGTGTTCCAGGGCCGGATCACCGCGCGCGTGGTGCAGACCGCCGTCTTCGACCTGCGCAACCAGGTCGAGGCGAAACTGGCCCGGCTGCCGCTGTCGTACTTCGACAAGCAGGCCCGCGGTGAGGTGCTCAGCCGGGCCACCAACGACACCGACAACATCGCGCAGACCCTGCAGCAGACGTTCGCGCAGCTGATCACGGCGCTGCTGACGGTCGTCGGGGTGCTCGGGATGATGTTCTGGATCTCGCCGCTGCTGGCGCTGATCGCGCTGGTCACCATCCCGGTGTCGTTCTTCCTGACCAAGGCCATCGGCAAGCGGGCCCAGCCGCAGTTCGTCGCGCAGTGGAAGGTCACCGGCCAGCTCAACGGGCACATCGAGGAGATGTTCACCGGGCACTCGCTGGTCAAGGTGTTCGGCCGGCAGCACGAGGCCGAGGAGGCGTTCCGGCAGCACAACGACAAGCTGTACGCCTCCAGCTTCCGGGCCCAGTTCATCTCCGGCCTGATCCAGCCGGCCATGATGTTCATCAGCAACATCAACTACGTGCTGGTCGCGGTGGTCGGCGCCCTGCGGGTGACGTCCGGGTCGCTGTCGCTGGGTGACGTGCAGGCGTTCATCCAGTACAGCCGGCAGTTCAGCCAGCCGCTGACCCAGGTGGCCAGCATGGCGAACCTGGTGCAGTCCGGGGTGGCCTCCGCCGAGCGGGTGTTCGCCCTGCTCGACGCGGACGAGCAGAGCGCCGATCCGGCTCCCGTCGATCTTGCGCGGGTCGAGGGCCGGATCGCGTTCGAGAACGTGTCGTTCCGGTACACGCCGGACAAGCCGCTGATCGAGAACCTGTCGCTCGCGGTCGAGCCGGGGCAGACCGTGGCGATCGTCGGGCCGACCGGGGCCGGCAAGACCACGCTGGTCAACCTGCTGATGCGGTTCTACGACGTGACCGGGGGGCGGATCACCCTGGACGGGGTGGACATCGCCACCATGCCGCGCGAACAGCTGCGCGAGCAGATCGGCATGGTCCTGCAGGACACCTGGCTGTTCGGCGGGACGATCGCGGAGAACCTCGCCTACGGCGCGGACTCCTTCGACGAGGCGGCGGTCATCCGGGCGGCCGAGGCCGCGCACGTCGACGGGTTCGTCCGGATGCTGCCGGACGGCTACGAGACGAAGATCGACGAGGAGGGCTCGAACGTCAGCGCCGGTCAGAAGCAGCTGATCACGATCGCGCGGGCGTTCCTGGCCGAGCCGAGCATCCTGATCCTGGACGAGGCGACCAGCTCCGTCGACACCCGGACCGAGGTGCTGATCCAGCGGGCGATGAACACGCTCCGGACCGGACGGACCAGCTTCGTGATCGCCCACCGGCTGTCCACGATCCGCGACGCCGACCTGATCCTCGTCATGGAGGACGGCACGATCGTGGAGCAGGGCACGCACGACGAGCTGATCGCGGCCGAGGGGGCGTACGCCCGGTTGTACTCGGCGCAGTTCGCCTCGGCCGTGGTCGAGATGGACTGAGACAAGCAAACGGGGGCGGCCGTGAGGCCGCCCCCGTTTTTTCGGGTCAGTCGATGCTTACTTGATGGTGATGGTCTTCGTCGCGGAGTAGCCGGCGGCGATGCCCGTCGTGCTGTTGCCGGAGACCAGGGCCCGCAGGGTCAGCTTCGTCTTCGACTTGAAGCTCCACGTGCCCTTGTAGCCGGCCGTGCCGGTCTTGCCACTGGCGACCGTCACCCACTTGCTACCGCTCTTGCGCTGGATGGTGACCGTCTGGCCGCCCGCCTTCGGGTTGCCGACGACCATGGCCGTCAGCTTGCCCTTGGTGGTCGACACGGTGAGCGCCGGCGACTGGGTCAGCTTGACCGTCTTCGCCGCGGAGACCATGCCGTCGGACTTGACCGCGAAGGTCCAGCCCTGGGTGATTGCCCGGGAGACGAACTTGTACTCACCGTTGTCGTCGGCCTTGACCGTGACGTTCAGCGGGGCGAGCTTGCCGGGGAGCGGGGCGCCCCAGAGCTCGACGTCCGCCTTCGGGCCGGCCTTGCCCCAGATGGCGGCCAGGCCGCCGCCCTTGGCCGGACCGGTGACGGTCAGGGTCGGGGCGACCGGGTTCGACATGTCGTCGGACTCGATGGTGACGGTGCCGTTCCAGATGTTGTTGTAGACGCTCGCACCGGCCGGGCCGGGCTTGCCGAGCTTGATCCAGAAGGTCTCGTCCGGCTCCTTCATCTTGTCGTCAATGATCTTGACGCTGATGACGTTGCCCTTGCCGTCCGGCGTGATCATCAGGGTGCCGTGCGACGCCTCGTAGTCCTCGCCCGCCTTGGCCGTGCCGTCCGCGGTCTCCCACGGGACGGTCAGGGTCTGGGTGGTCGAGGTGGCCGAGTTGTCGGCGGTCCACTCCAGGCCCACCGGGACCTCGATGGACTTCTCGTTCTCCTTGATCGAGCCGTCCGGAATGTGGACGGCCGGCGGGAGGTCGCCCGGGTCATCGGTGATCTTGTACGTGCCGGTGCTGACCGGGATGCCGATCAGCGAGGCGGACGACTCGGTCGCGGTGACTCCGAACGTCTCGGTCGGCTCGTCGATGCTGTCCGGCTCGAGGTAGAACTCGGCGATCTGGCCCAGCGTCGGGGTCGCCGCCCCGGCGGTGACGGTCAGTTCGCCGCCGATGAGACCGAGGTTGGCGATGTTGCCCGAGTAGTCGGTGTTGTAGGTCGCGACCTCGTTACCGGTACCGGACCCGGCGGTGGCGAACTTCAGCTTGTACGCCTTCTCCGCGGTGCCGGTGACGGTCGCGTTGACGCGGATCGACGTGCCCTCGGTGCCACCGGTCGAGTTGAAGGTGACCGCAGGCGCGGCGTCGTCGTCCTTGATCGTGAGCGACGCGGTCGACGGAGTACCCGTCGTCACGTTGCTGGAACCCGCGCTCACGACGGGCGCCGGGATCGCGATCGTCTCGTTGCCCTCGTAGACCGTGTCGCCGTTGACCGGGATCACCAGGTCAGCCGTGGTCTGGCCGGCCGGGATGGTCACCACGGACGATGTCGGCTGGGCGTAGTCGCTGGCACCCAGGGCGGTGCCGCCGGCGACGGTGGCTCCCTGGGTCGCCGTGGTTCCCGCACCCACAACGGCGGGAACCGAGAAGGTGAACGAGACGTCCACGTTCGTCGGGCCGCTCAGCGTGACCGGGATCTTCGCCTGGGTGACGCCGGTCTTGCCCTCGTCGACCGTGGCGTCCTTCAGGTTCCAGGTCGGCTTGGTGTCACCGTCGTCGGCGATGGTGAACGCCGTCGTGGAACCCGTCAGCGTGGCGTTCGGGCTGGTCAAGACCAGGTTGAAGGTCTCGTCCGGGCTCTCGTAGTAGGTGTCCCCGATGATCGAGACCGGAATCTTCGCCTTGGTCTCGCCGGGCGCGATCGTCAGCGAGCCGTCCTTGCCGACGTAGTCGGTGCCATTGGTGGCGGTGCCACCGCTGAAGGCGTAGTTGATCTTCACCGGGATCGAGGCGGTGCCGCTCAGCGTCAGGTAGATCCACTTGTCGACGGTGCCGCTGTTGCCCTCGGTCCAACTGGTGGCCGCGACCCCCGTCTCGTTGACCGAGATCGTGGAGGCGGACGGCGGCGTGTCCGCGTCGACGATGGTGCCGCTGGCCGAAACCGGCGTGCCCAGGGTGATGTTCGTCGGGGCGCTCAGGGTGGCCTTGAGGTTCTCCGTGCCCTCGACGACCCCGTCACCGATGGGAACATTGCTTACATTGACGTTGCCCGTGGTCTTGACGAGCACTGTCGAATTGGTGGAGTTGTTCGGGAAGGTCACGCTGCGATTCGTAACGGCGGTGAAGTCGGTGCCGCTGGTCGCCGGGTTCGAGTTGTCCAGAGTGTCGCCGCTCGAGGTGTCGAAGCGGACAGCCGCACCAGCGCGCTGCGTCGGGCCGGAGAGCGAGATCGGGAAGCCGAGCGAGCCGCTCTCGCTGACCGAGCCGCCGCCGGCGACCTTCACGGTCGGCTGCGCGTCGTCGTCGGTGATCGTCACCGGTGCCGTCGCACCGCCCGCGGAGGCCGCGCTGCCACCCGGCGCCTGACCGGTGGTGATGTTGACGTCGAAGCTCTGGTCGTCCTCGTCGATCGCGTCGTCGAAGAGAGTGACCCCGGTGGCACCGCTGCTCGACCCCGCCTTGATCGTGATCGTCGACCCGGCCGGAAGTGCCGTGTAGTCCCGGGTGGAGTCGGTGCCGGCCTGCGCCGCCGCCGGGCCCGCGAGCCGGTCCATCGACGCCACCGGGATGACGACGTCGTGCGCCAGGGTCTGAGCGGATCCCGAAAGGGTGGCGCTCACCCAGGCGGTCGCCTGCGTGGTGACCGCGCTCACGCCCGTGCCGGTCGTGGTCGCGGTCTCCGGAACCGTGCCCGGACCGGTCAGGATGTAGGAGTTGGCGGCGGGGTCCCAGTTCCAGACCGACGCCGTGGTCGAGCTCACCTGCGTGTTGGGCGTCGGCGTGGTGGCGTCGGACCCGGTCAGGGTGATCGTGTGGGCCGCGATGGCCGCGTCGGCGATCGTGTCTACATAGACGGTCACGGAGTTGACGCCGCCGGCCGTGGTCCCGGGGAAGGTGTAGCTGGCGCCGCCCGCGGCCACCCCGACGGTCGGGGTAGCGACGTAGTTGGTGCCCGCGACGCCGTCCCCGGTAGCGGCGAAGGTGATCGCGCCGGAGGACGACGCGCCCGTGTAGGTCGCCGTGAACGCGACCCGGGCACCTTCCCAGTTGTCCGTCAGTGGGGTGATCGTCAGGCCCGAGATGGCGGCGTAGGCCGGCGTGGGGACGAACGCTACTGGAACGAGCGCGGCGGCGGAGGCAGCCACAGCGGCCAGGACAGTGCGGATCCGGGGCCGTCCCCAGAGCGCGAACGGCGCCCGGTCGCGCGGCGCCGCTTGGATTGGTCGATAACGCATTCTCTTCCTGTCTCCTTCGGCGGCTGGGCAACCTCCAGCGGGGAGGCCCCTGGCTTTGCGTCCCCGTCACGGGACGGGGTTGCCTGTTCGGGTACCGCACCTTGGGGCGGTCGGGGCGCCGGTCAACCCGGCCCTCAGCAGCGCAAACACCGGACTAGAGGTCCGTGTGAGGCGGAGCCATCCGTAATCTAACCGGCATATCCGTACCTTTTCGGCGGAACGCCTTTTTCCGGGCAGAGAAACGTTCACGTGCGGGCGAAGATCACGCGAACGGCCGCGGGCGGGTCAGCGGACCCTTACCGAGCGGGACGCCGACGTGCCGCCCAGGATGCCGAGCGACGCGGTCGCGGCGATCACCGCGCGGAACGAGTACGTCGTCCCGGACTTCAACCCCCGCGTCGTCACCGTGAACGTCCCGGCCGCGTTCAGCGCGCCCTTCTCCACGGTCTTCCAGGAGCCGCTGACCAGGCGCTGCACGCTGACGTCCTGCCCGGGCTGGTCCGGGTCGCCGCTGACCCGCAGGGTCACCGCGCCCTTCGCCCCGCTGGTCGCGGTCAGTGCCGGGTCCTGGCGGACCTGCACGGTACGCACCGGCGAGGTGAGCCCGTCGGCCCGCGCCATCAGCCGGTATCCGTTGTTGAGGGTCGGCGCGAAGGTGAACGCGCCCTCCTTGTCGGCCGTCGTGGTCTGCGCCACCCGGAACGTCCCGCCGCTGGTGCCGGCCGCGGCGAGCAGCTCGACCTTGGACCCGGCGCCGGCCTTGCCGCTGATCGCGACCCGGCCGCTGCCGGTGAGGACGGCGGAGCTCAGCGCCAGGGTCGGCACGGTCGCCCGGTCGTTGTCCGCGATGGTCACCGTCGCCTGCGTCCGGGCTCGGACGACGTCGCTCGGGGACGGGTCGCCGAGACGTACGGCAAAGCTCTGGTCGGTTTCTTTCTGTTTGTCGTCGATGATCGGCACGGTGATCGTCGACTGATCGGTGCCGGGCTCGAAGGTGAGCGTGCCGGACGAGTCGGTGTAGTCCTCGTCGGCGAGCGCCGTGCCGGCGACGGTCCGCCAGGGCAGCGTCACGGTCCGTTCGGTGCCGGTGGTGCCCTTGGCGAAGACCAGCGTCACCGGCAGGGTGACCGTGCCGTCGTCCTCGGCCGCGGAACCGTCGGCGATGGTGACCCCGGGCGTCTGGTCGTCCGGGTCGTCGGTGATCCGGTAGTCCGCGCTGACGTCACCGGCAGTGACGGTGAAGCCCTCGGTGTCCTCGTCGACGGTGTCGTCGACCAGACCGATCGTGCCCAGGGTGACCACCGTGCCGTCCGGCGTGCCGCCGGGCAGGCTGAGCGAGCCCAGGCGGTCGTCGTCGTAGTCGCCCGGCTCGGCCGGATCCCCGGTCGCCGAGCCGGCGATCTTCACGGTGCCCATGTCGAGGTCACGCTGCGCGACCCCGGTGACCGTGCCGCGCAGTTCGAGGGTCTCCCCCTCGGCGCCGGTCGCCGGCCGCAGCGTGATCGTCGGCCGGGCGTCGTCGTCGACGATGGTCAGCGACCCCACCTGCGCGGGTCCGGTGGCGTCGCGCTCGCCGGCGGCCAGCGCGACGGTGATCGCCGCGGACTCGTCGCCCTCGTAGACGGCGTCCTGGACGATCGGGACGGTGATCGTGCCGGTCCGGCTGCCCATCGGGATGCGCAGCGTGCCGGCCGGCGCCCGGAAGTCGTCGCCGGTCGCGGTGCCGTTCTGGGTGGTGACGGTGAGGTCGACGTCGTCCTGGGCCGGAACGGTCAGCGCGACGGTGAACGTCGCGTTGCCCGAGCCCTCGGCGGCGGTCCCGCCGGTGACCGAGAAGGTCGGCAGCGGGACGTTCTGGTCGTTGTCGGTGATGGTGATCGTGCTGGTGGCGGTGCTGATCGCGGCGTCGGCCGGGGTGACCGCGGTCGCCTGGACCTGGAACGTCTCGCTGATCTCGTTGCGCAGGTCGTCGACGATCGGCACGCTGATCGTGCCGCCGCTGCCGCCGGCCGCGATGACCAGCGGGTTCGGGGTGGCGACGCCGTAGTCGTTGGCGCTCGCGGTGCCGGCGACGGTCTGGTGGGCGACCGAGACGGACTGCTCGGTCGAGGTGGCGGCGGTGCGGGCCGGGTCGAAGACCAGGCTCACCGGCACGGTCGCGGTCCCGGCGCCCTCGGCGACGGTCACCGGACCCCCGAGGGCCACCGCGGGCGGCTTGTCGTTCGGGTCGTCGGTGATCCGGTACAGCGCGGACACCGCTCCGGCGGCCGGGACGCCGGTGTTGGTCGCGGTGATCTTGACCGTTTCGGTCACCTCGTCGACGGTGTCGTCGGCGAGTCCGAGCGTACGGACGGTGAGCGGCGCGGTCTGGCCGGCGGGCAGGGTGAACGAACCGCCGCCCGGCGTCAGGGTGTAGTCGCTCGGCTCCGCCCCATCCGCACCGTTGGTGGCGTCGGCGGCCGCGGTGAGCGAGTACGTCAGATCGTTCTCGGCCACGCCGGTCGGGGTGGCGACGACGTCCAGGCTGCCGCCCTCGGCGCCCTCACCGCCGTTGAGGGCGATCACCGGGACCGCGTCGGCGCTGTGGATGGTCAGGCCGCGGTCCTGCGCCGCCCCGATCACGTTCAGCTCGGTCGCGGCCGGGGCGACGGTCAGCGTGGCCTGCTCGTCCGCCTCGTACGTATCGTCGTTGTTGATCTCGACCTGCACCGTCGCGGTGGTCTCGCCCTTGGCGATCGTCGGGTGCGCGTCCGAGAGCGTGTAGTCGTCCCAGCCCGGATGTCCGCCCGCGGTGTGCGTGCTGACGTCGGCCATCGTCGCGTCGAAGGTGACCGTCGCGGCGGCCGGCTCGTCGAGCGTGATCGTGTACTGCGCGACGTCGCCCTCGTCGGCGACGACCGGGTCGGAGACGGTGAATCCCGGCGCCGGGGTGTCGTCGTTGGTGATCGTGACCGTGCCGCTCGGGCGGACCAGACCGTCCGAGTTCTGCGGGTTGCTCAGGTCGACGCCGAACGACTCGTCCAGTTCGTAGGCGCCGTCGTCGCCGATCCCGACCTCGATGTCCTTGCTGGTCTCACCCGGCGCGAAGGTCAGGGTGCCGTTCTGCGGGTCGTAGTCGGAGATCGCGTCGGCGCTGCCGTCCGTGCTGCCGCTGCTGGTCTGGTAGTCGACCTGGATCTGCTTCTCGGTGCTCAACGCCGAGCTGTCGCTGAAGTCGAGCGTGACCGGGACGACCGCCGGACCGTCGTTCTCGGCCACCGGCGTGTTCGCCGGGATGGCGATCTTCGGGTCCCGGTCGTCCGGGTCGTCGGTGATCTGATAGCCGCCGGTCACGTCGGCCACCCCGGCCACCGTGTCGTTGTGCACGCTGACCAGCAGGTGTTCGGTCTCCTCGGCGACGGTGTCGTCGAGCAGCGGGACCGTCCGCAGGGTCACCTCGGTGCCGGACGGCGTGCCCGGCGGAAGCGGGAACGTCAGTCCGCTGTCGGTGTAGTCGGCGCCCTCGGCCGGATCGCCCGCCAGCGAGTCCCCGGCGAGGGTCAGCGAGTAGGTCGTCGCGGACTGGGCGGTTCCGGTCACCGTCGCCTTGACCGCGACCGTGCCGCCCTCCGCGCCCTCGGCCGGGATCAGCGTCAGCGTGGGCGCCTGGTCGTCGTTGGTGATCGTCACCGTGCGATCCGCCTGCGCCCCGGTCGCGTTCACCTCGTTGGCGGCCAGCGCGATCGACAGGGTGGCCGTCTCGTCGGCCTCGTAGATCTCGTCGGCGGTGGTCGCCACCTCCACCTCGACCGAGGTCTGGCCCTTCGGGATGGTGAACGTGCCGGCCGGCGCGGTGTAGTCGTCGGCGCTGGTCGTCACATCGGCCATCGCGGCCGTGAAGTGGAGGTCCGCGGGCGCCGCCACGTCCAGGGACACCGTGTAGAAGGTGCTCCCGCCCTCGTTCACCGGCTGCGAGGCCGACACGCTGAAGACCGGCTTGTGCGCGCTGTCGTCGTCGGTGATCGTCACCGTCGTGCCGGCCGGGTCGATCCCGCTCGCGTTGGACGCGTTGGCGAGGCCGACGTCGAAGGTCTCGGACAGCTCGTAGACGGCGTCGTCGATGATCGCCACGGGAACGTCTTCGCTGGTGTCGCCGGGAGCGAAGGTGAGCGTCCCGGTCGCCGCGGTGAAGTCGGTCCCGTCGCCGGCCGTGTCCGGGTCGGTGCCCCAGTCCGCCGTGACGGTCTTCTCGGTGCTGGTCGCGGCGCTGTCGCTGAAGTCGAGCGTGACCGGGACGTTCGCCGTGCCGACGCCCTCCGCGAACGACTGCGGGCCCGGGGCGACGATCACCGGCGGGAGGTCGTCCGGGGCATCGTAGAGCGGGAAGTCGGTGTAGACGTCGGTGACCCCGGACACCGTGGAGTTGTGCACGGTGACGCCGACGAACTGCACGTCCTCGTCCTTGTCGTCGTCCAGGACCGGGACCGACGTGAGCGGCAGGATGCTCCCGGACGCGGTGCCCCCGGGGACCACGACCGTGGCCGGGGTGGCGGTGAAGTCAGCCGGATCGGCGGCGAGGATGCCGCTAGTCGTGCTGGGGGCGAAGTTCAGCGTGTAGGTCATGGCGACCTCGGCGCTGCCCTGCAGGATGCCGATCACCGGCGCCGTGCCACCCTCGTCGCCGCCGTTGGAGGAGACCGACAGCGTGGGCTTCGCGTCGTCGTCGGCGATGGTCACCGCCGTGTCGATCGGGCCGCCGGTCGCGTTGGTCTCGCTCCCGGCCAGGGCGACGTGCAGCGTGGCCGTCTGGTCACCCTCGTACATCGTGTCGGGGGTGGTGTGCAGGTTGATCGCGGCCAGCATGCCACCCTTCGGGATGGTGATCGCGACGTCGGTCAGGTGGTAGTCGTCGTTGTGGGTCGTCCCGTTCACCATCGTCACGTCGAGGTGGACGTCCGCGACCGCGGGCGCGGCCAGCTCCACCTTGTAGACGGCGGAGTCGCCCTCGGGGATCGGGGTGCCCGGCGTGATCACGGTGACCCCGTCGGCCGGCTGGACGCGCTCGACGGTGAAGCCCGGCTTGTTGGCGCTGTCGTCGTCGGTGATCGTCACCGTGGTGACGGCCGGGTCGACATCGGCGCCCTGCGGGTTGCTGAAATTGACGTCGAACGTCTCGTCCAGCTCGTAGAAGGCGTCGTCGATCAGGGCCACGTCCGCCGACTTGCTGGTCTGGCCCGCCGCGAAGGTCATCGTCCCGGAGGTCCCCTGGAAGTCCTCGTCGGGCATGGCGGTACCGGAGTCGGCCGACCAGTTCACCGACACGGTCTTCTCGGTCGCCGTCGTCGACCCGCTGAACTGCAGCGTGACCGGCACGGTCGCGGTGCCGTCGTCCTCCGCGACGCTCACCGTGCCGTCCGGGACGATGAGCGGGGGCAGGTCGGCCACGTCGTCGTCGATGCCGTACGCCGAGGAGACCGGCGCGGCGGACGGATGCGTGGCGTTGCTCAGGGTGACGCCGACGTACTGCTCGTCCTCGTCGATCGTGTCGTCGGCGAAGTCGATCGAACCGACCGTGAAGGCGTGCCCGGACGTCGTGTTGGCGGGCACCACCAGGTCGGGCAGGTTTGCGGTGTAGTCCGCCACGTCCGCCGCGACCCTGCCGTTCGACGAGTCCCCGGCCGCCGCGACCGTGAAGGTCATGGCCGCCTGGGCGACGCCGTGCACGGTCGCGATCACGTCCACCGAGTTGCCCTC
This sequence comes from Actinoplanes sp. L3-i22, assembly GCF_019704555.1. Taxonomy (NCBI): domain Bacteria; kingdom Bacillati; phylum Actinomycetota; class Actinomycetes; order Micromonosporales; family Micromonosporaceae; genus Actinoplanes; species Actinoplanes sp. L3-i22. The sequence goes on from NZ_AP024745.1 coordinate 10,243,988, forward strand.
GGCGGCGTCCTGGGTGTTCAGCGTGAGGGTCGGGATCGGGTCGTCGTCGGTGATCGTCACCGTGCGGTCCACCTGCGCTCCGGTGGCGTTGTTCTCGCCGCCGGCCCGGGCGATCGACAGGGTGGCGGTCTCGTCACCCTCGTACAGGACGTCGGGGGTGGTCTGCACCACCACGGTCGCCGTGGTCTCCCCCGCCGGGATCGTGAACGTGCTGTTCGCCAGGGTGTAGTCGGCCACGTCGGCCGTCACGCCCGCCATCGACGCGGTGAAGTGGATGTCCGCCACGGCCGGCGCGGCCAGCGTGACCGTGTAGGTGAGCGAGCCGCCCTCGGCCACCGCCCCCGGGCTGGAGACGGTGAACCCCGGCGCGGGATCGTTGTCGTTGATGGTGACCACGTCGGTGGGCACCGCGATGGTGGCGTTGGTCGCGTTGCTGAGGTTGACGTCGAAGTGCTCGGAGAGCTCGTAGGCGCTGTCGTCGACGAGCGGCACCGGGATGTTCTCCGGGTTGCCCAGCGCGCCGAAGGTGAGCGTGCCACCCGTCGTCGTGTAGTCGCCGGGAGCGAGGGCAGTGCCCGGGGCGGTCCCGTACTGGACCGTGATCGACTTCTCGGACTTGGTGGCGGTGCTGCCCGTCCAGTCCAGGGTCACCGGGATGTCGAGCGGGCTGGCGGCGTTCTCGGCGACGGACTGGGCCGCCGACATGGTGATCGCGGGCGGCGTGTTGAGCGGATCATCATGAATCGTCAGGTTGCCCGACACCGCGGCTTGACTACCGAGCGTCACATTGATCTTGACGGTCTGGTCATCCTCGTCGATGTCGTCGTCCACCACCGCGATGGTGCCGAGCGCGATGGAGGAGACGCCCGGGAGGAGCGTGCCGGAGAGCGTCGCCGAGCTGCTGTCGAAGTCGGCGCCCTGAGCGGTCCCGCCGGTCAGATCCGCGGTCCAGTTGATCGAGGCCTGGGCCGAGCCGGTCACCGTCGCGGTCACGGTGACGGGTCCGTCCCCTTCGGTCGCGGCCGGCGGGGCCAGCGTGACCGACGGCGCCTGGTCGTCGTTCTGCAGGGTCAGCGTCCCGTCCACCGTCGAACCGAGGACGCCGGCGTTCGGCGTGGCGCTGATCGTCGCCGACTCGTCGGTCTCGAACACGGTGTCCGCGTTGATCGTCACCGGGATGTCCAGCGCGATCGACTCGGCCGGGAACGTCAGCGTCGCCGACGCCCGGGTGTAGTCGTCCGAGCCCGGCGTGACCCCACCGGTGGTGGCCGTCCCCGGCGTCGCGGCGACGTCCACGGTGACGGTCTGGCTGCTCGGGTTGCTCAGCGTGGCGACGAACGTGGCGGTGCCGTTGCCCTCCGGCCGGGAGATGCTGGAGACCGAGACCAGCGTCGGCTCGGTGTCGTCGTCCGGGATGGTCACCGGGGTGGTGCCGAATCCGGAGATCGGCGCGCCGCCCGGGTTGGTGAGCGCGATGTCGAACGTCTCGTCGCCGGGCTCGTACACGTTGTCGCCGTGGATCGTGACGTCGATCGTCTTGTGCTTCTCGCCGACCCCGAAGGTGAGCGTTCCCGACGTGTTGTCGAGATCCTTGCCGTCGGTGGCGGAGTCCCCCACGACCGTGTAGCCGACGCTGACCGGCGCCTGCGGTGCGACCGTGAGGTTGACGTCGTACTGCTGGACGTGGGTCCCGGAGTTTCCCTCGGCCAGCGTGCCGACCGGGGTCAGCGTGATCGCGTTGTCGACGATCTTGCCGGTGACACTGGCGGTGCCCAGGGTGGCGTTCACCGGGCTGCTGAGCGTGACCCCGACGGTCTCCTGCCCCTCGACGAAGGCGTCCGCGACGGTCGGCACGTCGATCATCGCGTTCTGCTGGCCGGCCGGGATGGTCAGGGTCTGGTTCGTCACCGCGGCGTAGTCGGTCCCGGGCGACGCCGTGCCGCCCGAGGTGTCCGCCCGGACCGTCACCGGCAGTTTGGACGGCGCGTCCAGGCTGACCACGAAGTGCAGCGTGTCCCCCTCGGCGGCGTCCGGCGCCGCCTCGACCGACACCACGGGCGGCGAGTCGTCGTCGGTGATGTTCACCGTCGCGGTGGTGGGCGTGCCCTCGGTCGCGTTCGTCGGCACCCCGCCGACCACCGTGAACGTCTCGGGCGACGTCTCGTCCAGCGCGTCCGGCAGGATCGGCACGCTCACGGTGCCGCTGGACACCCCGGGAGCGATCGCCAGCGCCCCGGCCGGCTCCGCGGTGTAGTCCTCCCCGGCGGTGGCCGATCCGTCGGCGGTGCTGTACGGGATCATGATCGACTTGGCCGAGAAGTGCGACAGCGTGGCGGTCACGACCGCGGCCGGATCACTCTCACCGACCGTCACCGGCGTACCCAGCGTGTACGTCGGCTCCGCGTCGGTGTCGAGCATCGACCCGTACGCCGTGTCGGTCACCGTCGTGAGCGTCGGATCCATCAGCTGCAGCACGAACGACTCGTCGTACTCGTCGGTCGAGTCGGCCTTGCCCTGCACGGTCAGCCGCTTCACCACGTCCCGGGTGCTCGCGTTGAACGTCGTGGTGCCGCTGATCGCGGTGAAGTCCAGGCCGGGCGTGGCCGGATGCTCCGCGGTCGGGTCCCCGATCGCGCGATAGCCCAGCGTGTAGGTCCCGGTCGACGGACCCACCCGGCGCACCTGGAACGTGAACGTCCCGTCCTCGTTGTCCTCGATGTCCGCGTCGATCACGATGTCGCCGGGCGCGGCGATCGCCGGGGCGGGCAGCACCACAGCGCCCGGGACGAGTCCGGCCGCCGCCGCGGCCACGATCGAGACGGCCAGCCGGAACCGGTGCGGCGCCCAGAGACGGATCGGTGGCTGATGACTCGGTCGTTCCCGCATTTCGGCCCCCTAGAGCGGTCATCAGGCGCACTGAGCAGCGGATACCTGCCGCGCCACCGGTAATGTAGCTGCCCCATTAGCGGTATATGAGGGGAATTCCGGTTTCCCGCGTTTCATCGATCAGCGGCAGCGCCCCGCCGTCCGATCGATTGCCGGGGCGCACCTCCGCCGGCCCGATGAGCTGATCACCGGGGCCAACTTCGAAGATCAAATTCTTGATTGCCTACGCTGCGGCCAATAACTGATCGTCGCTCCCGCGGGGACCCTTCCGGGCCTCGCAGGGCGCGGGGCGCCCAGAACGCGAGACCCTCCAGGGCGACGTCCGCCGTTGGTCACGGAAACCCGTCGACCCCGCCGCCGTTGGTTGCGGAAACCCGTCGACCCCGCCCACGTCCGACCAGGACTGACCACGAGCAGGCCCGCGAGGCAGCGGCCCGCGCAAGGCCCAGCCTCGCTTCCCGGGTCCGGCTGGTGCTCAGGGCTGCCTTCGGCGCCCTGCCACAGCACTCAGCGCCAGCCGGCAAGCGTGAGCGGTCGGCCCGTCGGTCAGTCGGCCGGCCGGTGGCGGCTGCGTCGTCGTCAGAGCAGGTCGTGGCGCATGGCGGTGGTCACGGCGGCGGTGCGGTCGGCGACGTCCAGCTTGTTGAAGACGCGCAGCAGGTGGGTCTTCACGGTCGCCTCCGAGATGAACAGCCGCTTCCCGATGTCGGCGTTGGTGAGACCGGCCGCGACCAGCTTCAGCACCTCGGTCTCGCGCGCCGACAACGCCGGCGGCGCGGGGCTGCGCACCTGCCGGATCAGCGTCGACGCCACGCTCGGCGCGAGCACGGTCTCCCCGCGCGCGGCGGCCCGCACCGCGTCCGCGAGCTCGGCCGGCGACGCGTCCTTGAGCAGGTATCCGCTGGCCCCGGCCTCGATCGCGCGCAGGATGTCCCGATCCGACTCGTAGGTGGTCAGCACCATGACCCGGATCTCCCGGTTCCCGGCGAGGATCCGGCCGGTCGCCTCCACCCCGTCGCCGCCGGGCATCCGCAGGTCCATCAGCACGATGTCGGGACGCTCCCGCAGCGCGATCTCGGTGCCCTCCACCCCGTCCGACGCCTCCCCGATCACGGTCAGGTCCGGCTCGGCGTCGAGCATGCCGCGCAGCCCCATCCGCACCACCGGATGATCGTCGACAAGCAGAATCCGGATCACGCGAGAACCTCTCTCGTTGCCTTTGTCGCCGCCGGGCGGGTCACGCCGGGATCTCCAGTTCGATCGTGGTTCCGGTGTCGGGGTCACTGCGGACGCTCAGCGTGCCGCCGACCTGCTCGGCACGCTGGCGCATCCCGGGCAGCCCGAACCCACCGGTGCCGGCCGGCTCGAACCCGCACCCGTCGTCCCGGACGACCAGCCGCACCGACCCGGGCGAATACGCGAGCAGCACCGCCACCTCGTTCGCGTGAGCGTGCCGGCGCACGTTCGCCAGCGCCTCCTGGGTCGCCCGCAACAGCACCACCTCGACGGGCGTCGGCAGGTCCCGGGGGTCACCGGTGACCCGGAACCCGGCCGGCACGCCGGTCTCCTCACCGAAACGGGACGCTTGACGTCGTACCGAATCAAGCAGTCCGGAAGCCAAAGCGGAGGGTGCGAGAGCAGCGACGATGGCCCGGCTCTCAGCCAGATTCTCCCGCGCGGTGCGAACCGCGAGCGCCAGGCGCTCGTCCCGCAGCGCCGGATCGGCGGCCTGGATCAGCGTGATGATGCTGGTGAAGCCCTGCGCCAGGGTGTCGTGGATCTCGCCGGCCAGGCGGGTGCGCTCGGCGATCACGCCGGCCTCGTGGGAGAGCCGGGCGTTCTCGGCGCGACTGGCCTCCAGCTCGGCGATCAGTTTCGCCCGCTCGGTGCTCTGCTGAATCACCCGGATGATCCACATCCCGAGCCAGATCCCGCCCACCGCGGAGATCGCCGAGATCACCAGGTCCATCTTCCAGTTGCCCTCGCCGGTGATCAGATCGACCACCGTCGGCACCGAGGTGACCAGCACAACCGTAGCGATGGCAAGGCGGACCGGAGCCAGCTGGAAGATCAGCGGAATGATCGCGAACAGCAGCCAGGAGGCCACCGGCACGGTAGCCGCGGCCACCACGAAGAGCACGACCTGCACGGCCAGCACCGTGATCGAAAGCGGACCGTCGATGCCGCGCGCCACCCGCCAGCCGAGCCCCGCGTGCAGCGTGGCCATCCCGGCGATCGCGACGAGCCCGATCGCCTTCTCCCCGGTGGTCGCCGCGGAGCCGACGACCGCGGCCGCGTTGGCGGCCGCGATCACGAAGAAGTAGATGTCCCACCAGCGCGAATAGGCGACGTGGACGGTGGCCGACTCGGTCATCGGTCCTTTTCGCTCCACCGGAAGGTCGCCAGGCACAGCACCAATCCGATCACACACCACGCGCCGAGCACCATCGCCGTCCGGCCCAGCTCCCAGGAGCCGGCCGCCTCCATGGACTTCATGCTGTCCGGCAGGAACACGTACCGGAAGCCCTGCGCCATCCACTTGATCGGGAAGAACGAGGCCACGGTGATCAGCCAGGACGGCAGCTGGGTGATCGGGTGGATGAAGACGCCGGAGATGAAGTTCATCGCCACCACCGGCACGTTCAGGATCGCGCCGGCGCTGCGGGCGTGCTTGACGATCGCGCTGACCGCGACACCGAGCAGCGAGCAGGCGGTGACCGAGAGGATCAGCAACCAGGCGAAGGTGAGCCAGTGGCTGGCGTCCGGCAGCGGCATGTCGAAGAACAGCGTGCCGACCAGGATGAGCAGCGCCGCCTCGGCGATGCTCAAGGTCAAGACCAGGATCAACTTCCCGATCAGGTACGCCGACACCGGCAGCGGCGTGCCGCGCAGACGCTTGAGCGTGCCGTCCTCGCGATCCAGGGCCAGCCCCGAACCCATGGTCACGAAGCCGGTGGTCAGGATGCCGTAGGCCAGCATGCTCGCGGCGTAGATCTGGCCGGCGCTGACCCCGGGCTGCTCGGAGGAGTCCCCGAAGATCGTCCCGAACAGCAGCAGAAGCATCGCCGGGAACAGGAACGTGAACACGACCGCGGTCCGGTCCCGGAAGAACTGCACCACCTCGACGTAGCCACGGCTCAAACTCATCCCCAGCGACCCCGGCGCCCGCCCAGCCCCCGCACCCGCGCCGCTCGCGCCCTGGCCCGCGACGCTCCCGTCCGGGTTCGCGGTCGTCCCCGTGTTCCGCTCCGGGCTGGTGGCCGTCATCGCTGTGCTCCGATCAGGGTCAGGTAGGTGTCTTCGAGGGTCGGCCGGGTAACCGTGAGCGTCCGCAGGTCGGTCCCGTCCGAGGCCAGCTTGCGGATCAGCTCGCTCGGGTCGGCGAGTTGCTCGGTCCGGATCCGCCCGCCCTCCTGCCAGGAGACCTTGGAGCCGGCCGCGGCCCGCCCGCCGAGCGTCGCCGGGGTGCCCTCGGCCACGATCCGCCCGTCGGCCAGCACCGCGAGCCGGTCCGCGAGCGCTTCGGCCTCGTCCAGGTAGTGCGTGGTCAGCAGGATCGTGGTGCCGTCCCCGGCCAGCGTCCGGATCAGGTCCCAGAACTGCCGCCGCGCCGCCGGGTCGAACCCGGTCGTCGGCTCGTCCAGGAACAGCAGCTCAGGCCGCCCCACGATGCCGAGCGCCACGTCCACCCGGCGCCGCTGCCCACCGGACAGCGTCCGGATCTTGCTGCCCCGCTTCTCGGTCAGCCCGACGAGCTCGATCACCTCGTCGGTCCCCCGCGCCCCCGCGTAGAACCCGCCCACGTGCCGCACCATCTCGGCCACCGTGAGATCGGCCGCGTCGTCGGCGTCCTGCAGCACGATCCCGATCCGCGACCGCCAGGCCTGCCCCGCCGTGCCCGGATCCTCGCCGAGCACCCGCACGTCCCCGCCGTTGCGCCGCCGGTGCCCTTCCAGGATCTCGACGCTGGTGGTCTTGCCGGCCCCGTTCGGCCCCAGCAGCGCGAAGATCTCCCCACGGGCGACAGTCAGGTCGATCCCGCGAACCGCGTCCTTGCCCTTGTATGTCTTCCGAAGTCCGGTGACCTCAATGGCTTCCATGCCGAGAATCGTCCCGTCCGGCCCCACCCCACCGGAACGACCACGCGACGGTCACCGCCTGTCCACCGATCGATGGACCCCAGCCCCCGCCCCGCCGTGGCTTACTCCCAGCGGAACTTGCGGGCCGCGAGCGTCAGCCAGACCACCGCCCACGTGCCGAGCGCCAGCCAGATCGACAGTGGAATGCTGGTGCCGGTCATCGTCGTGTCCCGCAGCGCCTGCGCGTGCGCCGCCAGCGGCAGCAGGAACCAGCCCACCGTCCCCAGGTCCGGCGCCGCGAACATGATCCCGCCCACGGACAGCATCAGCACGTAGATCAGCGTCGCCGCGCCCGTCGTCGTCTCCGGCTTCAGCACGCTGGCCAGCAGCAGCGCGAGCCCGCTGTACCCCGCGGCGGCCAGCACGGTCACCCCGGCCGCCGGCAGGATGTCGCCGAACTGCGGCCGCCACCCGACCAGGAACCCGACCAGCCCCAGGAAGATCACCTGCAGCACGATCTGGACCAGGATCGCGGCCGTCTTGGCGAGCAGCAGCCCGGGCCGGGTCAGCGGCGAGGCGCCGAGCCGCTTGAGCACGCCGTAGCTGCGCTCATACCCGGTCGTGATCGCCTGCCCGGTGAAGGCCGTGGACATCACGGTCAGCGCGAGCACCCCGGGAACGACGAACCCGAGCCGGTCGTCGGTCGGCAGGTTGGTGGCGTGGGTCAGGCCGGCGCCGAGCAGCACCAGCAGCGGCACGCCCATGGCCAGCACCACGGCCTCGCCCCGCCGCGCGGTGAGGAGCAGCTCCATCCGGATCTGCTTGCCGATGATCGTGCGCATCGGGGCCCGGCCGGGCGCCGGGGAGAACGTTCCGGCGGTCACTTCGCTGCTCCGACTGGATTCTGGGTGGTCAGGGAGAGATACACGTCCTCGAGCGTCCGGCGGCGGCTGCTCACCGCGGTGACGTGCGCGTCCGCCGAAGCGAACCAGCCCAGCACGTCGGCCAGGGCCCGGGTGTCCAGGGCGCCGGTGATCGCATACTCCCCCGGGGAGGTCTCGGCCACCTCGTGGAGCGCCTTCAGCGGGGCCAGGTCGAGGCCGGGATCGGCGCGGACCTCGAGCAGGTCGATGCCGGCGGCCGCGGTCAGCTCGCCCGGCGTGCCGGTCGCCGCGACCTCGCCGGACCGCATGATCACCACGTCGTCGGCCAGGCGCTCGGCCTCGTCGAGCAGGTGCGTGGTGAGCAGCACGGAGACGCCGTCGGCGCGCAGCTCCTCGATGAGCTGCCAGGTGGTGTGGCGGGCCTCGGTGTCCATGCCGGCGGTCGGCTCGTCCAGGAACACCAGCTCGGGCCGGCCGACCAGGGCGACCGCGAGGCTCAGCCGCTGCTGCTCGCCCCCGGAGAGCCGGCGGAACCGGGTCTTCTCCACCTTGCGGAGGCCCAGCCGGTCGAGCAGCATGTCCGGATCCAGCGGATTCGCCGCGAACGAGGCGAACAGGCGAAGGATCTCCCCGGCCGCGGCCCAGGGGTAGACGCCACCGGACTGCAGCATGATGCCCAGCCGTGGCATCAGCGCGTCGTGCTCGGCGACCGGGTCCATGCCGAGGACGCGGGCCGTGCCGGCGTCCGGTTTACGGAAGCCCTCGCACACCTGGAGCAGGCTGGTCTTGCCGGCGCCGTTGTGGCCCAGCAGGGCGAGCACCCGCCCGCGCGGGGCGCAGAGCGACACCCCTTTGACGGCCGTCGTGTCGCCGTAGCGCACCACGACGTCTCGTACCTCAACCGCGGCCACGTCGCCACCCACCATGAGCTCCGCCCATCCGATCCGCCTCCGGCCACGATACGGCGGGCCCGGCCGGGGCCCACCCGGGGCAGCCCACGGATGGCCTCCCTCACTGCCGTCCCATCCGATCGGTCGTTCCCGCCCTGGTCTCATCACCGCCGCCACCTCCTCGTCCCGCGCCCCTCGGCCTGCCCTCACTCTTCTCCTCCGGCGATCCCGTCGCGCCCTACCAAAGAACCCCTCACCCGTACTTTCGGCCGGTTGCCCTCCTTCTGCGGGCCGGCGGTTTCGGTAGGGTTCGCGGCATGAGTGAGCAGAGCCGCGCCGTGCAGATCTACACCGACGGGGCCTGCGCGCCGAATCCCGGACCGGGCGGCTGGGGCGCCGTCCTGCGGTGGGGCCAGGCCGAGAAGGACCTGTGCGGCGGCGAGGCCACCTCGACCACCAACAACCGGATGGAGCTGATGGCTCCGATCCGCGCCCTGGAGACGCTGAACCGCGCGCCGCTCGTCGTCGACATCTACACCGACAGCGTCTACGTCAAGGACGGCATCACCAAGTGGATCCCGCGCTGGCGGGCCAACGGCTGGCAGACCTCGGCCCGGCAGCCGGTCAAGAACGTGGACCTCTGGCAGCGTCTCGACGCCGCGGTCCAGAAGCACGAGGTCAGCTGGCACTGGGTGAAGGGCCACGCCGGCCATCCGGAGAACGAGCGGGCCGACCGCCTGGCCGCCCGGGGCCTTCAGGAAGCGGTCGCGGCCGCCGGGTGAACCCGACCCCGGTCAACTCACCCGATGCGGTTGGCGAGGGCTGACAACGTACGCAGGAAGGTCTCTTGATCTTCTTGGGGTAGATCCCCCATCAGCAGGTCCTCGGCCGCCCGGATCTCGGCCTGGATCGCCCGGTGCGTGGCGCGGCCGGCGTCGGTCAGCCCGAGCAGCCGCACCCGCCGGTCCGCCGGGTCCGGTTCGCGCTCGATGAGCGCGCGTTCCTGCAGGTCGTCGAGGACCGGGATGAGCCGCGTCTTGTCCGCGCCGATGCTCGCGGCCAGCGCCGCCTGGGTTCGCACCGAGCCGCCGGCCAGTGCGTTCAGCACCACGTAGGCCCACATCGACACCCCGTGCCGGGTCAGGATCGGCTGCTCCATCGCGATCAGCCGCCGCCCGAACCGGGCGACCAGCGCGCCGAGATCATCCCTCGCCATCCGCGCAGCTTTTCATGCCCCGTCCGGCTTGACTAATCGTACGCTGAAGTAGATCGTAAGCTTATGCCTACGATTACTGAGGACCTCCGGCCGATCCACTCGACCGTCATCCGCGCCACCGCCGACCTGGTCGGCCGGGCCACCGTCGCCGATCTGACCCGCCCGACCCCGTGCGCCGGCTGGGACCTCGGCGACCTGCTCGCGCACATGACCGTGCAGCACCTCGGCTTCGCCGCCGCGGCTCGGGGACACGGCGCCGACCCGGCCGTCTGGACGCCGGTGCGGCCCGGCGCCGATTTCGCCGAGCGGTATGCCGAGGCAGCCGACGCGGTCATCGATGCCTTCGCCGCCCCGGACGCCCTCGTCCGGGAGGTACACCTGCCGGAGCTGAGCCCCGACCGCACCTTCCCGGGGCGCCTGGCGCTCACGTTCCACCTGGTCGACTACGTGGTGCACGGCTGGGATGTCGCCACGGCGCTCGGGCTCCCGTTCCGCCCGTCCCCGGAGGCCCTGGCCGCCACCCTGCCGATCGCCCGCAGCGTCCCCGGCGGCGCGGCGCGCCTCGCCCCGGGAGCGGCCTTCGCCCCCGCCCTGCCGGTGCCGCCGGACACCGACCCGCTCACCGAGATCCTCCTGCTCCTCGGCCGCCGGCCCTGAACCCTCAGCCCGCCGGCCCTCAACCCAGCGGTCAGGCCAGGCGTGGCAGGTAGGCCGACCACACCTTCTTCGGCACGACCATGCGCCACGCGTCCAGCACCAACTCGGTCATCTCCGCCTCGTCCAACCCGGCCAGATGCGCCTGCACCCAGTTGAACCGCAGGTCGGACTCGCGCGGCAGATGGTAGGTGGCCGGATTCGCGGCGATCAGCGCGTCGCGTTCCTCCTTCGGATAGCCGAACCCCATGACGGTCTCGTCCCGCGAGAAGGCGACGTAGACGATCTTGCCCACGCGGAACTTCACCCTGTCCCGGATCAGGTGCTCGGTGCTTCGTGGCAGATCCCGGGCGACCCGCCGTACGTCATCGACGGTGACCATGCCCCGAACCTAATCCGGGGGTACGACAGAAACGGCTCACTGCCCACGCGGGCGCGGCACCGGCGGATCCGACGGCTCCTCCGGCGCCCGGACCTTGGCCCGGGCCACCCGGTCGGCGGCCAGCTTGTAGGTCGCCGCCCGGACCAGCTCGTCCGGCACGGTGTGCCGACCGGCGCTCTCCGGCTCCGCCGAGTGCCGGGCGCGCGGCGCGGGAACCGACGCCGGACCCGGCTCCGGCAGCGGGGCGACGGCCGGGTCCGGCTCGGCCGGCCAGTGCGGATCCGGCAGGGAGGAGTAGTGCACCCCGCCGTCCGCGGCCGGCTCGGGCAGGCCGGGGTGCGGCGCCGGCGCCGGGAAGCCGACCGACGACGGCCGCGGCGTCCCGGACGAATCCGGGGCACGGCGACGGACCGGCACCAGCGGCGGCGGGTCCGCCACCGCGGAAACCACGGGCGCCGGGGCGGGCGGAGCCGGTTCGGGAACGACCGTGGCCTCCGGCTCAGGGACCGAATCACCCGTTCGGGGAGCGCCCTCCCCGACCACCACCGAGGCCCGGACCGCCCCGCGCCGCCGTGGTCCGGCCACCCGGGCCGCCAGACTGAACACACTTCGGGCAGCATGGTCATATCCGTCCCGATATGCCTCTTCCCGCTCCTCCCCGCCCATGCGCCGCTCGTGCATCCGCCCCAGCGCGTAGCCGATACAGCCCACGAACACGCTGAGCAGGACAAGCAGGATGACAGAGTTCCCCGGTGCGCTCATGCCGGAGATTGTGCCGATTCGGATAGACCGTGAGCTATGGCCCGTTTGACGGACCACGATGGAATTAGCTCGAAGGCTCAACCGTTGCCAGCCAGCCGGCAATCTGGGTGCGCCGCGCCACCCCCAGCTTGGTCCGGATGTGCTCCACATGGGCCGCCACCGTCCGCGGCGAGATCACCAGCTGCCCGGCGATCTCCCGGTCGGTCCGCCCCGCCGCGACCAGCCGCGCCACCTCGAACTCCCGCGCGGTCAGCAGCGGCGACTCGCCGGATCCGGCCGCCGCCGGGGTCCCGGCCAGCCAGGCCGCCGGGAGCGGGCCGAAAGCCGACCGCGCGGCCGCGACCAGCGCCGCCGCCTCCCCCGGCCGCCGCGACCGGTGCGCGCAGCGGGCCTGATCGAGCAGGACCGCGGTGCCCTCCCAGAACCGGCGCCGGCCGGACCAGAACGACGCCGCCTCGGCGAGCCGGACGCGCGCCTTGCCGGTCTGCCCCTCGGCCAGGTGGATCAGCCCCCACGCGTGGTCGAGGGCGCCCAGCGTTCCGGGGATGGCCCGGTCCGCGATCAGCGGGGCGACCCGGGACACCCAGTCCCGGGCCTGCGTGGGGCCCGTTCCGGCGAGGTAGGCACGGGCGCCGGTCACGACGTACGGGAAAAGGTAGGAAGCGTCCCGAACCGCGGCCGAAGCCGCGTAGCCCTCCTCGCACCGGGCGATCGCCGCGTCCGGATCTTCCGCGAGGAGCGCCAGCTCCGCGAGGCCCCACCAGGCCGGCGAGACCCGCTGGAGCTCCCGCATCGCGCCGCCGAGCTCGGCCGCCTCGGTGAGAAAGGACCGGGCCGCGGCCGGATCGGCGACCAGTGCGGAATATCCGAGCACGTGCAGCGCGGTGATCCGGGTGGTGATGCCGCCCCGGCCGTCCGCGAGCGCGGCCCGGGCCTGCGCGGAAGCCTCCGCGAAGTCCCCGGTCGCCCAGCGGACGTGGGCCAGGTGGGCGGCCATGTAGTGACGGTCGTTGAATCGCTCGGCACGTTCCGCGTAGGCGATGCCCTCGGTCAGCCACCGCTCCGCCCGGTCGTACTCGACGAGCACCGACGCGGACGACCCGAGCATCCGGTAGGCCCGCGCCGCCTCCCGCTCCAGATTCGCCGCCACGGTCCGGGTGATCACGTCTTCCAGCAGTTCACAGCCCTCGTCCAGCCGTCCCAGGAAGAGCAGCACCGACCCGACCGTGGCATCCAGGTCATGATCCGGGGCGGCGCCGAGGAGCGCCCGCGCCCGCTGGCCGTGCTCCAGCGCCTCGGCGAGCCGCCGGTCCAGCATGTGCGCGGCGGCCAGCGCGGAGTGCAGACGGGCGAGCGTCGCCCCCTCGGCCAGCGGAAGACCGGCCCGCAACGCGGAAACACGCTGCTCCAGACCGTCCCCGAGCAGGTGCCGCACCGCGACCCACTCCGGCAGCAGGCCCACCGCCGCGAGTGGGTCACCGGCGTCGATCCGAAGTTCATAAGCTTCCGCGTACGCCCGGTCGGCCGCCTCGTTGTCATCGATGGCCGCCAGTTCCCCGGCGAGCGCGGCCAGCAGAAACGCCCGGTCGAACCCCGGATCGACGGTGCGCAGCGCCCGCCGGTACAGATCGGCCGCCTCCTGGTGCGCGGACAGGTCGCCCGCCTCGGCGGCGCCCCGCACGGCGTACGGAAAAGCCTCTTTCGGACGTTGTGCCCGTTCGTACTGATCGCTGACGAACGCGGCGGCGAAACCGACCGCGGCAGCCGCCTCGGCGGCCCTCCCGTGCAGCTCACGCCGCCGCAACGGGGTGAGCTCGGCGTACAGCGCGTCGCGGATCAGCGCGTGCCGGAAGTCGTACGCGAGCCCGTCCCCACGCCCCTGCACGAAGAACCGTTCGCCCAGCTCACGCAGCGCCCCGTCGATCACCGCGGGCGGCTCGCCGGTGATCGCCGCGAGCAGGTCCAGATCGAACGAGCGGCCGAGCACCGACGCCGCGCCGGCCAGCTCCCGCGCCGCCGCACCGAGCTGCTCAGCGCGGAACAAGACGGCGTCCGCCAGGGTGTCCGGCACCCCGTCCGCGGCCGCCAGGAACTCCTCGACGTGCAGCGGAATCCCGTCGCTGCGGTCGAACACCGCGGAAACTCGCGGACCGGCCAGGGGCTCCCCGAGGATCGCCGCGGCCAGCGCCGCGGTGTCCGCACGACCCAGCCGGGGCAGCCGGATCTCCTCGGCATGACGCTGAGTGAGCAGGCGGGCCCGCCACCTCCGCATCGGCACCCGCGGGTACAACTCGTCACTCCGATACGTCCCGACCAGCAGGATCGGCAGCGACCGGGCGCGCAACGCGAGCCGGCCGAGCACATCCAGGGTCAGATCGTCGGCCCAGTGCAGATCCTCCAGGGTGATCAGCATCGGACGTGGGCACGCGGCCACCCGCTCGATCATCTCGACCAGGTCGGCGACCAGGAGCCGCCGGTGCCGGTCCGGGTCACCGTCCGCGCCATCCCGCAGCCGCTGCCCGATCCGGATGCCGGTCGCCTCCGTCGCCGGGTCCCTCCGCAGACCCGCGCCGAGGTCGGTGAGCAGGCCCGCGGCCACTTCCAGGTCGCCCGGGGCGGCCGCCGCGCCGACCACCGCGAACCCCTCGGCGACGGCCCGCCGGCTGATCTCCAGGAGCAGGCGGGACTTGCCGATGCCGGCCTCTCCGGCGAGCAGGAGCAGCTCCCCGGTGCCCTGGGCAGCTTCGGACAGCCGGCGTTCGGCCAGCTCGATCAGGTCGCTCCGTCCGATCAAGACGGGACTACTGAGGGTCACAGCGGAACTTTAGGAGCCGTCCCCCGGCTTCCTAGGTGTTATGACCGATGTCCGACGGCGCCGATCGGCCCAGGCTGTAGCGGCAGGACAAACGCCGCACAACGAGGAGACCCTTCAATGGCGAAGTTCATGGACGTCCACGACGGATTCTTCGGCGTCACCGCCGACCAGCTGAACGCGGCGCACGACGCCGACCTCAAGATCGAGGGCGAGGAGGGTGTGCACTTCGAGCGCGCCTGGCTCGACCCCGAGGCCGGCAAGGTCTTCTGCCTCAGCACCGGTCCGAGCAAGGAGGCCGTGATGCGCGTGCACGAACGCGCCGGCCACCCCACCACCCAGGTCTACGAGCTGACGGCCGAGGTCTGAGTGGGAAACCGGGGCGCGGGTTCGCTTGGGGGCCGGCCCGCGTCCCGGTTTCAAGATCAAACCCTTGCTTGGGTACGACGGAAGCCGCCCGCCCGCAGCAACCCGCAGCGAGGCGTTCCTCGACGGGCTGCGTGCCCTGGTCGCGCCGCCATCACGAGCGTGGCCCCGGTGCACCACGCCGACCTGTTCGGCTGGTCCCGCGTCGCCCCGACCTGCCGCGGGCCCCGCGCGTTGTGTGCCCCCACGGCTCCCCTGCCTTTAGCGCCTCCTCCGGATTCCGCGCCTCCCACCCTTCGGGGGTTTTACCAGCCGAACGGGTTCCACCAATGACGCTGCTTCTTCTTCTGCGGCTGTTGCTGCCGGGGCCTGGGCGCGGCCGCCGTGGTGGTCGCGCTCGCCGTAGCCGTTGCGCTGGTCGTCGTCGAAGCCGTGGCGCTGGCGGAAGCAGTCGCCGACGGGCTCCCCGACGGCGGCGCCCCTGACGGACCTCCGGACGGCGGCGTGCCCCCGCCCTCCTCGGTCCCGCTCGGGTCCACGGCCGCGGTCAGCGTCGCCGCGAACCCCGCCGTGACACTCCCGGTGACGGTCGCCAGTTCCCGGGCCGCCGAATCGTCCCCGAACACGTTGTCGGTGGCCAGGCTCACCTGGCTCAGGTTCGTGACACTCTTGCTGTAGCCGTCCGTCGCGTACACCAGATCGGCGACGTCCTCCGGGATCGCCATCTGCGACGTCTTGATGATCGGCCCGTCGCCGCTGGTCGCATTGGTCAGCGACGAGTACACCTCGAAGTGGATGTGCGGCCAGCGCCCCGAGTAGCAGGCCGGGAAGATGCTGGTGAAGGTGACCGTGCCGGCCGAGTCCGTCTCCTGGATGCCCCGCAGATAGTTCTCCCCGGTGATCCCGGTCGAGTAGAGCGAGTAGTTCCCGTCCCGGTCGCAGTGCCACGCGTACACCGCCGCACCCACGATCGGCGCACCTTCCAGATCGACCACGGCGATCGAGAACGTCAGCGGAACACCCTCCGCGACGGTCGTCGACGTGCCGAACGACGACCGGATGTCGCTGCGGACGATGCCGGACTCGGTGCGCACGTCAACACCGTTGGAGCCGTCCGCCGGGTAGGGCCCCGCCGTCTCCGACTCGATCTCCTCCAGCGTCGCGGCCGACGCCGACCCGCCCGTGGCGACCAGCGTGCCGGCGACCACGACGGCCGCACCTGTGCCGCCGATCAGGGTGAGCATCCGCCGCCGGTTCATCGTGCCGAGGTCGAACGCCAGTCCCTTGTCGTGGACCTCGCGAACGTATGCCGCGTTGTCCAGTTCCTGCTCAGTCAAAGTGTGCCGCCCTTCCTGAGTTCCTAATGTGCAGTTCCTCATGTGTCGGAAAGAGCGAAACATCGACATTTGTGCGCGCACTGTCACGCACCTATGTCCCGGATAAGCCCACCGTGAACACCTTTGTCAACAATCCCTCCTCGCGTCCTCGCGTCCTCGCGTCCTCGCGTCCTCGCGTCCTCGCGTCCTCGCGTCCTCGCGTCCTCGCGTCCTCGCGTCCTCGCGTCCTCGCGTCCTCGCGTCCTCGCGTCCTCGCGCCTCGCGCCCCGCGCCCCGCGCCCCGCGCCCCGCGCCCCGCGCCCCGCGCCCCGCGCCCCGCGCCCCGCGCCCCGCGCCCCGCGCCCCGCGCCCCGCGCCCCGCGCCCCGCGCCCCGCGCCCCGCGCCCCGCGCCCCGCGCCCCGCGCCCCGCGCCCCGCGCCCCGCGCCCCGCGCCCCGCGCCCCGCGCCCCGCGCCCCGCGCCCCGCGCCCCGCGCCCCGCGCCCCGCGCCCCGCGCCCCGCGCCCCGCGCCCCGCGCCCCGCGCCCCGCATCGATGATGTTTGGTAAAGAGGCGTTGCGCAAGAGTTCTTTACCATGCATTCTGAGGTCATGGCTGAGATCAGAGACGAGGCCGTGCTCAAGGCCGTCGCCCACCCGCTGCGCCGCCGCCTGCTTGACACGATGCGTGTCGACGGACCCTCGATGCCCAGCGCCCTGGCCCGTGCCACCGGCCAGGCCGTCGCCAACGTCAGCCACCACCTGCGGGTGCTGGCCGACGCGGGCCTCATCGAGGAGGCCCCCGACCTGGCCCGCAACCGCAAGGAGCACTGGTGGCGGATGACCGACCAGCGGATCAGCTGGAACCCGACCGACTTCTCCCCAGAGGCCGCCGACGCCGCCGAGGCGATCGGCCTGCAGCGCCAGATCGACCTGGCCCGCACCTGGCTGGGCAGTCCGGCGGCCCGCTCCGAGCCATGGGTGACCAGCGCCTTCTCCACCGACGGCTGGCTGTTCCTCTCCCCCGAGGAACTCTCCGAGTTGGGCGACGAGATGAACGCCCTGCTCTCCCGATATCGGGACCGCCCGGAACGAGGCGACCGGGTGCCGGTCTTCGTATTGGGCCGCGGCTTCCCGGCGAGGCCGTGATGTCTCTCCTCAGGGACCGCGACTTCCGCAAACTGTGGGGTGGCCTGACCGTCAGCAAGCTGGGCAGCGCCGTCGCCTCGGTGGTCACCCCGCTGCTCGCCGTGCAGGTCCTGAACGCGGACGCCTTGACGGTCAGCCTGCTCACCGCCGCCGCCTGGCTGCCCTGGCTGCTGATCGGACTCCCGGCCGGCGCCTGGGTCGACCGGGTCGCCAAGCGCCCGGTGCTCCTGGCCTGCGACGCGGCCAGCGCGCTGCTGGTCGCCAGCGTCCCGTTGACCGCCTGGCTGGGCCATCTCACCGTCACCCACCTGCTCCTGGTCGCCCTGCTCACCGGCGTGGCCGCGGTCTTCTTCGAGATCGCGTACACCGGCTATCTCCCGGCCATGTTCGAAGCGGACCAGCTGATCCAGGCGAACGCGCTGGCCAACGGCAGCGGCTCGGCCGCCCAGATCGCCGGCCCGGCGCTCGGTGGTGCGCTGGCCGCGGCCGCGGGCGCGGCCACCGGTCTGGCCATCGACGCGGCCAGCTTCGCCGCCTCGTTCGTAGGCCTGTCCCTGATCCGCCGCCCGGAACGCCCGATCCACCAGAGCCATCCCGAGCCAACGGCCAACCGCAACCCGTACCCGCCGCCCGCTGACCTCGTCGGATCCCACCCGTCGCCTGCGGACCGCGCCGGATCGCAGCCATCGCGCACGGCCGACAACGGGCCACGCCGATCGCCCACCTGTGACGACGAGCCACAGCCATCGCCCGCTGACCGCGACGACCCTGTGCCACACCGATTGCCGCCCGGCCGGGATCGACGTCGCCCTGACACTTCGCGCAGAAGCATCGCCCGCGAGATCCGCGCCGGACTGACCTGGCTGCTGCATGACCGCTACCTGCGGAATCTCATGACGCACGGCGCGCTCAGCAATCTCGCGCTCAACGGATACGGCGCGATCCTCGTGGTGTTCCTCGTCCGCGACGTAGGCGTCAGCACCGGCACGGTGGGGCTGTTGCTGTCCGCCTCGGGCCTGGGCGGCGTCGCCGCCGCAAGTGCGACCCCATTTCTGGTACGGCGATTCGGTGCCGCCCGTGCCATTCGAACCACCAAGGCCGCGGCCGGATGCGCGTCGCTGCTGATCCCGTTCACCGGACCGGGCACCGGCCTGCTCGCGTTCGTCGCCGGGACCGCCCTGGTCGCCGCGTTCGTCGTGGCCGGCAACGTGATCACGGGCAGTTTCCGCCAGGCGTACGTGCCCCCGGCCCTGCTCGGCCGGGTGCTGACCGCGATGCAGTTCGTCAACTTCGGGACGATCCCGGTGGGTGCGCTGCTCGGCGGCGTGCTGGCCACCGCGTACGGAAATCGGTTCTGCGTCGCCGTGATGACCGCGACGTACGCACTTGCCGGACTGATCATCCTGCTCGGTCCTTTCCGGGGGCGCCGGGATCTTCCGGCGACAAATTCGAGCGAGGCGCTTTTAACCGTTCGGTAATACTCTGGGCGGCATGCGTATGGTGGCCGTTCTCGCAGTAGCCGCGCTGCTGACCGCCTCGTCCTGCGGCTCGGGCGACGACGACAAACCGCCGCCCAGCACCGTCGAGGTGTTCACCTGGTGGGCCGAGGGTGGGGAGAAAGCCGGGCTCGACGCGCTGGTCACCCGCTTCAACGCGGACTGTCCCGGCCAGCGTTTCGAGAACGGCGCCGTGGCCGGCGGCGCCGGCGTGAACGCCAAGCAGGCGCTCACCCAGCGGATGGCCCGCCACGATCCGCCGGACACCTTCCAGGCCCACGCGGGCGCGGAGATGACCGACTACATCGACGCCGGTCAGGTCGAGGACCTGACGGCGTACTACGACAGCTGGGGACTGCGCGAGGCCCTGCCCGCCGGCCTGATCGACGACCTCACCGTGCACGGCAAGATCTACTCGATACCGGCCAACATCCACCGCGCCAACGTCATCTGGACCAACCCCACGGTCCTGTCCCGCGCCGGAATCACCGCTCCGCCAAACGATCTCCCCTCGTTCATCGCCAACCTGTCCGCGTTGAAAGCCGCCGGGATCGAGGCGCCGCTCGCCCTCGGCCGCGACTGGACACAACTGATGCTGCTGGAAGCGGTCCTCATCACCGATCTGGGCCCGGACGGCTTCGCCGGCCTCTTCACCGGCGAGACGGACTGGAGCGGCTCCCCGGTCACCAAGGCCATCAACGACTTCACCGTTCTGCTGAGCTACGGCAACCTGGACCGCGACACGCTGGACTGGCCCCAGGCGGAACGTCTCCTGATCGACGGCCAGGCCGGCTACCAGCTGATGGGCGACTGGGAGGCCGCCGACCTCACGGCCAAGGGCTTCCCGGGCTACGGCTGGTTCACCTTCCCGGGCAACGGCAAGACCTTCCAGTGGCTGGCCGACTCGTTCACCCTGTCCACCGGAGCCTCCAACATCAGCGGCACCGAATGCTGGCTGAAGACCGTCAGCTCCGCCTCCGGCCAGCAGGCCTTCAACGCCGCCAAGGGCTCGATCCCGGCCCGTACCGACATTCCGTCCACGGGCTTCTCGCCGTATCAGAGGTCCGCCATGGCCGACTGGAAATCCACCACCCCGGTCCCGTCCTGCGCCCACGGTTCGGCCTGCTCACAGCCCTGGCAGACCGCCGTCAACGCCGCTCTGAACGCCTTCTCCACCACTCACGACCCAAAGACTCTCCAATCCGCCCTGGCCCAAGCCGCCACCCAGTTCATCCGCGAGTAGGCCCCGCCCTTCGCACGCCGCTCGCGGACCGCCGCGCTCCTACCGCCCGGCACCGCCGTCCGCGGCCACGCCCCGTCACCCGCCGCCCCGTCACCCTCCGCCTCGTCGCCCCGCAGCCCCGCCGCCCGCAGCCCGGCCGCCTCGTCGCCCCGCCGCCCGACACCACACTCCCGCCCGCCTGCCCCACCGCGCAGGCACGGGCCGCAGACGTGGATCGCCATGCCGGCAGACCATCGCTCCACCCGGGGAATCAGCCGGCAGTCACGAAGCGCTCCAGGACTGTGCGGACCGAGGTGGCGGGGTGGCCGGTGAGCTTTTCCAGCGTGGGATCGGTGATGGCGAACTCGCCGCGGCGGGCCGCACGGAACATGCCCAGCGTGAAGTCGGCGGCGAACGGCGGGAAGCCACGGTCGACGGCAGCTGCCTTCCAGTCCTCGTCGCTGATGATGACCCGGGTGATGGAACGGCCGGTGATCTCGCCCAGGATCCGGGCGACATCAGTGAAATCGAGCAGCTCGGGAGCGGTGAGCGGCGGAGTGGTGCCGTCCAGAGCGCCCTCGCCGGCCAGGGTGATCGCGGCGGCCTCGGCCAGGTCGGCGTGGTCGGTCCAGGAGACCGGGCCGTCCTCCGGGACGACGAGACGGCCTGTCTCCAGTGCGTCGCCGAGATGCATGAGGATCGTGCTGGTGTAGAAACCGTTCCGCAGCGCGGCGAACGGGATGCCGAGGCCGGCCAGATGCTCCTCGGCCGCCGCGTGCACCGGCTGCGGGCCGAACAGTGAGTCCCTCGACGCGGCCTGATGGCTGGTGTAGAGCACCCGCGTCACCCCGGCGCGATGGGCGGCGTCGATCGCGGCACGGTTGGCCTCGAAGGCGCCGCCACCACGGATCGCGGCCGAGATGACCAGCACCTGATCGGCACCCTCGAACGCGTGCTCCAGTGAGGCCGGCTCGGTGAAGTCACCGCTGCGGACGCGGACCCCACGCTCGGCCAGGCCGGGCACACTTCCCACGTCACGAACACTCACACCGACTCGGCTGGCGGGAACCCGCTCCAGCAGTCGGTCGACGATCCGCGACCCCAGGTGCCCGCTGGCTCCGGTAACGACGATCATGGCAACTCCTTCGGATATCGGTGGAACGCCTCAGACGATACCACCGGAATTCCGTTGGAACGCAAGAGGTGATATCGTCGATTCATGGTTGAGGTGGAGATCGCGGAAGAGCGCGGCGAGGTTCGCGCGATGCTCATCGAGGCGGCGAGCCGACTGCTCCGTGAGCAGGGTGCTCGCGCCGTCACCACACGCGCGGTCGCGCAGGCCGCAGGTGTGCAGCCGCCGATGATCTATCGCCACTTCCACGACAAGGACGGCCTGCTCGACGCGCTGGCCGAGCACGCGATGGTGGAATATGTGCACGCGAAATCCGGCCCCGAGGACGCCGACCCGCTCGCCGAGCTCCGCACCGGCTGGGCGAAGCACGTCGAGTTCGGCTTGGCCAACTCGGAGCTCTATCTACTGATCAACACCCCGGGCCGGCGATCGGCCGCCACCGACGCCGGGCGGGATGTGCTACGGCACCGGGTCCACCGGCTGGCCGAGGCCGGTCTGCTGCGGGTCGACGAGGCCCGGGCCACCGAGATGATCCATGCCGCCGGCACCGGCGCTGTCGTGGCCCTGCTGTCGCAGCCACCGGATTCCCGTGACCCGGACCTGGCCGCGGCGATGTTCGACGCGGTCGCTGCGGCAATCCTCACCGACCGTCCTCCCACGCCGGCGGCGGATGTCTTGCCTCTGACCGTCACGTTCGCAACCGCGGTGCCCGGCCTCCCCACGCTGAGCAGTGCCGAACGCTCGCTCATGTCGGAGTGGCTGGCCCGAGCCATCAGCGAGATGCAGAGTCCCAGCCCGGCAGCCTGATGACAGCCCCTCGCCCCGAGAAACTCCAAACCGGAGCAATTTGGGCCCGAGGCGACGAGAGAGATTGGGGTTGATCTTTTGGTGGTGACAAACTTCCAACCGTGAGCGATGGCTGGGATCCCCATGTGCACGTCGAGGTGAATCTCGTTCGGGCGGGTAAGGATGTCCGGAATCTGCTGGCGTCCATGTTCGGGCTGGTGGCGGATCTGCCGGCCCAGGTGGAGACCGGCTGTGGGCGGCGGGTGGCGTTCGCCATGACGTCGCCGTTGCCGGAGCGGGTGACCTGTCTGCCTTGCCGGGAGTATGCGAGCGAGCAGCACCGGCGGTTCGCGGACCAGCTGGAGAGCTTGTTTCGGATGTCGCCTGGAGCGCAGCTCACGCCCGGGCTGGACGTCTCCGCGAACGACGCCGCGCAGGCAGCCGCCCGGTATCGCGACCTCGCCGAACGGTTCGCGGGCCGAACCTAGCCGGCTCGGCTCGGCTCGGCTCGGCTCGGCTCGGCTCGGCTTCGAGATTGTCGAGTGGCGCGGGGCAGCCAACCAAGCCCGGGTGCCGTGGGTGACGCACCGGTGTCGGCGGGTGTGACGGGCCGGCGTGACGGGCCGGCATGACGGGCCGGCGTGGCGGGCCGGCGTGGCGGGTCAGTGGTGGCGATTAGGGTGGCGGCGTGACATCGATGGCTGAGACTGCCGAGTGGGGGCGGGACGTCACCGTGCGGCGGATGTCGGGGCTGCTCGGGATTTGGGTGGTCGGGTCGGCGGGGCTTTTTCTGCTCGGGATGCGGGATCTGCTCACGTTCGGGGAGGTGGCGGCGGCGCATCCGGTTCGGGGTGGGTGGTTTTTGCTGGGGTGTGCGTTTGTGCTGGTGGCGGCGCCTCTTGGGGCGGCTGTGATCGGGGCTCGGGGGAAGCAGAGCATCTACGCCGGGGTGTGTGCGGTGCTGGCGCTCGGTGGGCTGGTTCTTGGTGGACTGGTGGCGGTCAAGGGGCTGCAGGAGACCGGGGCGATCGCCAAGCCGGCGGCGGTTGTGCCTACGCCGCGGGTGTCGCAATGTGTCGAGCGCAGTGGCGGCGATACGCGCTGTCCCGGTGGATGATGGACGGCATGGCCGAGGACCGCAGCGACACACAGCCGAAGGGCCGGCGCCGAAAGGCTCATCCGGGCGGGACCGACGGCGGCGAGCAGCCGACAGCCGAACGGCAAACAGCCCAGCCAGGCGGGACCGACGGTGGCGGGCAGCCGGCAGCCGAGCGGGGAACAGCTCGGCCGGGCGGGGATGGCGGGGATGGGCAGTTGGAAGCTGTGGGTGGCAAGGCTCAGCCGGACGCCGTCGATGGGGGTGGGCGGGCTAGAAGCGGGCGGGCCAAAGGGGTGGCCAAGGAGGAGCGGGACGGGGTGCCGCTGACCAATTTGGATCAGGAGCTCTTTCCGGGGGCCGGGGCTACCAAGCGTGAGCTCGTCGACTACCTCGATGTGATGGCTGAGCGGCTGGTGGCGGTGATTCGCGATCGGCCGCTGTCGGTGATTCGGGTTCTGCGCGGGCAGGAGCAGTTCATGCAGAAGAACCTGCCCAAGTACACGCCGGACTGGGTGCCGAGGACGAACGTGTGGGCGGAGGCCTCGCACCGCGAGGTGACCTATGCGCTGGGGAACGATCGGCGGACGCTGCTCTGGTTCGGGAATCAGCGGGCCGTGGAGTACCACCCGGCTCTGGCTCTCGCGGAGACTCCGCATCGGCAGACGCATCTGATCATGGATTTGGATCCGCCGGAGGGTGGCGGGTTCCGGCTTGCGGTGCGGGCTGCTCGGCTGGTTCGGCAGGCGCTCGCCGGGGTGGGGATGAGCGGGGCGGTGAAGACCAGCGGATCCAAAGGGGTGCACGTCTTCGTTCCGCTCAAGGGGGATCCGGCGCCGGAGGACGTGGCTGCCGCGCAGCGGGCGGTCGCGGCTCGGGCCGAGCGGATCGATCCGGAGCTGGCTACGACCGCGTTCATCCGGGAGGATCGGCACGGCAAGGTGTTCCTGGACGCGACCCGGGCGGGTGGGGCGACCGTGGCGGCCGCCTACAGTCCGCGGATCAGGCCCGGGGTGCCGGTGTCGTTTCCGGTCGCCTGGGACGAGCTGGATGACGTGACTCCGGCGGACTTCACGATCCGGAGCGCGTTGGAGATCATCGGGGACGAGGATCCGTGGGCTGCGGCCATGCCGGCGGCTCAGGAACTCGACTCCGGGCTGATCGCGGAGGGGCACACCATTCCGGTGGCCCGGGTTCAGGCCATGCACGAGGGAAAACGCCGAGCCAAGGCCAAGCGGGACGCCGAGAGCTGAGCGCAAGCGAGCCAAGCAAGCGGGGCAAGCCAAGCAAACGGGGCAAGCCAAGCAAGCGGGCGGGCTAAGCAAGCGGGGCAGGCTAAGCAAGCGGGGCAGGCCAGGCAGGCGGGCAAGCGAGTGGGGCGGGCCGGGTCAGGAGACCAGGGCGCTCCAGAACGGAACAGTCGGACGCACCCGCCGGCTGGCCGGCTCACCCAGCCCGAACTCCCGGTTCAGCCAGTCCGACAGATCAACCCCGTAACAGAGCACATCCGTCTGATAGATCGACAACACCGGATGCCCCGGAATCGCCGCCGGCAGATACCGGTGCGCGTACAGCGGCACCATCCGAGGCGCGATCATCAACCCGGCGCGGGCCGTCCCGACCCGGTCGCCGAAGGGCGCCCCCCACCCGTCGTACCAAAAATCGTTTTCAGCCACGTCGAACAGCACGCCCTCCACCGGCGCGGTCAGCGAAGCGCGCAGCGCGGAGCGGTCGCGACCGCGCCAATCCGGCCAGCCGATGCCGCCGGGCAGCCCAGCCGCGAGGAACTCGCGATGGTCGGGGGCGAAGGTGAAGCCGAACTCGGCTTCGACGTCGGTGAGTTCGTTATCGGTCAGGCCGGGCGCGATCGGGAAGCGGCCGGAGGCGGCGAGCAGTTCCGCGGCGGTCACTCGATTACCTTAACCAGCGGGACCTGATACATCGAATGGTGTAGCTCGTACGCGGGAGGCGTCCATGCGGGTGACGACGGCCGGACGACGCGCCGGAGCGGGTCCGGCTCCTAGCGTCCTGAGCATGAACTTCATCTATCTCGCCGCGGCCGCGACACTCGTCGGTGTCCCCGCCGGACTGGCCGCCACTGACGGCAACGCGACAATAGTGATGACCGTCTCACTCGCGATCTTCCTGGCCGGGCTGGTGCTCGCCGCCCGGCGCCGGCCGCGGCTGGTGCTGATCCTGTCGGTGCTGACCGTGACCGCCTGGCGGATGGCCTATCTGACCGATTCCGGCTGGGTCTGGCCGGCCACCGCCGCGCTGGTCCTGACCGTGCTCGCCGGCCGCCTGCGCACCGCGGTGATCACCTGTGTGCTGGCGCTGACGACCGGGGCGTTCTGGGACCAGTTCGTGGTGTCCGGGAAGACCGAATGGGTGTTCGCCCACGTCGGCGGTGAGGGGCTGTGGCTGGCCGCCGTGCTGGCCGGGTCGGTCGCCTACCGGAACACCGCCCGCTGGCGGGACGAGCTCGGCCGGCGGCTGGCCCGGGAGGCGCACGAGCGGGAGTTGGAGAGCCGCCGCCGGCGCGCCGAGGAGCGCGTGGAGATCGCCCGTGACCTGCACGACGTCGTCTCGCACACGCTCGCCGTGGTGGGCGTGCACCTGAACGTGGCGCTGGACGCGTTCGACGAGGACCCGGAGGAGGCCCGGGCGTCGCTGCGGCTCGCCCAGCAGGTCCGCGGCGGGGCGATGACCGACCTGAAGTCGCTGGTCGGCGTCCTGCGCGAGGGTGAGGTGCCGAGTCTGGCGAGCGTGCAGCGGCTGGCCGATCGGGTGCGTGCGGCGGGGCTGCCGGTGACCGTGAACGAGTTCGGCGATCCGGTGGAGGTGCCGGCGCCGGTGGCCACCGCGGTCTACCGGGTGGTGCAGGAGGCGCTGACGAACGTGGTCCGGCATTCCGCGGCGACGCACGCGATCATCACGATCCGGTATTCGCCGGGTGGGGTGCTGGTCGACATCCAGGACGACGGGCACGAAACCGGACCGGTCACCGACGGGCACGGCATCACCGGGATGCGCGAGCGGGTGGCCGCGCTGGGCGGGGCGCTCACCGCCGGCCCGGGGCGGAACGGCTTCTCGGTACGGGCAAGCATCCCGATGAAGGAATGACTGAAGGAAGTCACATGCCGATCACCGTGCTTCTCGCCGACGACCAGCAACTGGTCCGGGCCGGGTTCCGCAGCCTGCTGCGCCGCGCCAAGGACATCGAGGTGGTCGGCGAGGCCTCGACCGGCGACGAGGCCGTCCGCACCGCCCGCGCCCTGCGCCCGGACGTCATCCTGATGGACATCCGCATGCCGGGCCTCGACGGCATCGCCGCCACCCGGGCGATCCTGGCCGAGAACCCGGCGCCGCGGGTCGTCATCCTGACCACCTTCGAGACCGACGAGTACGTCTTCGCCGCGCTCGCGGCCGGCGCCAGCGGCTTCCTCACCAAGGAGATCGACCCCGAGGGCCTGCGCACGGCGGTCCGGGTGGTGGCCGCCGGCGACGCCCTGCTGTCCCCGAGCGTCACCCGCCGGGTGGTCGGCCAGTTCGCGCACCGCCCGGTCCCGGCCACCCCGAAGCGGGACCGGCCGGCCGTGCTCACCGACCGCGAGCGCGAGGTGGTGAGGCTGGTCGCCACCGGCCTGTCGAACAACGAGATCGCGGCCGAACTGGTGATCAGCCCGCTGACCGCGAAGACCCACATCACCCGCTCGATCGCCAAGCTGGGCGTCCGGGACCGGGTCCAGCTGGTGATCGTCGCCTACGAGGACGGCCTGGTGTAACCGCATTGCACCCGCCCGCTTCCTAATACCGGCACTCCGCGGCCCGATGTCCCGTTCGATCACAATCCGAGGGCGGAGGCGTCGAGATGACTATCGACAACGCGGAGGGACCGGTGGACATTCGCCGTTGGCTCCGGGTCTGCATCGCCGTCGCTTCGGTTCTCACCGTTCTCGCCGTACTGATCGGCGCAGAGGTAGGCGGTCCCGACATCGCTAACGACATCTCCACCTGGGCGCTGACCGCCCTTCCGATCGCGGCGGCCGGCACCTGCCTGTGGCGTAGCCGCCGCTACTCCGGCCGGCACCGCTGGGGCTGGGCGGTCCTCGGCGCCGGCGTGCTGAGCTGGGGCGCCGGTCAGGCGTACACCCTCGCGCAGTACTACCCGCACGGCGGTGACCTGCCGGTCCCGTCCTGGGCCGACGCCGGCTACCTCGGCATGATGCTGCTCATCCCGCTGGGTCTGCTGATCCTGCCGAGCACGTCGCAGCCGCTGGCCAACCGGGCCCGCAGCGTCCTCGACGGGATGCTGGTGGCCGCCTCACTCGTGCTGGTCAGCTGGGTGCTCGTGGTCGATCCGCGGATCGACACGAACGACGCGGGGATCGGCTTCTACCTGACCCTCCTCTACCCGCTCGGTGACATCGTGATGGTCACCATGATCGGGTTCATGCTGCCGCAGCGGCGGGCGCTGTTCCGCTGCTCGGCGGACCTGATGTTCTTCGGCATCGGGGTGGCCGGCTTCGCGATCTCGGACATCGGCTACGCGTACCTCGGCATGGTCCACGACTACCAGTCCGGTTCGATCGTCGATCTCGGCTGGATCCTCGGCTTCTGCATGATCATCATCGGGGCCGCCCGGCCGAAGGACGCCGAGCCGCTGAAGAGCGAGTTCGGGCAGCGGATGCGGATGGGCGCGGTGATGCTGCCGTACGTCGCGGTCGGCGCCGCCCTGGTCGTCAGCGCGATGTTCCACCTGGTGACCGGGCACAGCACGCCGTTCGTCGCGTGGACCCGCTCGGTGCTGATCCTGCTGCTGATCGGGCGCCAGGTGCTCACGCTCCTGGAGAACCGGGACCTGACCCGCACCCTGGAGGACCGGGTGGAGCGCCGGACGGCCGAGCTCTACGCCCGGGAGCAGCAGTTCCACGCGCTGATCCGGCACAGCTCGGACGTCGTCACGGTGATCGACGCGAACGGCGTGGTGACCTTCCAGAGCGAGTCGATGCTGCGGGTGTTCGGCTACCCGTCCGAGGTGTTCGTCGGGCGGCACTACACCGAGCTGCTCGCCCCCGAGGTGACGATCCGGCTGGCCCAGGCGATGCGGCAGGTCGCGGTCCGGCCGTACGCCTCGGTCACGCTCGAGGTCGTCCACACCCACCAGGACGGCCGGCAGCGCCCGTCCGAGATGATCGTCACGAACCTGGTCGAGGACCCGCACGTGGGCGGCTTCGTGCTGAACACCCGGGACATCAGCGAGCGCAAGGAGCTGCAGGAGCAGCTGGTCCACGAGGCGTACCACGACTCGCTGACCCAGCTCGCGAACCGGGCGCTGTTCCGCGAGCGGACCGCCGCCGCGCTGGCGCGGACCACCGACCTGACCGTGCTGCACCTGGACCTGGACGGCTTCAAGCGGGTCAACGACAGCCTCGGCCACCTGGCCGGCGACCAGCTGCTGGTGCAGATCGCCGACCGGATCAAGGGCTGTGTGCGGGGCGAGGACCTGGTCGCCCGGTTCGGCGCCGACGAGTTCGCCGTGCTGATCGAGGCGGCGGCCGGCGAGGAGGCCGAGTTCGTGGCCCGCCGCATCCTGGACGACCTGGACCTCCCGGTCGAGGTCGGCGCCCGGAGCATCCACGTCCGGGCGAGCATCGGCCTGGCCCAGGCCGCGCTGCTGGACGAGGAGGACGAGGACCGCGCCGAGCAGCTGCTGCGCAACGCCGACCTGGCCATGCACCACGCCAAGGCGGCCGGCGGCAGCGCCTTCACCAGCTACCGCACGCAGATGCGGGACGGCCTGCTGGAGCGCCTGGAGCTGGAGAACGACCTGCGCGCCGCGCTGGAGCACGGCGACCTGCGCCTGCACTACCAGCCCACCGTCGACCTGGACACCAGCCAGGTGGTCGGCTTCGAGGCCCTGGTCCGCTGGATGCACCCGACCCGCGGCATGATCAACCCGCTGGACTTCATCCCGCTGGCCGAGGCGACCGGCCTGATCGTGCCGCTCGGCCGCTGGGTCCTGCACGAGGCGTGCCGCCAGGCGGTCGAGTGGAGCAACGCGGCCGGCGGCCGTCCGCTGAAGATGTCGGTCAACGTCTCGGTCCGCCAGTTCGACCAGTCCGACTTCACCGAGACCGTGCTGGCCGTGCTCGCCGAGACCGGCATGCCGGCCGACCAGCTCTGCCTGGAGATGACCGAGTCGGTGCTGATGACCGACACCGAGGCCAACCTGGAGCAGCTGGTCCGGCTCAAGGCGCTCGGCCTCACGCTGGCCATCGACGACTTCGGCACGGGTTACTCGTCACTCGCCTACCTGCGGCGCTTCCCGGTCGACACGCTCAAGATCGACCGGTCGTTCGTCGAGCGCCTCGGCATCCTGGCCGGGGACGGGGACACCGCGCTGACCGACACCATCGTCCGGCTCGGCAAGAGCCTCGGGATGGCCACGGTGGCCGAGGGCATCGAGGAGTTCGGGCAGCTGGCGGCGCTGCGGGAGATGGGCTGCGGGTTCGCCCAGGGCTACTACTTCTCCCGGCCGGTGCCGGCCGCCGACGCCGGCCGGCTCTTCTTGGAAGGCGCGGACACCGCGATGGAGACCTCCGCCGGGTAACTCGCGGTCCCGGCGGCGTCGCGGTTGTGCACTGCCCCTTTGGTACGGCGAAGCCGGCCCAGAAACGCAGCGGCAACCGCGACGCCGACCAGGTACCAGCCCAGATCCGCCGGGTCGAAGCTCACGCCGAGCACCAGCCGAGCCACCACACTGCGCGCCGAAAGCTCCGCGGGCACGCCGGTGAGCTGCAGGAACTCGACCGCCCAGCACCAGCCCGCGGCGAGCAGCGCCACCCACCGGACGGCCAGCCGCGGCCACAGCACGAGCACCCCGCAGAAGACCCCGGCGGCGTACAGCGCGGTGCCGCTGGCCTGCTCGACCAGCCCACTGCTGAGCAACGGGCTGCCGGTCAGCAGCCGGACGCCGAACGCCAGCAGCACACACCCGGCCGCCGAGCCGAGCGCGACCAGCCGGATCACGGATAGACGCGGGTGGGCCGGATCAGCACCGCGGTCCGTCCCTCGGCGACCATCGCGCGGTCGTACCCGTCCCAGTCGTCGTGGGTCCCACCGGCGGCGGTGAAGATCTCGCGGAGCAGCAGGCGCAGGCGCTCCGGGTCGAGCCACGGCTGCGGGTCGTGCGGGCCGGCCAGTTGGGCGCGGCCCTCGACGGTCGCGTAGCGCCAGCCGCTGCGGAACGCCACCGCCAGGTCCGGCCGCTCCCGCAGGTTGCGGAGCTTGACCGGGCCGTAGGTGACGAAGGCCAGCACCCGCTCGCCACCCTCCGGATGATCGATCAGTCCGGTGTTGACCAGGCTGGACTGAACGGTGTGGTCGGCCCGCGCGGTGGAGACGATGGCCAGGCCGGTCTCGGCCCGGCTCAGCTCCCAGGCATCGGCAAGTGTGGTCACCCGGCCCAACCTACCGGCAGCAACTAGCCTGATTCCATGCTGATCAGTTTCGGTTGCCCGGTCTCCGGCGCCTGGGCGCGCCCGGAGGTCCTGACGTCGATCGCCCGCCGGGCCGAGGAGCTGGGCTATCACGGGCTGTGGGCGTTCCAGCGGCTGCTCGTCGGCCGCGATCAGGACCTGGCGCCGATCTATCAGAGCGTGCTCGACCCGATCGTCGCGCTGACCTGGGCCGGCGCGGCCACGTCCCGGATCCGGCTGGGCGTCTCGGTGCTCAACCTGCCCTACGTGGCCCCGGCCTACCTGGCGAAACAGGTCGGCACGCTGGACCGGCTCACCGGCGGCCGGTTCGACCTGGGGCTGGGCACCGGCTGGTCGGAGCCGGAGTTCGTGGCCACCGGGTCCGACCCGAAGCCGCGCGGCCGCCGGACCGAGGAGTACCTCGCGGCGCTGCGGACCCTGTTCGCCGACGGCGAGGCCGAGTTCGCCGGGGACTTCTACCGGGTGCCACCGAGCCGGATGCGACCGCTCCCGGCGCAGGCCGGCGGGCCGCCGATCCTGCTCGGCGGGACCGCGGAGGTCGCGCTGCGGCGGGCCGGGCGGCTGACCGCCGGCTGGGTGAGCAGCAGCCGCGCGAGCCTGGCGGACATCGAGCACGGTGCGCGGGTGTTCCGGGCGGCAGCGGCCACCGCCGGGAAGAATCCGGACGACGTACGGATCGTGGTCCGCGCCGTCACGCAGCCGGGCGACCGGGATCCGGCGGTCCCGCTGTCCGGCTCGTGGGCGGACATCCGGGCCGGCGCGCGACGCTACGCGGAAGCCGGCGCGACCGAGCTGTTCTACGAGCCGAACTGGGATCCGCGGATCGGCGGCCCGGACGCGGATCCGCAGCTCGCGAGCGAGTTGGGGGCCGAGATGATCGAGGCCCTGGCCCCGGGGGAAAACGGCTGACTACCCTTGCCGGGTGGATCAGCGAACTCCGACCGTCTACCGCACCCGTTCCTGGAAGAACCGGAACCGGGCATTGATCGCCCTGGCGGGTCTCGCCCTGCTGCTGGCCGGCTACGGCATCGGCCGCTGGCAGGACACGCCGTCCTCGGCCTCGGCCGCGGCCGCCGAGCAGTCCGCGGCGCCGTCCGAGGTCCCGTCGTCGGCCCCGGCGCCGACCGAGGCGGCCCCGACCACGCCGCCCCCGACCCCGGTCAAGTACCAGGTGCTGCAGGCCGAGTCGGCCAACGAGCTGACCGGCATCCAGGCGCAGGACACCGAGGACCAGGGCGGCGGGCAGAACGTCGGCTGGATCAACCGCGGCGACCACCTGCGGTTCGACAACTTCGTCTTCGGTGACGTGCCGGCGACCAAGGCCAAGTTCCGGGTCGCGTCCGCCGCCGGGGTGTCCGGCCGGGTGCAGGTCCGGCTGGACGCCCCGGACGCCGACCCGGTCGGTGAGCTCTCGGTGAGCAACACCGGCGGGTGGCAGACCTGGCGGACCGACGTGGCGGCGCTGACCCCGGTGACCGGGACGCACACCGTCTACCTCACATTCACCGCGACGGACGACAGCGAGTTCATGAACATCAACTGGATCCAGTTCGACCACTAGACGGCCGCGGCGACCTCGATCTTGCGGGGCTTGCGCTCCTCCAGGACCGGGATGCTGAGCGTGAGCACGCCCTTGTCGTACCGGGCCTCCAGCCGGTCGGTGTCCAGCTTGTCGGAGAGCTGGACCTGCCGGCTGAACACGCCCACCGGGCGCTCGGCGATCACGTAGCGGACGTCCTCGCCCTCGGCGCGGGTACGCTGCGCGCGGACCTTCAGCACCTTGCCGTCGACGGTGATGTCGATCGACGCCGCGTCCACGCCGGGCAGGTCGATGTCGATGAAGAAGGTGTCGTTCTCCCGATACGCATCGAGGCGCGCGCCCGCGGTCCGGGTCGAGCTCTCGACGACCCGGGCGGTGAGGCGCTCGAGGTCGCGTACGGTCGGGGTGCTGAGCAACATGGGTGGTTCCTCGTTCCTTACTTGAGCGTGGGTGACTCAACTCTAGAAAACCGGGATTCCCGCTTCGCGATTCCCGCCCGGAATGTGATCGCGGATACCACCCGAGGCCCAAAAACCTTGCCCCCTCGGCTTTCACGCGTGGAGCACCCCGGTCTCGCCCTCGGCACAGCTCCCTTCGGGAGCTCAACACCAAACCGCCTATTGGGTACGGACGGAGCAACGCCCCACCAGGACGTTTTCCACAGATCGCCGGTCCGGGCCCGCACTTCATCGAACATATGTACTAGACTCGGCGGCGTGATCCTGCATGCCGACCTGGACTCGTTCTACGCGTCGGTCGAGCAGCGCGACGACCCCGCGCTGCGCGGCCGGCCGGTCCTGGTCGGCGGCGGGGTGGTGCTGGCCGCCTCCTACGAGGCGAAGGCCTTCGGCGTGCGGACTCCGATGAGCCTGTCCCAGGCCCGCGCACTCTGCCCGCACGCCGTGGTGGTCCCGCCGCGGATGGCGGCCTACTCGGCCGCCAGCAAGGCGGTCTTCGCGGTGTTCCACGACACCACGCCGATCGTCGAGCCGATCTCCATCGACGAGGCGTTCCTCGAGGTGGACGGCCTGCGCCGGATCAGCGGGACAGCCGAGGAGATCGCCCGCCGGCTCCGCGCCGAGGTGCGCTCCCGGACCGGGCTGCCGATCACCGTCGGCGTGGCCGGCACCAAGTTCCTGGCCAAGGTGGCCAGCGGCGCCGGCAAGCCGGACGGGCTGCTGGTCGTCCCGCCCGGCGGCGAGCTGGCGTTCCTGCACCCGCTGCCGGTGGAGAAACTCTGGGGCGTCGGCCCGAAAACCGCGGCCCGGCTCCGCGAGCGGCAGATCCGCACGGTCGGGCACGTCGCCCGGGTCGGCGAGGCCGCCCTGGTCGCGATGCTCGGCGCGCACGCCGGGCGGCACCTGCACGCGCTCGCGCACAACCACGACCCGCGCCGGGTGACGACCGGCGGGCGGCGCGGGTCGATCGGGGCGCAGTGCGCGCTGGGTCGCGGGCAGCGGTCGTTCGACGAGGTGGAGGCGGTGCTCGCGGCGCTGGTCGACCGGGTCACGCACCGGATGCGCGGGGCGCACCGGGCCGGGCGGACGGTGACGTTGCGGCTGCGGTTCGACGACTTCGAGCGGGTGACCCGCTCCCGCAGCCTGGTGAAGGCGACGATGCGGACCGGGGCGGTCCTGCGGACCTCGGTCGAGCTGCTGCGGGAGGCGCGGCCGCTGATCGAGCAGCGAGGGCTGACCCTGGTCGGTGTCGCGGTCAGCAATCTGGACGGGGACGGGGCCGTGCAGATGGAGCTTCCGTTCGAGCCGCCCCGGCAGGACGGGCTGGACGCGGCGGTCGATCGGGTGCGGGATCGGTTCGGGGCGCTCGCGCTGCGCCGGGCCGACATGCTGGGGCGCGAGATGCACCCCTCGGTCCCGATCCTGCCGGACTGACCTTCACCCCGACGCCGCTTTCCCCGCGCCCCGGCTTTGGGCCGCTCGCCGCAGCCGCTTCGCCGCGCGCTGGACTTGGGCGCTCGGCGCGGGCCGGTGCCGCTCATGGCCGGGCGGGGGCGGTGCGGCAGACTCAGGGGGTGCGGAAGATCTACGTGATCGGGATCGGTGCTGGCGACCCGGACCATCTGACCCTGCAGGCGGCCAAGGCGATCGGCCGGACCAACGTGTTCTTCCTGCTGGACAAGGGCGAGACCAAGCAGAGCCTGATCGACCTGCGGGAGCGGATCATCCGGGCCTACTCGGGCCCGAGCCGGCGGATGGTCGAGGGCCGCGACCCGGAGCGGGACCGCACCCCGGCCGACTACACCGGCACGATCGCGGACTGGCGGACCCGGCGCTCCCAGGTGATCGAGGACCTGATCAGCGAGAACCTGAAGGACGACCAGATCGGCGCGTTCCTGGTCTGGGGCGATCCGGCGCTCTACGACTCGACGATCGCGATCCTGGAGGAGATCCTCGAACGAGGGGCGACCACCTTCGAGTACGAGGTCATCCCCGGCATCAGCAGCGTGTCCGCACTCGCCGCGAAGCACCGGATCGGGCTGAACCGGGTCGGCAGTCCGTTCCAGATCACCACCGGGCGCCGCCTGGCCGAGGAGTGGCCGGACGGTGTCGACGACGTGGTGGTGATGCTCGACGCCCAGCAGGCGTTCACCCGGTACCCGGACGCGGACATCTACTGGGGTGCCTACCTCGGCACCGAGGACGAGTTGCTCGCCTCGGGCCGGGTCGAGGACGTGGCCGACGAGATCGTCGCGACCCGCGCCGCCGCCCGCGACCAGCACGGCTGGATCATGGACACCTACCTGCTCCGCCGCCGCCCCGACTAGCCGGCAAAGCACCGGCCGGAGCCGGAGCCGGGACCAAGCGCCGGAGCCAGAGCCGGAACCAGGGCCGGGGCCGGAGCCGAAGCCAGGGCCGGGGCCGGAGGGCGGCGCGCCTCGCGGCCTCGGCTGCCCGACCCGCCCGGAACAGCCGTGAGCACCAGCCGGGGTGGCTAGTTGAGCAGCTCGATGGTGAGCGAGTCGGCCGGGTCGGTGATCGCGTCGATGGCGATGATCCGGTCGCCGGCGACCGTGAAGCAGAGCGCGATCGTGGTCCCGAACGGCGTGTGCACCACCGCGCCGGCCGTCCCGTCGATCGTCGCCGGCATCGCGCCCGTGGCCCGCCCGGCGAAGAACCGCGCCGCCCGCTCCGCCCCGGACCCGGCGCCGAGCCGCGCCCCGGCCTCGTCCATCCGCAGCACGACGTCCGGGTCGAGCAGTTCGAGCAGCCCGGCGACGTCACCACCACGCGCCGCGGTCAGGAACGCGTCGACGATCTGCCGCTGCCGGGCGAAGTCGGCCGCGCCCGCCGGCGAGCCGCCGTGCACCCGGCGCCGGGCCCGGCTGGCGAGCTGCCGCGCGGCGGCCGGGCTGCGCCCCACCACCACGGCGATCTCGTCGAAGGCGACCGCGAACAGGTCGTGCAGCACGAACGCGAGGCGCTCGGCGGGCGTCAGGGTGTCCAGCACGACCAGCAGCGCCGCCCCGACCGAGTCGGCCAGCAGCGCCTCCCGTTCCGGGTCGGCGGCCGCCGGGTCCTCGGCGGGAACCGGCGGGTCCTCGCGCCGGGCCGCCCGGGAGCGCAGCATGTCCAGGCAGACCCGGCCGATCACGGTGGTCAGCCAGGCGGGCAGGTTGTCGACCG
This sequence comes from Actinoplanes sp. L3-i22, assembly GCF_019704555.1. Taxonomy (NCBI): domain Bacteria; kingdom Bacillati; phylum Actinomycetota; class Actinomycetes; order Micromonosporales; family Micromonosporaceae; genus Actinoplanes; species Actinoplanes sp. L3-i22. The sequence continues at coordinate 10,279,800 of NZ_AP024745.1, forward strand.
ACTCGCCGCCGGTCCGGCTCAGCCGCAGCCAGGTCTCCTGCACCGCGTCGTCCGCCTCGGCGGCCGAGCCCAGCATCCGGTGCGCCAGCGCGCGCAGCCGGGCCCGGTTCGCCTCGAACTCGGCGACCAGAAGTTCGTCACTCATCGCGTCCCCCTGTCACATCCGCGCGATTCGGCGCGTCACATGCCCGACGGAGCAACACCGACGGATGTGACAGGAGACGATCATGGGAGCACGCCTCACCGCCGCGACCGGTCCGCAGGACGATGTGGTCAAGGCGGTCAACCTGCTCTACAAGTCGGCGCACTCGGCCGGGGTGCCGAGCGCCGTGCTGGAGTTGGTACACCTGCGGGCCAGCCAGATCAACGGCTGCGGCCCGTGTGTCGACGCGGGCGCGAAGAGCCTGCGCAAGGCCGGCGAGACCGACGACCGGCTGTTCGCGGTGCCGGTGTGGCGCGAGACGCCGTACTTCACCGACCCGGAACGGGCCGCGCTCGCCCTGGCCGAGTACGCGACCCGGCTCGCCGACCGCCCCGACCCGGTGCCGGACCCGATCTGGGACGAGGCCGCGAAGCACTTCACCGAGGAGCAGCTGGGGGCGATCGTGCTGTGGATCGCCACCAGCAACTTCTTCAACCGGATCAACGTGACCACCAAGCAGCAGGCCCCGATGAGCTGGGGCTAAGCCGGACCATCCTCCAGATCGCCCTCGGTCTCGAGGTAGAGCTGCTGGAGCGCGGTCAGGGTGTCCGGCGACGGGGAGTCCCAGAGCTTGCGCTCGGCCGCCTCCAGCAGGCGCTCGGTGATGCCGTGCAGCGCCCACGGGTTCGACCGCTTCATGAACTCCTGGTTCTCCGCGTCCAGCGCGTAGGTCGCGGCGACCTGCTCGTACATCCAGTCGGTGACGACACCGGCGGTCGCGTCGTACCCGAAGAGGTAGTCGACCGTCGCGGCCAGTTCGAAGGCGCCCTTGTAGCCGTGCCGGCGCATCGCGGCGATCCAGCGCGGGTTGACCACCCGGGCGCGGAAGATCCGCGCGGTCTCCTCGGTCAGGCTGCGGGTCCGCGTCGCGTCCGGGTTGGTGGAATCACCGATGTACGCGGCCGGCGCCTTCCCGGTCAGCGCCCGCACCGTGGCGATCATGCCGCCGTGGTACTGGAAGTAGTCGTCCGAGTCCATGATGTCGTGCTCGCGGGTGTCGATGTTCTTCGCCGCGATGTCCATCCGCCGGTACGCGTTCTCCATGTCCGCGCGGGCCGGCACCCCGTCCAGGTCCCGCCCGTAGGCGAAGCCGCCCCACACCGCGTACACCTCGGCCAGGTCGGCGTCGTCGCGCCAGTTCCGGCTGTCGAGCAAAGGCAGAATTCCCGCGCCGTACGCCCCGGGCCGGGACCCGAAGATCCGCATGGTGGCGCGCCGCCAGTCACCGTGCTCGCCCTGGTCGCGCAGCGCGTGCTCGCGGACGTAGTTGTCCGGCTCGTCGAGCGCCGCGACCAGCGTGAACGCGTCGTCGAGCATCGCCACGACATGCGGGAACGCGTCCCGGAAGAAGCCGGAGATGCGGACCGTCACGTCGATCCGCGGGCGGTCGAGCTCCTCGCGCGTGATCGGCTCCAGGCCGGTGACCCGCCGGGACGCCGGGTCCCAGACCGGGCGGACCCCGATCAGCGCCAGGATCTCGGCGATGTCGTCGCCGGCGGTCCGCATCGCGCTGGTCCCCCACGCGGAGAGGCCGACCGATTTCGGCCACTCTCCGTAGTCCTTGCGGTAGCGGGCCAGCAGGGAGTCGGCCATTGCCTGGCCGGTCTCCCAGGCCAGGCTGCTGGGGATGGCCTTCGGGTCGACCGAGTAGAAGTTGCGCCCGGTCGGCAGCACGTTGATCAGGCCGCGCAGCGGGGAGCCGCTGGGGCCGGCCGGGACGTAGCCGCCGTCCAGCGCGTGCAGCACGTTGGTCAGCTCGTCGGTGGTCCGGGCGAGCCGGGGCACGACCTCGGTCGCGGCGAACTCCAGCACCCGCCGCACGTCGTCATTGTCCGAGATTTCCGACACATCGGACGGCCAGCCGGCCTCTTCCATCGCGATGATCAACGCGCGCGCCTCGGCCTCGATCGCGTCGGTCTCGGCCGTGGAAGCATCCTCGGCCAGGCCCAGCGCCTCCCGCAGACCCGGGAGCGCGGCGACCTGACCGGCCCACATCTGCCGGGCCCGGAGCATCGCCAGCACCAGGTTCACCCGGGCCTCGCCGGTCGGCGCCGCGCCCAGCACGTGCAGCCCGTCCCGGATCTGCACGTCCTTGACCTCGCACAGCCAGCCGTCGATGTGCATGATGAAGTCGTCGAACTGCTCGTCGTCGGGCCGGTCGGAGAGCCCCAGGTCGTGGTCCATCTTCGCGGCCTGGATCAGGGTCCAGATCTGCGCCCGGATGGCCGGCAGCTTCGCCGGGTCCAGCGCCGCGATGTTGGCGTGCTCGTCGAGCAGCTGCTCCAGGCGGGCGATGTCGCCGTAGGACTCGGCCCGGGCCATCGGCGGGATCAGGTGGTCGACCAGCGTGGCGTGCGCCCGGCGCTTCGCCTGCGTCCCCTCGCCCGGGTCGTTGACCAGGAACGGGTAGATCAGCGGCAGGTCGCCGAGGGCCGCGTCGGTGCCGTCCGAGGCGGACATGCCCACGTTCTTGCCGGGCAGCCACTCCAGGTTGCCGTGCTTGCCCACGTGCACCACGGCGTGCGCGCCGAACTCGTCGGCGACCCAGCGGTAGGCGGCCAGGTAGTGATGGCTCGGCGGCAGGTCCGGGTCGTGGTAGATGGCGACCGGGTTGGCCCCGAAACCACGCGGCGGCTGCACCATCACGACGATGTTCTCGTCCCGCAGCGCGGCGAGCACGATGTCGCCGTTGTCGGTGTACAGCTCGCCGGGCGGCGGGCCCCAGTGCTGGACGACGCTCTCCCGGAAATCCTCGGGAAGGGTCGCGAACCAGTTCTCGTAGCGGGCGCCCGCGATCCGCACCGGGTTGGCGGCCAGCTGCTCCTCGGTCAGCCAGTCCGGGTCCTGCCCGCCGGCCGCGATCAGGGTGTGGATCAGGCTGTCGCCGTCGTAGTCGGCGAAGGAACCGACCTGGTAGCCACGCTCCTTCAACGCGGCCAGCAGGGCGACCGTCGAGGCGGGCGTGTCCAGGCCGACCGCGTTGCCGATCCGCGCGTGCTTGGTCGGGTAGGCCGAGAGCATCAGCGCCACGCGGCGGGAAGCGGGCGGGATGTGCCGCAGACGCGCGTGGGCGGTCGCGATCCCGGCGACCCGGGCGGCGCGCTCGGGGTCCGCCACGTACACCGACAGGCCGTCGGGGTCGATCTCCTTGAACGAGAACGGGACCGTGATGATCCGCCCGTCGAACTCCGGGATCGCCACCTGGGTCGCCGCGTCCAGCGGGGACAGGCCGTCGGCGCTCGCCTCCCAGGTGGCGCGCGAGCTGGTCAGGCACAGGCCCTGCAGGATCGGGACGTCCAGATCGGCCAGGACGCCGACGTCCCACGCCTCGTCGTCGCCGCCGGCGCTCGCCGTGGCCGGACGGGTGCCGCCGGCCGCGAGCACCGTCACGACCAGGGCGTCCGCCGTGCGGAGCTCGGCGAGCAGGTCGGCCGGCGCCGTACGCAAAGAGGCAGTGAAAATGGGCAGCGCACGGGCGCCCTTGGCCTCGACGGCCTGGCACAACGCGTCGACGAACGCGGTGTTGCCGGCCATGTGGTGCGCGCGGTAATAGAGCACCGCGACGCTCGGGGCGGGCTCGGCGATCTCGGCCGCGGCGCGCGGCAGGATGCCCCACTGCGGGCTCTCCGTGGCCGGCGCGAACCCGTTGCCGGTGAGCAGCACGGTGTCGGAGAGGAAGTCGTGCAGCGCGGCGAGATTCTCCGCGCCGCCCTGCGCCAGGTAGAGGTGCGCGTCCGCGGCGATGCCGGCCGGGACCGAGGAGAGCTTCATCAGGTCCGCGTCCGGCAGCATCTCGCCGCCCAGGACCACCACCGGGATCTCCTGGCCGAGCAGCGCGTCCAGGCCCTCCTCCCAGGCCCGGCGGCCGCCGAGGATGCGGACCACGATCAGCTCGACCCCGGACAGCAGGGCCGGCAGGTCGTCGACCCCGGTGCGAGCCGGGTTGGCGAGCCGCCAGGCCGAGCCGCTGGCCCGGGCGCTGAGCAGGTCCGTGTCGGACGTCGACAGCAGCAGAAACACGCGTGCGCTCCCCCTCGGGGTCCGCGCCCCGGGTAGTTGACGAAGCACGGCGACCGGAGTTCCTGGCTCCCGGGCTCGGCTCGCCGGCCGAATCCGGTGACAGTGGCGGGACCGCGCCGGACTCGCACCGGCTTCCTCCGCGGCGTCGCCGCTCTCATTCACTTGTTCCGGCACACGCTACTGGACGCCCGGACCCGGCCGGGCCGCGATCCGAGTGCCATCGCCTGTGACGCCGCTGACGCCCCCCACGGGGTTGAGTCCGTCGCCTGTGACGCCGCTGACGCCCCTCGGGAGGTTGAGTCCGTCGCGTGTGACGTCGCTGACGAGCGGTGTGACGCCGCTGACGAAGTTGTGATGCTGCCGACCCGAGGATGCGGTCCGGTCGGAGGCCGCCCGTAGTATCCGGGCCGTGACGCACCTTCGGCAGTCGGACACCGACGCCTGCCCCGGCGCGCTGCGGTTGCACACCGCGGCGGACGGGTTGCTGGCGCGGGTCAGGCTGCCCGGCGGTCTGCTGAGCGGGGCCCAGCTGCGCTCGCTGCGCGAGCTCGCCGAGGCGTTCGGCGACGGGCGCCTGGAGCTGACCTCGCGGGCCAATCTGCAGCTCAGAGGCCTGCGGCAAGACCGGGCGGAGACCTTGGCGAGTCGCTTGCGCGCCGCCGGGCTGCTGCCGTCGCACACCCACGATTCGGTACGGAACATTGCCGCGCCCCCGCTGGCCGACGCGCGCCTGCGTCGCTGGGTCGGCGAGCTGGACGCGGCGATCTGCGCCGATCCGGAGCTGGCCGCCCTGCCGGGAAAGTTCCTCTTCGGGATCGGCCAGGTGCCCCTCGCCGCCGACGTCGCCGCGGTCCCGGTCGCCCTCTCCGGTGAGTTCGCCCTGCGGTTCGGCGGCCACGACACCGGCCTGCGGGTGGCGGCCGAGCGGGTGGTCGAGGCGCTGGTCACGGCTGGGCACGCGTTCCTGGCCGAGCGCTCGGCGCAGCGCGAGCCCGCCCCGCAGCCCTCCGCACAGCCCGAGCCCTCCCCACAGCGCGCGCCCTCCGCACAGCGCGAACCGGCAGCGCAGCCCGAGCCTTCAGCGCAGCGTGGCGGGTCTGCGTGGCGGCTGCGGGAGCTCGCTGACGGGCCGGCGCGGGTCTCGGCCCGGGTGGCGGCGGCGCTGGGCGTGACGCCGGTCGGCGTGCCGGCCGTGGCGGCGGTCGAGGTGGTGGAGCCCGGAGCACTGGTCGGCGTCGTGACCGGAAATGGTCACTTCGCTGCCGGGGCGTTGGTGCCGCTGGGGCGGCTCGAGGGCGTACAGGCGAAGGTTTTGGAGGACGCGGAGCGTCTGGTTGTCACGCCTTGGCGTGGGGTTCTGGTGCCGGATCTGGCCGAGGGCGCGGCAGCGGCCTGGACCGACCGGATGGCCGCGGCCGGGCTGGTGGTGACGGCTACCTCGCGGTGGAGCGGGGTGACCGCGTGCGCCGGCCGGCCCGGCTGCGCGAAATCCCTGGCGGACGTGCGTGCCGATGCCGACAGGGCGACCCGGTTCGGGGACGGGCTGCCGGTGCACTGGGTCGGTTGCGACCGAGCCTGCGGAAGCCCGTCGGGCCCCCACGTCCGGGTCGAGGCAACCGCCCCGGGCCAGGAAGCGGCGAGCGACGCGGGCCAGGACATGGCGAGCGACGCAGGCGCGGGCCGGGGCGCGGCGAACGGCGCGGGTTATGTGGTGACGCGGCGCGCGGCGGACGGCGCGGTGGTCGGGAACGGCGTGCTGTCCGGGACCGACCATGCGCTGGAGGAACTGGTGGCGGGGGCGAGGAGAGCCTGATGGAGTACGAACGGAACGGCGCGGAGATCTATCGACGATCGTTCGCCACCATCCGGGCCGAAGCGGATCTCGTCGGTCTGCCCGAGGACGTGGCGCGCGTCGTGGTCCGGATGATCCACGCCTGCGGGATGGTCGACCTGGTGCGCGACGTCCGGTTCAGCCCGGGCGTGGCGACCGCGGCCCGGAAGGCGCTGCTCGGCGGCGCCCCGATCCTGTGCGACGCGGAGATGGTCGCGTCCGGGGTGACCCGCGCCCGGCTGCCGGCCGGCAACGAGGTGATCTGCACGCTGCGCGACCCGTCCGTGCCGGGGATCGCCGCCCGGATCGGCAACACCCGCAGCGCGGCGGCGATGGACCTGTGGGGCGATCGGCTCGGCGGCGCGGTGGTGGCCATCGGGAACGCGCCGACCGCCCTGTTCCGGCTGCTGGAGATGATCGCGGCGGGGGCGCCGCGGCCGGCCGCCGTGCTGGGCATCCCGGTCGGCTTCATCGGGGCGGCGGAGTCCAAGGAGGCGCTCGCCGAGTCCGGCCTGGAGTACCTGATCGTGCGCGGGCGGCGGGGCGGCAGCGCGATGACGGCGGCCGCGGTGAACGCGCTCGCCACCGAGACCGAATAAGCGCCACCGAGACCGAACGAAGAACCGGAAAGCGAACCAGGACTTATGACGAACGACGTGGTTGCCGGGCGGCTCTACGGGGTCGGGCTCGGCCCCGGCGACCCGGAGCTGGTCACGGTCAAGGCCGCCCGGCTGATCGCGGCCGCCGACGTGGTGGCCTACCACGCGGCCCGGCACGGGCGGAGCAACGCCCGCGCGATCGCCGCCGGCTACCTGCGGGACGATCAGGTCGAGGAGGCGCTGATCTACCCGGTGACCACCGAGACCACCGACCATCCGGGCGGGTATCAGGGCGCGATCGACGAGTTCTACGAGCAGGCCGCGGCCCGTCTCGCCGCGCATCTGGACGCCGGCCGGGACGTGGTGGTGCTGGCCGAGGGCGACCCGTTCTTCTACGGGTCCTACATGCACATGCACAAGCGGCTCGCGCACCGCTACGAGACGACTGTCGTCCCCGGCGTCACGAGTGTCAGCGCCGCCTCCGCGGTGCTCGGCCGCCCGCTGATGGAGCGCGACGAGGTGCTCACCGTGCTGCCCGGCACGCTGCCGCCGGACGAGCTGGCCCGCCGGCTCGCGGCGACCGACTCGGCCGCCGTGATGAAGCTGGGCCGGACGTTCGAGGGGGTCCGGTCGGCGCTGGCGGCGGCCGGGCGGCTGGACGACGCGTTCTACGTGGAGCGCGCGACGATGGCCGCCGAGCGGGTCGGCCGGTTGTCCGAGATCGATCCGGCGACTGTGCCGTACTTCTCGCTGGCCCTGCTGCCCAGTCCGGCGGCGACGGCGTACCTCGAGGGCACCCCGCCACCGGCGCATGACGGCGGGGTGACCGTGATCGGGCTCGGCCCGGGCGCGTCCGGCTGGCTCACCCCGGAGGCGCGCGCGGCGCTGGCCGAGGCCGACGACGTGGTCGGTTATCAGACCTACGTGGACCGGGTGCCGGTCGACCCGCGGCAGGTCCGGCACGCCTCGGACAACAAGGTCGAGGCCGAGCGGGCCGCGTTCGCGCTGGATCTGGCGCGGCGGGGCCGGCGGGTGGCGGTGGTCTCGTCCGGTGACCCGGGCGTGTTCGCGATGGCCGCCGCCGTGCTGGAGGTCGCCGACGACCCGGAGTGGAAGGACGTGCCGATCCGGATCGTGCCGGGTCTGACCGCGGCCCAGGCGGTGGCGAGTCGCGCCGGCGCGCCGCTGGGTCACGACTTCTGCGTCATGTCCCTCTCCGACCGGCTGAAACCGTGGTCGATCATCGAGACCCGGCTGGCCGGCGCGGCCGCCGCGGACCTGGTCATCGCGATCTACAACCCGGCCTCGCAGACCCGCAAGGAGCAGCTGGTCCGGGCCCGCGAGGTGCTGCTCGAGCACCGCGACGCGGCCACCCCGGTGGTGGTCGGGCGGGACGTCGGCGGCCCGGCCGAGTCGGTGCGGATCACCACGCTCGGCGAGCTGGACCCGGCGACCGTCGACATGCGCTGCCTGCTGATCGTCGGCTCGTCCCAGACAAAGGCCGTGACCAGGGCAAACGGTCAGACAATCGTGTACACGCCGCGGCACTACCCGGTCGCATAGGCGTCGCACAGCGCTGGCTGAGCATCGACCACGCGGGCGGAAATGAATAGTCCGCTCCCGGATCGCACCACGGGGCAACCGCACTGCATCGACGGTTGCCTGATGGCAACGTGCCATCGGCCGAATGGAGGGGTCACCGAAAAGCAACTGCCGCAAAGGGCCCCCGAATGTCTCTCGCCGGTCGTCGTGCCGCCATCCTTGCCTCCTCACTTCTTCTTTCGCTCCTCGCGCAGAGCGGTGCCGCCTCCGCGGCGAAGAAGCCCGTGCCGGCGCCGGCGAAGAAGCCCAGCACCGCGACCACGGTGAAGAAGGCGGCCGTGCCCACCCTGGCCGGCCGGCTGGCCGCCGTGCAGGCGGCCAAGACGATCAACTACTACCCGTCGAACGCGGGCTGGTCGGCGATGTGGACCAACTTCGACGCCGCGAAGATCGAGGCGGACCTGACCAAGGCGAAGGCCCTGGGCGCCGACAACGTACGGGTGATCATCTTCCCGACGGCGTTCGGCTATCCGGCGCCGAAGGCCGACTACGCCGCGAAGCTGGCCAAGTTCGTCAGCATCGCGGACGGCGAGGGCCTGACCGTGAAGCTGACCCTGTTCGACTGGTGGGAGGGTTACACCGACACGGCCGGCAGCGCGGCGTGGGCGAAGGCGGTGCTGGCGCCGTACGCGGCCGACCCGCGGGTGCTCTCGGTCGAGGTGCAGAACGAGTTCGATCCGACCGACGCCCGCGCGGTCACCTGGGTCAAGAAGATCATCCCGGCGCTCCGGGCGGCCGTCCCGGCGATGCCGCTGACCCTGTCGGTCTCCGGCACCACCGGCCCGAACGGGCTGGCGCAGATCCGTACCGCGCTGTCCGCCACCCCGGTCGACTACCTGGACTTCCACTTCTACGGCAACTCGGAGCGGGCGCTCGCCGAGATCCGCAAGGCGCAGACCGCGGCCGGCTCCTACCCGATCGTGATCGGCGAGACCGGCCTGAGCACGGCGTCCGGCAGCGAGGGCAACCAGGCCGCGTACCTGGCCCGGGTGTTCGCCGCGGCGAAGGTCGCCGGGGTCGGCTCGGTCGCCCCGTGGACGCTGTCCGACTTCAGCACCGGCGCGATCCCGGCCAACTCGGCGGTCTCCCGGATCCCGGCGCAGTACAAGTTCGGCCTGTACCGGGCGGACGGTTCGGCGAAGGCCGCGGTCGCCGTGGTGAAGACGTACTGGGCCGGCCAGACTCCCGCGAACAGCGTGCTGGACCTGGGCTTCGAGGGCTCCACGAGTAACTCGCCGTGGGGGCCCTACCTGGCCGACGAGGGCGCCGCCGAGCGGGTCACCGGCATGGCCCGCACCGGCGCCGGCTCGATCCGGTTCAACGGCACGAGCCGGACCGACACCGGTCTGCCGTCGCTGCGGACCTCCCCGGTCACCCCGGTGCAGCCGGGCTACCGCTGGCACGCCGAGGCGTGGGCCAAGGGCCAGAACCTGACCGGCACCACCGAGATCGCGCTGAGCTGGTTCGACGCCAACGACAAGTGGCTGGGCCAGAGTCAGTCGAAGCCGCTGCCGACCGGCACCACCGGCTGGACGAAGCTGACCGTGGACGCGACCGCCCCGGCGGGGGCGGCCAGCGTCCAGCTTCACCTCAAGTCGGGCGACAACAAGGGCACCGCCTGGTTCGACGACGTGGCGGTGTCCTGACCGACGCCGATCCGCTCGAACAGGCGGGCGTAGGCGTCCGTCGTCCGGCCCCAGGAGGACGGATCCGCGTGCCGCCGACCGACCAGGCCGGCGGCATGGGTGATGCCGGCGGCGAGTTCGGCGGGCTCGCCGGCCGGGACGAAGACCGTTCCGGGGTACGGCCCGGCCGCCTCGACCAGGCCGCCGACCGAGGTGACCACCACCGGCAGGCCGTGGCTCATCGCGATGTGCAGCGGGCCGCTGGCCGAACTGCGGCGGTAGGGCAGCACCACCGCGTCGGCGGCCGCGAAGTACTCGTTGACCTCGGTGTCCGGCACGTACCGGTTGACGAAGGTGATCCGGTCCCGGGCCGACGACGCGGCGATCAGCTCGCCCGGCCGGGTCCACCCCTCCCAGGTCTCGCCGACCACGGTCAGGCGGTAGGACGGGTCCAGCGTCGCGAAGGCTTCGATCAGATCTTCGAGGCCCTTGTACGGCCGGATCGTCCCGAAGTACAGCAGCCGGGTCACGCCGTCCGCGCCGGGCGCGCGCTCGACCGGCGCGGCGTGGTGGTCGAACGGCCCGTGCAGCGCGATCTCGGCCGGCACCCCGCCCAGGTCGTACGCCGAGGCCAGCGCGTCCCGGTCGTACGCCGAGTGCACGACCACCCCGGACGTCCGCCGCAGCAGCGGCCGGATCGCCCCGCGGACGTACCGCGCCGCCCACCGGTGCCGCAGCTCCCCGGTGTCCTGGACCTCGTGGAACTCGATCACCACCCGGATCCCGAGCCGCCGGGCCGCGATCGCCAGCACCAGGTACGAGTGCAGCACCGCCCCGGTCCACCACTGCAGCACCAGCACGTCCGGCCGCTGGGACCGCAGGAACGCCACGGCCCGCGCCAGGCTCGGCGCCGCCCACCAGTCCACGCCGTCGAAGACCGGGATGTCGTCGTCGTACCGCAGGTCGCTGAGCTGCTGCCCGACCCGGTCCCGGCCGGGGTAGAGGCGGGCCGGCAGCAGCCGCCGCATCAGGATCGCGCTCACGTCGAAGCGCTCCTGCAGCGCGTTGCTCAACCGGCAGGTGTAGTAGCTGATCCCGGAGAGGAAGTGCCAGCCGGAGCCGACCACCACGACCCTAGGACGCTGCGATGCACGCACGGTAGACCTCCTCGATCTGCGGGACGACGCGCGCGGCGGTGAAGTCCAGCCCGCGGCGGTGGCCGCCGGCGCGCAGCCGGGCGGCGAGGTCGTGGTCGGTGAGCACCCGCAGCAGCGCGGCGTGCAGCGCGGGCACGTCGCCGGGCGGCACGAGCAGGCCGCTCTCGCCGTCGGTGACCACGTCGGTGAGCCCGCCGGCGGCCGAGGCGACCAGCGGCGCGCCGCCCAGCATCGCCTCGACCGCGACCTGGCCCATGCCCTCGTTCAGCGACGGGACCACGCCGGCCACCGCGCCGTGCCAGGCGGCCATCACCTGGGCGTGCGGCACGTCGTGGCGGATCAGCGTGCCCTGCGGCGGGGCCGGGGTGTCGTCCCGGCGGGTGCCGAGGCAGACCAGTTTCGGAGCCGGGCCGGGGCCGGGCCAGCCGTCGACGAGTTTCCGGAACGCGTCGAACAGCACCCCGATCCCCTTGTGCGGCCCGAGCGCGCCGACGAAGAGCAGGTAGTCGCCCTCGGGCAGCCAGTCCGGCCGGGGCTCGGCGCGGGCCAGCGTGTCCAGGCCGTCCGGGACCAGGCTGGAGAGCACCTTGACGGGCAGGTCGCCGGGCAGGTTCGCCTGGGTCAGGGCGCGGGCCACCGAGGTGGAGATCGCGGTGAGCGCGTCGATGCCGCGGTGCCGGTGCGCGTGCAGGCCGGCCGTCAGGGCCAGCGAGCGGGGGCCGCCGTACTGGACGGAGGCGCAGCTCACGCAGCGGGCCAGGCTCGGGCCGGGGCACGGCCGGCCGTTGCGGGAGAAGGTCTTGCGGACACAGGTCAGCCCGAAGTCGTGCGCGGTGTGCACGTGCGGGCGGCCGAACCGGGCCCGGCGCAGCGGCAGGTAGCTGTACATCAGCCAGTCGTGGCTGTGCACCACGTCGTAGTGCTCGGCGCGCAGCAGCCGGGCGATGTCGGTGCTGGTCAGCGGGTCCGGCACGGTCGGGTGGAAGGGCTTGCCCGGGTCCTGGTTGAGCCCCGGGACCAGGGTGTTCGCGATGCTCCGGACGCGGTGCACGCGCACCCCGCCGAGCGTCTCGTGGCCCGGCGCGGCCGGGGTCGCGAGGGTGAGCACGGTGACCTCGTGCCCGCGCCGGACCAGCTCCGCGCTGCTGGTCGCGATGCTGCGCTCGAGTCCGCCGATGACCGGGGCGTACAGGTTGGACAGGTGCAGGATCTTCATAGGACGGTGGCCTTCTGCCGGGCGGAAAGTGCGAGGGCGACCGCGCCGACCAGCAGCGCGGACGCGGTCTGGCCGGCCAGCCAGGCGACCCCGGCGCCGGTCACCCCGGCCCCGGGCAGCAGCAGCCAGGTGAGCGACAGGCAGGTGAGCGCGCGGACCCCGTTGAGCCGCCGGCAGAGCCGGAACTCGCCGTGGGACCGCCAGTGCGCCACCGCCAGGTTGGTGATCGCGTCCGGGATCGCGGCCAGCACCAGGATCTTCAGGAGCGTGCCGCCCTCGACGGCGTAGGCCGTGCTGAACAGCGCCAGGATCCGGTCGCCCGCGGTCAGCAGCAGCGCGGCCGGGATGCCGACCATCGCCAGCACGACGACCGCCGCGCGGCGCAGGCCGACCCGGGCCGCGTTGGTGCGTTCCGCGTAGAGCGCCGAGGCGACCGCCGGGGAGACCATGAAGAGCATCGACGCGGTCATCCAGGCCAGGTAGAAGTGCGCGGTGGCGCCCGCGCCGAGCCGCGCGGTGACCAGCACCGGCAGCAGCGCGGCCGGGCCGGCCTGGGTCAGGTTGATCAGGTGGTGCCCGGTCAGCGCGGCCCGCAGGTGCGGCAGCTCCGCGGCCAGGCTCCGGAGCCGGAGACCGAGCCGCAGCCGGGCGCCGGGCCGCAGCCGGGCCGGCCCGATGACCACGGTCGCGGCGCTGACCAGGAGCGTCGGCAGGGTCCAGGAGACGACGACCGCGCCGGCCGAGTGGGCCCCCGCGCCGAGAATCGCGGCGAGGGCGCCGATCTTCCCGGCGGCCAGGAGCAGATTGCGTACGAACATGCCGTGCCCCGCCCGATGCGCCACGTACACGTTGTCGAGCAGCGTGCTGGCGGTGATCGCGGTCGCGGCGCAGACCAGCGCGACCGCGGCGGCGGGGCCGCGCAGGAAGTCGAAGTTCGCCGCCACCATCGGGACCAGCACCGCCCCGGCGGCCGCGGTCGCCGCGGTGACCGCCCCGCCGGCGAGCAGTCCGCCGCCGACGATCCGGGACCAGGCGTCCGGGGCGCTGCCGGGCAGCCGCTGGATGAACATGTGCCCGGCGCCCAGGTTCGCGATCATGCTGATCGCGGTGGCCGCCGAGATCAGCGCGGTGGCCGTGCCGACCTGCGGGGGCGCGACCGCGCGGGCGGCGAGCATCCAGTAGACGTAGCCGAGGCCGCCGTTGACCACCGTGGTCGCCATGATCAGCAAGCTGTTGCGGGCCAGCGAGTCGTTCAGCACCCGCCGGGTCGCGGCGATCAGCACGCGGGCCGCCCCCGGGCCGGCGCGGTCCGGCCGGTCGCGGCCTTCGCGTAGAAGACCGTGCTCGCGCCACCCACGCTGATCCCGACCGGGCGCAGGCAGCCGTCCGCCGGCAGGGCCGGGACGCGGACGCTGAGCGCGTAGACCTTGCCGGTCCCCACGGTCACCGGCCGGCTCGCGACGACCGCGCTGCCGACCCGCAGCCGCAGCATCTGGGTGGTGGTCGGCAGCCCGGAGCTGGTGATCCGGACCGGGACGGCCAGGCCGCGGGCCGGCACGGTGACCGGACGGGTGATCCCCGCGGCCCAGCCGTTCAGCGCCACGGTCAGGTAACCGGGCAGGCCCGGGTGCCGGCCGCGCTCCACGGCACGGATCGCGACCCCGCCGACGACCAGGGACAACAAGATCGGAATCAAGATCGAGGCGACGGTACGGGCGGTGGCCGGTATCCGGGCGCCACCCGTTCCAAGGGCCGTCCCGGCGCGGCGCTGGGCCGGCACGCCGGGTTCGTCGCCGTCCTCGTCCCGCTCCCCGCGCCGGCTGAAGTAGAGCCGGAGCAGCCCGGCCGCGCCGAGCACGGTGGCCAGCAGCGCGGTCCCGGCGATCAGCGGGATCGGCGCGACCCCAGCCCCGAGCGGGTGCAGCAGCAGCGCCACGGTCGGCAGGGTGAGCAGGCCGGCGAGCACCGTCAGGCCGGCCTTGACGGCCGGGATGCCGGACTCGGCCGGCCGGCCGGTGACCGCGCGCACCCAGAGCTCGCCGACCGCGAGCAGGGCGAGCAGGCAGGCCGGCAGCAGCACCGGCCAGGGCAGGCCGGCGGCCGGGAGCAGGACCGAGAGACTTGCGTACGCCGTGACGAGCGGCCGGAGGATCGTCCTCATCATCGCGTTCCCTCGTGGACCGGGTGCGCCAGGCTGCCGAAGTCGAAGCGGTAGATCGCCAGGTGCGGTCCGTCGTAGACCTTGATCAGCCAGGGCATGGCGTCGAACTTGGTGAGCTGCGCCCGGTCGAACGCGGGCACGCCGTCGTGCCGGAGCGGTTCGTTCGTCTCGAAGTAGATGTTGATGTCCGGCACCTGCTCGGCCATCCGCCGGTCCACCACGAGGAACTCGAAGCGCCAGTCGCGGAGCTGGGCGAGCAGCGCCGGCGAGATCGGCCGGCCGGGCTGGGCGCGGTACAGGTCGTACGCCGGGAAGCTCTCCGACCCGGTGGTCGGCTGCTGCTCGCCGTAGGAGCCGAGGATCAGCCCGGAGTAGCGGTCGGCCACCAGCCGGATCCCGCGGCCCTGGGTGTCCAGCAGCCAGTGCGCGGCGGCCAGCACCTCCGGCGTGGCGGCCCGGGTGTCCGAGCCGTAGACCGGCGGCCCGGGAAACCGGTAGGACGGGTTCATCCCGGCCGCGTTGTTGCCGACCAGCAGCACCGCGCAGGTCGCGGCGACGCCGGCCCCGGCGACGACCGGCCCGGCCGCCACGAGCCGGGACGGCAGTCGCCGGGCCCGGTCCAGCAGCGCCACCACCACCGGGGCGGCCGCGATCGCCAGGCCCAGGTAGCTGAACGCCCAGGAGCGGCGCGCGCCCTCGGCCCCGGCCGGGGTCAGGATCAGCAGCGTGGCCGGGAAGTAGAGCGCCCCGAGCAGCAGCATCGCGGTGGTGCCGGCGTGCGTGACCGGCTCGTCGGTGTAGCGGCGGCGCCACCACAGGACGGTCGCGGCGACCATCGCGAGCAGCGCGACGGCCGGCGCGAGGTACGCCGCGTCCTGCTCCCACCAGGGCAGCACCGACTTGCTGAACAGCTCCCGGCCGCCCTCCTCGCCGCCGGCCAGCCCGCTGATCTGGTCCAGCGCCCGGCCCAGGTACGGGTCCAGGTAGCTGCCGGTGCGCGGGGCGACCAGCCCGAGCCAGACGGCCACGATCAGCGCGGTGCCCGAGGTCAGCGCCCAGGCCGCCCGGGCCGGCGTGATCAGCTCCCGGGCGGCGATCGAGTGGATCGTGCAGACCAGCGCGAGCAGGCCGATCACGCCGGTCATCCAGAGCGCGGTGAGGTGGTGCGTGGCGGTGGTCGCGGCGCACAGCAGCAGGGTGAGCGCGGACCAGCCGAGCCGGGCCGGCACGGTGGTGGCGCGCAGCGCGCGGATCGCGGCGGCGAGCGCCCACACCAGGATGCCGATCGCCATCGACTCGTACCCGAGTTGGGTGTCGAAGAACAGGAACGAGCTGTTCAGGCTGTAGAGGAGCGCGGCCGCCGCGGCGATCCGCGGGTCCGGCCGCAGCTGCCCGGCGAGCACCGCCACCCCGAGGGTGAGCAGCACGTGCGCGGTGGTCAGCACGAACAGGGCGGACTGCCAGATGCTCAGCCCGGTGAGCGTGGCCAGCGACGCGACGCAGGCGTGCAGGCCGGGGTAGTCGCCGATGACCCGGACGATCGGGTTCATCTCGAAGAGCCGGCCGTCCAGGAGGATGTTGTGGCTCTGGCCCCAGTGCGCGTACTCGTCGTGGTAGAGCGGGCCGCTCGGGTGACGCAGCAGTTTCGGCAGGTAGGTGAAGGCGCCGTAGCCGATCAGCACGGCCAGCCGGAGCCGGGCCGAGGTGCCCCGGCGCAGCGCCCAGTACCCGGCGGTCAGCGTGAACAGCAGCATCCCGGCCCAGAACCAGCCGAACTGCCCGCTCTCGCCCCACTCGGCCCGCCGGTACGCGATCACGATCGCCGCCGCCCCGGCCGCCCCGGCGACGGTCAGCGTCGACGCGCACCAGGCGGCCTCGGCGACCCGGGCGCGGGGGCCGCCGCGCCGCGACCCGGTGAGTCCCGGCGCCGGCCGGGCGGTGACCGCGCTCACCGGCCTCCTGCTCCCGCGCCGGTGCTCGGCACCGGCATCCCGGTCAGCTCCGAGTACACCTGCCGGGTCGCGGTGACCACGTCGGCCCAGGTGGGCAGCGGTGCCGCGGTGGCCGACCGGCCGGCCGCGACGGCGTCCCGCAGCGCCCCGGCCAGGGCCGCCACGTCCTCCGGGTCGGTCATCCGCACCCAGGCCGCGGGGCCGGCCAGCGCGGCCAGCTCCTGGTGCGCCGGGATCGGCGCGGCGACGGTGGGGATGCCGGCGGCGAGCGCGTCGGCGACGGTCATCCCGAACGCCTCGTGCGCCGAGGCGGAGACCGCGGCGGATGCCCGGGCCAGGCAGCCGGCGAACGCCGCGTCGTCGAGCCGGCCGTGGAAGACCACCCGGCCGGCCACCCCGAGGCGACCGGCGAGCTGCTTGAGCGAGCCGGCCGCCGGGCCGTCGCCGACCACGTCGAGCCGGTACGCCGGCCCGAGCGGCCCCATCGCCCGGATCACCCGGTCGACCCGTTTGTAGTGCTCGAGCCGGCCGGCGCAGAGGATCCCGCGCACCCCGGGCCGGTGACCGGGCACCACCGGGCGCGGATCGGTCCCGTTCGGGATCACCACCACCCGGCCGTGCGCCTCCGGGAAGTCCCGCAGCACCAGGTCACGCTCGGCCCCGGTGACACAGACGATCCGCCCGGCCCGGCTCATGATCCGCCGTCCGAACGGCCGGTACGCCGGGTGTAATGCCGCCCGAAGCCGGGTATGCCCGGTTCCGTGGTAGTGCGGGGTGAAAACCAGCGGTGTCGGGTGCCGGACCAGCGCCGCGCCCAGCGACACCAGCGCGTGATAGCTGTGGGTGTGCAGGACGTCGTACTCCACGGCGTGGTCGCGCACCCAGCGCCAGAGCGGCAGCGAGACCCGGTAGTTGCGGGCCGGCACGGTCAGCGGGAAGCGCCGGACCAGCACGCCGTCCACCGTCTCGGTGGGCCGGACGGCGTGCTGGGTGAGCACCTCGACGTCGTCGCCGGCCGCGAGCAGCCCGGCGACCAGGCGCCGGACGTGCGTCTCCACCCCGCCGACGTCGGGGTGGTAAGCGTTCGAGACGACGCCGATCCTCATCGTGCGGACCGCCCGGCGACCTGCCGGGACCCGCGCCGCAGACCCCGCGGCCACTCCCGGCCGATGGTGCGCAGCACCCGGATGCCGTCGGTGAACGCGTTCAGGTTGCTGACCCCGTGGATCCGGTTGTGCTCGAAGCTGGACACCTCCTCGATGGCCAGGCGGGCGCGGGCGGCACGCAGGTTCAGCAGCGTCTCGATCTCGAAGCCGTCACCCCACAGCCGCCCGTCCCCGCCGGCCGGCGCGGGCGAGGTGCTGTCCAGGTCGAAGACCTCCAGATGACACGACCAGAACGCGTTGTATCCGTAGCAGAGGTCGCTGTACGTCGTACCGAAAAGGATGTTGACCAGGACGCTGAGCATCTTGTTGCCGGCCCGGCGCAGCCGGGTGATGTCGGCGCTGCCGCCGCCGGCCCGGAACCGCGAGCCCTT
This sequence comes from Actinoplanes sp. L3-i22, assembly GCF_019704555.1. Lineage (NCBI taxonomy): Bacteria > Bacillati > Actinomycetota > Actinomycetes > Micromonosporales > Micromonosporaceae > Actinoplanes > Actinoplanes sp. L3-i22. The sequence continues at coordinate 10,297,702 of NZ_AP024745.1, forward strand.
GGCGAAGTCGGCGCCGGCGCGCAGCGCCGCGACGAAGCTGGGGATCTCGCCCGGGTCGGTCGACCCGTCGGCGTCGATCATCACGATGATGTCGCCGGTACACGCGGCGAAACCGCAGGCCAGGGCGTTGCCCTTGCCCTTGCGGTTCTGGGTGACGACCCGGATGTCCGGGCGCAGCCGCTTCGCGACCGCCACGGTGTCGTCGGTGGAGCCCCCGTCGACCAGGATTACCTCGTCGACCTGCGGCAGGCGGGCGAAGACGTGCGGGAGGTTGCGGGCCTCGTTGAGCGCCGGTACGACGACACTCACGATCGGCTCCGGCTCGGGCAGAACCGGCGGTTCGACAGTGGTCTGTTCGTTGCCGGTATCGGTGGGGAGCACACGGTCGACCGTGGGCATGGATGTCTCCGATCGAACAGGGTGGAGGCGGCCTCGGCGGGCCGGGCGCATGGGTGCGGGTCGCGAGAGTCCGGGCAGGCGCCCGGGGAAGGGCAGCCGGCGCCGCGGAGGACGGCGCCGGCGGAGCTGTCACGCCTTCGGCGCGTCGACCGTCCAGTCGTAGACGTCCTGGTGGGAGACCCGGTCGCCGGTCGCGCCGGTGAAGCCGACCCAGCCGTCGCGGAGGCCGGCCCAGCGCGCGACGTCGACCTTCTCGTCGAGCATCAGCTTCTCCCGGGCGTTCCGGTACAGCCCGCGGACGTAGACGCGCAGGCGGTTGCCGTCGGCGTCGTACCGGATCCGGGCCTGGAACGGCTTGCCGTAGAGCGGGATCGACGCGGTCGCGGTCTTGTGGTGCCGGTCCGGGTTGCCGCCGAGGACCACGGCCAGGTGGTTGCTGTTCGGGTCGGGCGAGTTCTGGTACGTGTCGAACTCGACCGCCACGCTCCGGCGGAGGCCGCGGTAGCCGAGGCCACCGCCCCAGCCGCCCAGCGCGCGCGGGCCGTGCCCCTGGGCCAGGAACGCGATGCCGTCCCCACCGGGCCGGTTGTGGTGCAGGAACGCCTTGAACGACGTCTCGAACGAGCGGTCCAGGTCGACCCGCTCGGTGGACCAGGCCGACCCGATCTGCTTGTAGCCGCCGGTGGTCAGCTGGATGACCCGCTTGCCGGTGCTGGTCCGGGTGATCATCGAGGCGGTGCCGTTGAGCTCGAGGTTGTCCCCGCGCCCGTCGGTGATCGGGTGGCTGTCGCGCGGGGCGCGGGGCGCGGCCACCGCGCCGGCGGACGGGGCCGACGTGAGGAGAGACAGCACAGCGGTGGCCAGCAGGCCACCGCGCGCCAGTCTCGTGGTACGGGAGAGTCGCACGACATGCTCCATTTCAGTCGATTTGCCCGACTAAGACCTGGCCAAAGCTAGGACAGTCTTCGGAGCCGCGTGAGCGAGTTGTGGTTATTTCTTCCCTTCGAGACGATCCCGGATCCACTGGTGGAAACCCGCGATATGGTGCTCGCTCGGGACCAGCACTCCGCCGTTCGCGTACGCCCGTGACGACATTCCGGGTTGGCAGCGCTCGCAGGCGTCGAAATCCTGGCGATTCACCCGATCGAAGAGCTCCACCGACGGATCCAGGTCGGCGTCGGAGTCGATCACGTCCGGGCGGAACAGCCAGTCGCACTCCACGATCGTGCGATCGGCGGCCAGCGGGTACATCCGGTGCAGGATCGCGTGGTCCGGCACCAGGTTGACGAAGACCTGCGGGCGGATCGTGATCGCGTAGTAGCGCCGGTCCTGCTCCGGGGCGATCGTCTCGATCGCGGCCTGGCCGGCGCTGCCGTCCACGGTGAAACCGTCGACGCCCGGGCCGAACTCGGCGCCGTGACCGACGTAGTACTGCGCGGCGTACCCGCCGGCGAACTCCGGGAGCACGTGCACCAGCTCGGGATGGATCGTCGAGCAGTGGTAGCACTCCATGAAGTTCTCGATGATCAGCTTCCAGTTGGCCCGGACGTCGTACCGGATCCGGCGGCCCACCCGCAGCTGGTCCAGCTGGTAGCGGTCGATGGCGGCGAGGTCGCCGAGGCGCTCGACGCACGCGCCCATCACCTCGTCCTCGAACGACGGCGCCCGCTCCGCCAGGCAGACCCAGACGTAGCCGAGCCACTCCCGGACGTGCACCCTGGTCAGGCCGTACTCGACCCGGTCCACGTCCGGCATCTTCACCAGGTTGGGCGCGGCCACCAGCTTGCCGTCGGTGTCGTACGACCACGCGTGGTACGTGCAGCGAAAGGTGCGTTTGACCGCGCCGGACTCCTCGGCGCAGAGCTGCGCGCCGCGGTGCCGGCAGACGTTCAGGAAGGCCCGGGCGCCGCCGTCGCGACCGCGGGTGATCAGCACGCTCTCCCGGCCGACGGTGACCGTGCGGAACTGGCCGGGATTCGCCACGTCCGAGCCGCGGACCGCGCAGAACCACATCCGTTCCAGGATCCGGTCCTGCTCGGCGGCGAAGATCGCCGGGTCGGTGTAGTAATGGCCGGGCAGGGTCGGTAGCAGTGAGCTCATCTGAACCGCCGGGGATCGAAGAGGCCGATGTCGTGCCGGGTCGTGCCGGTGGTCGCCAGATCGGCGAGGATCTCCCCCACCACCGGGACGAACTTGAACCCGTGCCCGGAGAACCCGCAGCCCACGGTCACCGCGTCGTGCGCGGGATGCCGGCTGATCACGAAGTGCTCGTCCGGGGTGGTGCTGTACATGCAGGGCTCGCCGCGCAGGTGCGCGCCGGGCAGGTCGGGCAGCACCCGGCCGGCCGCCGCGGCCATCTCGGCGATCTCGGCCGCGTGCACCCCGGTGTCCAGGGTGTCCGGCGTGGTCGGGGTGCCCTTGCGGAAGAACGCGATCTTCGCCCCGCCGTCCGGGCCGTCGATCGCCGGGAAGCCGTAGACCTGCACCCCGGACTCGTCCTCCCAGATGTAGATCGGGTGCCGGTCCGGCAGGAACGCGTCCACCCCGCCGCGCGGCTGGAACCAGTGCTGCACCTGCCGCTCGATGGCGAACGGCACGCCCAGGTCGGCGAGCAGCTCGGGCGCCCACGGGCCGGGCGTGAGCACCAGGTGCCCGGCCGAGTAGACGCCGCTCGCGGTGACCACCCGGACCCCGTCGCCGGCCGGCTCCCAACTCCGCATCGGCTCGTGGAACCGCAGCTCGGCGCCGTGCCGGTCGGCCTGCTGCAGCTGCGCGAGGACGGTGCGCTCGGGGCGGACGAACCCCGCCTTCGCCTCGTAGAGCGCCACCTCGTCCGGCCGGGGCGCCGTGGTCGGGAACCGCTTGCGCAGGTCGGTCGCGTCCAGCAGCTCGTGCTCCAGCCCCCACTGCTCGGCGCTGGCCCGGGCGCCGGCCACCGTGCGGCTGTCCGGCAGGCCGGCCATGATCCCGCCGGTCAGCGTGATCACGTCCATCGCCGAGTCGGTGGCCAGCCGGTCGTAGAGGTCGTAGGCGCGCAGCAGCAGCGGCACGTACTCCGGACCCTCGAAGTACGACTGCCGGGTGATCCGGGAGCCGCCGTGGCTGGCCCCGCGGTCGTGGCCCGGCCCGTACTTCTCCAGCCCCAGCACCCGCAGGCCCCGGGCGGCCAGGTGGTGGGCGGCGGCGCTGCCCATGCCCCCGAGTCCGGCGACGATCACATCAAAGGCAGGCATGTCAGCTCCTCAACCGCTCGTGCTCGGGATCGAACAGCGGCTCGGCGGCCACCGTGGCGGCCAGCCGCCGATCGAAGTATCCGATCTCCACCTCGGTGCCGGGCACGGAAAGACCGGCCGGGAGCCAGGCGTACGCGATCGGCGCGCCGACCGTGTGCCCGAACGCCGCGCTCGTCACGTGCCCGACCGGAGCGCCGTCGGCGTAGACCGGCTCCCGCCCCATCGGCACCGCGCCGGGGTCCGCCAGCAGCAGGCAGGTGAGCCGCCGGTCCGGTTCCGGCCCGCTCGCCAGCCCCGCCTGGTACGGATCGTCCTCGCTGGTCATGTCCACGCCCCAGGACCGGTAGCCCTTCTCCAGGCGCAGGCTGTGGAACGCGGCGCGACCGGCGGCGATCACCCCGTGCCGGCGGCCGGCGCCCCAGAGCGTGTCCCACAGCTGCAGGCCGTGATCCGCCCGGGCGTAGATCTCCCAGCCGAGCTCGCCCACGTAGGAGAGCCGCAGCATGGTGACCGGAACCGTGCCGATGTGGCCCTGCCGGCACTGGAAATACCGGAACGCCGCCGGCGACACGTCGATGTCGGTGAGCGGCGCGACGACGTCCCGGGCGCGCGGTCCCCAGAGCCCGATCCCGCAGGTGCCGCCGGTGACGTCCCGGACTTGTACGCCGTCCGGGGCGTGCCGCAGCAGCCAGTCCAGGTCGAGCGGGCCATTCGCGCCGACCTGGAAACGGTCCTCGGCCAGCCGGGCCACGGTGATGTCGCTGCGGATGCCGCCGGCCGTGTCGAGCAGCAGCGTGTAGACCACACTGCCGACCTTGCGGTCGACGTTTCCGCTGGTCAGGCCCTGGAGGAAGGAGACCGGGCCGGTGACCTCCAGGCGGGTGAGCGGGGTCATGTCGTACATCGCGACCCGCTCGCGGGTGATCCGGGCCTCGGTCTCGGCGATCGGCGACCAGTGCCGGGACGACCAGTCGTCGCGCGGGATCGGGCTGGGCGGGAGTGGGTTGGTGGCGTACCAGAGGGGTCGTTCCCACCCGGTCGCCGCGGACTCGCCGAAGACCGCGCCCAACTGGGTCTGCCGGGCGAAGAACGGGCTGACCCGGACGTTGCGCACCGACGGCGGATCCAGCGGATGCACGATGTCGTAGACCTCGACAAAACTCCGAACCGACCGCTTGCGTACGTAGTCCGGCGCCAGCTGCGCCGGATCGAACCGGTTGAGGTCGCATTCGTGCAGGTCCAGCGAGGGCCGGCCGGTCACCATCCACTCCGCGACGGCCCGCGCCGCACCGGCCGAGTGGGTCACCCAGATCGCCTCGGCGGTCCAGAAGCCGGGCAGCTCCCGGGACTCGCCGAGCAGCGGGAAGCCGTCCGCGGTGAACGAGAAGACGCCGTTGAAGCCGTCGGCGATCGCCGCGTCGGCCAGGCCGGGCAGGAGCTCGGCGGCGGCCGCCCACGACTCCCGGAACGTGTCGGGGGTGAACGGCATCATCGAGGGGTGGTCGCCGCCGGGCAGGTCGGCGAGCTCCACCGGCATGGGTTCGTGCAGGTAGGAGCCGATGCCGAGGGTCTCGCCGTGGGCCCGGAAGTAGAGGTCGCGGTCCTGGTGACGGAGAATGGGGAGGTCGTCGTGGGCGCCGGCGCCGTCGGTGCGGACGTATTGGTGCGCCATCGGGAGCAACGGGATGGGCACGCCCGCCAGCTCGCCGATCCGCGGCCCCCAGAAGCCGGCGCAGCTGACCACAATCTCGGATATATAGGTTTTTTTCGTGGTCCGCACGCCCGCCACCCGGCGGCCTTCCCGCAAGATCTCGACGACCTCTTCTTCCCCGACAAATCGGGCACCGCGCGCCGTCGCCCTGGCCGCCTGCGCCTCACACGCGTCGACCGCCAGGGCCAGGCCGTCACTCGGAACATGCAGGCCGCCGAGGATCCGATCCTTGTCCGCCAGGGGAAACATCCCCGCGGTGGTGGCTGGATCGAGGATCTCCGACGGGATCCCCCACGACTGGCCGTACCCGAAACGCCGGTGCAGCTCGGCCAGCCGCTCCGGCGTCGTCGCCACCTCCAGGCTGCCGACCTGCCGGAAGCAGTCCAGCCCGACGAACTTCTCCACGGTGTACCGGGCCATCCGGGCCATGGTCCGCGACGGGTTGGTCTGGAAGACCAGGCCCGGCGCGTGCGAGCTGGACCCGCCGGTGACGAAGAGCGGCCCGCGCTCCAGCACCGTCACGTCGGTCCAGCCCCGCGCGGTCAGCTCGTCGGCGAGGGCGCAGCCGACGATGCCGGCCCCGATGATCACGACCTTCGGCCCGGCCATCGGTCAGCTCCCGGCCGGGATCCAGGGCTTCCAGGTGGACTCGTGCTCGGCGACCCACTTCTCGGCCGCGTGGTCGGCGTCCAGACCCTGGTTGGTGAGGTAGTCGGAGACCAGGTTCTGGTCGTCGTTCGTCCACTTGAAGTTCTTGATCAGCTCGTAGGCCGCGCCACCGGTGTCGGCGAACTTCTTGCTGACGATCTTGTCGAGCGGGTAGTCGGGGTAGTCGCAGGCGACCTTCTTCGGGTCGGCGTCACACCCGGCGGTGTAGGCCGGCAGCTTCACCCGGACGTACTTCTCCTTGGCGAACAGCCACTGCGGCTCGTAGAAGTAGAAGAGCAGCGGCTTCTTCTGCGCGGTCGCCTGCTGGGCCGCCTTGATCAGCGCCGCCTCGCTGCCGGAGTAGACCACCTTGTAGTTCAGCTTCAGGTTCGTGACCAGCGCCTCGTCGTTGGTGACGTAGGACGGGTCGCCGTCGAGCAGCTGCCCCTTGCCGCCGGACTCGGACGTCTTGAACAGGTCGGCGTACTTGCCGAGGTTCTTCCAGTCGGTGATGTCCGGGTACTGGTCGACCATCCACTGCGGGACGTACCAGCCGATCACCCCGGTGTTGCCGGTCAGCCCGGCGCTCACCGCGACCTTCTTCTCGTCGATGTAGGTCTTCTTCAGGTCGTCGTGGCCCCAGTTCTCCACGATCGCGTCCACCTCACCGGTCTCGAAGCCCTGCCAGGAGATCTCCTCCTTCAGGTTCTTCTTCGCCACGGTGTAGCCGAGCTTGTGCTCCAGCAGGTAGGCGAGGACGTCGGCGTTCGCCTCGTACCCCACCCACGGGTTGATCGCCAGGTTGACCGTGCCCTTGCTGCCGGCGCTCGGTTTGCTCTCCCCGGCGTCCGAGGTGGCCCCGCCGCACCCGGCGAGCAGCAGGCTGAGGACGACGGCGAAGGACAGTTGTCTGTTTCTCATCGGGAGGGACCCTTTCGGCGGTGGAAACCTTGAGTGAGGCGGTCCAGCAGGACACCGAGCAGCACGATCGCGAAGCCGGCGGCCAGGCCCCGGCCGAAGTCCTCGCGCTGGGAGAACCCGGCGACCACGTCGTAACCGAGCGCGCCGGCGCCGACCAGGCCACCCACCACGACCATCGCGAGGACCATCACGATCCCCTGGTTGGCGGCGAGCAGCAGGCCGCCGCGGGCCATCGGGAGCTGCACCTTCCGGAGCAGCTGGCCCGGGGTCGAGCCGGCGGAGAGCGCGGCCTCGACGACGGTGGCCGGCACGTCCCGGATCCCGCGCTCGACCAGCCGGACGACCGGCGGCGCGGCGTAGATGACCGCCGCCACGATCGCGGTGAACCGGCTGGCGCCGAAGAGCGCCACCGCCGGCAGGAGATAGACGAACGACGGCATCGTCTGCGCGGCGTCCAGCACCGGCCGGACGATCGTGGCCAGCCGGTCGTGCCGGGCGCAGAGGACGCCGGCGGTGATCCCGACCAGCATGGTCAGCACGGTCGCGACCAGCACGGTGGCCAGCGTCTGCATCGCGTGCTGATACAACCCCAGCCCGGTCAGCCCGGCCGCGGCGGCGCCCGCGATCAGCGCCGCGCGCCAGCCCGCCAGCAACAGCCCGAAAGCGAGCACGACCAGGGTGAACAGCCACCACGGGGTGGTCGTCAGGAGGGTTTCCAGCGGGTTGAGCAGCACCGTGCTGACGGTGTTCTTCAGCCACTCGGTCGCGTCGTACCAGTGCAGTTCCAGCCAGCCGGTGACGTCGTTGACCGGCTTGGCGAACGAGAAGAGCGGCAGCTCCAGCGTCACCCGCGCGGCGGCGATCGCGATCGCGGCGACCAGCACCACCGCCGACACCCGCCAGTCCCGGCGCTGCCGCCGGGCCGCGGCCGTGGTCACCCGGTCCAGCACGATCGCCATGATCACGATGGCCAGCCCGGCGTCGAAGGCGGCGCCGACGTTCACCCGCTCCAGCGCCTGCAGGATGTTCACGCCCAGCCCGGGTGCGTCGATCAGGGCGGTCACCACGACCATCGAGAGCGCCATCATGATCGTCTGGTTGACCGCGAGGACCAGGGCCGGCCGGGCCATCGGCAGCCGGACCTTGGCGAGCAGCTGCCACCGCGTGGAGCCCAGCGCGGTCGCCGCCTCCACCGCGCTCGGGGCCACCCCGGCGATGCCCAGCTCGGTGATCCGGATGGTGACCGGCACGGCGTAGATCAGCGTCGCCACCACCGCGGCCGGCGAGCCGATCAGGAAGAGCAGGGTCATCGGCGCGAGGTAGGCGAAGGTCGGCAGGATCTGCATGACGTCCAGCAGCGGGCGCAGCGCCGCGCCGATCCAGCGCACCCGGGCCGCCAGGATGCCGAGCGGCACGCCGATCAGGACCGAGATCAGCACCGCGGTGAGCGTGAGGGCGAGCGTGTCCACGCTCTCGTCCCAGAGCCCGAGCACCCCGAAACCGAGGAACCCGGCGACCGCCAGCAGGGCCGGGCGCCACCCGCCGAGCACGAACGCGATCGCGCCGGCCACCGCGACCAGCCCGGCGAGCCCGAGCCCGGTCAGCCCGGCCCGGACCGCGTCGACCAGCAGCCGGATGCCGAGCCGGAGGTAGTTGATGCCGTAGAGGAAGAGCGGATGCGTGTCCCGGTTCGCGTCCACCCAGTCGCGCACGCCGCCGAAGAAGCGGAACGCCACCGCGTCCGAGTCGTCCGCGACCGCCGTCGTGCGGAAGGCGAGATACGCGACCACGGTCGCGACGATCAAGACAATTGCGACGGTACGGACGGAGAGCAGCCCCGTCCGCCGCCGAGGTCCCGCGTCGCCGGGCCCTCCGCTCGCCGGGCCGCCGTCCGTGGCGGTGGCTCGGGCCGCGACCGCAGTCATCGCCGGCCCCCGGTTGGCGCGCTCGCCCCGCTCATCCGGCCGGGACCTGGCGCCGGTGGCCCAGCAGCGCCGGCAGCAGCCGCTCGGCGTCGACCACGCCGACCCGCCGGTCGCCGTCGACCACCGCGATCGGCCGGTCCGCGCGCAGCACCCGGGCGACCGCGTCGCGGATCACGGTGTCCTGCGGCAGCGGCTGGTCCTCGCACTCCTCGCCGTCCACCGGCGGCCGCATGATCCAGCGCAGGGTGAGCACGTCGGCGCGCGGCACGTCCCGCACGAAGTCCTCGACATACCCGTCGGCCGGCGCCCCGACCAGCTCCTCCGGCGTGCCGACCTGCACGAGCTCACCGTCGCGCAGCACCGCGATCCGGTCCCCCAGGGTCAGCGCCTCGGCCAGGTCGTGGGTGATGAAGACCAGCGTCTTGCCCACCTCGGCGTGCAGCCGCCGCACCTCGGCCTGCATGTCCCGGCGGATCAGCGGGTCGAGCGCGCTGAACGGCTCGTCGAAGAGCAGCACCTCGGGGTCGGTGGCGAGCGCCCGGGCCAGCCCGACCCGCTGCTGCATGCCGCCGGACAGCTCCTCGGGCAGCTGCTGCTCGTGCCCGGTCAGCCCGACCAGCTCCAGCACGTCGGCGGCCCGCCGGTGCCGTTCGGCGCGGGCCACCCCCTGGATCTCCAGCCCGTACGCCGCGTTGTCCAGCACCGACCGGTGCGGCAGCAGCCCGAAGTGCTGGAACACCATGGCGACCCGGTGCCGCCGCAGGTCCCGCAGCCGCTTGGCGGACATCCCGCGGACCGGCTCGCCGTCGATCTCGATCTCGCCGCCGGTCGGCTCGATCAGCCGGGTCAGGCAGCGGACCAGGGTGGACTTGCCGCTGCCGGAGAGTCCCATGACGACGAAGACCTCGTTGCGCGCGACGTCGAAGCTGACGTCACGGACCGCCGCCACGCAGCCGGTCCGCTCGCGCAGCTCGGCCCGGGGCAGGTCGGCCAGGGGCGACCCGGGGACCCGCTCGGGGCGTGGTCCGAAGACCTTCCACAGATGGCGCACGGCGATCATCGGGTCACCTCGGCCGGATCAGGTCGGCGGCCCGCTCGCCGATCATCAGCACCAGCACCATCGGGTTGACCGTGGGCATGGTGGGGAAGATCGAGGCGTCCGCGACGCGTACGTTGTCGAAGCCGCGCAGACGCAGGTCCGGGCCGACCACGGCGCCCGGGTCGTCGGCGGCGCCCATCCGGCAGGTGCCGGCGGGGTGGTACACGGTGTGGTGCGCGGCTCGTCCGTACGCCGAAAGCTCTTCGTCCGTGCGCAGCAGCGGGCCGGGAGCGATCTCGCGGCCGATCCACGACGCGAAGGGCTCGGTCGCGGCCACCTCGCGGGCCAGGCGCAGCCCGTCCACGATGGTCCGCTCGTCGTGCCCGTCCGGGTCGGTGAAGTAACGGAAGTCGAGCAGCGGCTTGGTCGACGGATCAGCATCGGCCAGCGTGAGGCGGCCGACGCTGCGTGGTCGAGGCACGTTGGGGGTCATCCCGAAGCCGTGTTCCGGCACGTCGTACCCGAGTCGCTCGGTGTTGAACGTGAACGGGATCTGGTAGAGGTGGAACATCAGGTCGGGCCGGGCGGCGGCCGGGTCGCGGCGGACGAAGAGGCCGGCGTCGGCGTCCATGACCGACATCGGCGGCAGCGGCCGGCTCGCCTCCCAGAGGATCAGCGACTCCGGGTGGTCCAGCAGGTTCTCCCCGACGCCGGGCAGGTCCAGGCGCACCGGCAGGCCGAGCCGCTTCAGGTCGTCGGCCGGCCCGATGCCGGAGAGCAGCAGCAGGCGCGGGGTGTCCACCGCGCCGGCGCACAGCACGTACTCCTGCCGGGCCTTGATCAGCTTGTCGCCGCCGGCCGTCCGGACCGTCACGCCGCGCTCCGGATCCAGGTGATAGGCCCAGGTCTCGGTCATGATCGTGAGGTTCGGCCGGGCCAGGTGCGGGTGCAGGTAGGCAACCGACGCCGAGGAGCGGATCCCGGTCTCCGGGTAGTAGCCGACCGGCAGGAAACCGGCCCCGTCGGCGAACGGCGCGGCGTTGAAGTCGTCCAGCACCGGCACCCCGAGCGCGCTGTGGCAGGCCGCCACGAAGTCGGTCGCCAGCGGGTTGCGGTCCTTCTCGGCGACCTGGGTGATGTTGATTTCCAACCGCTGCCAGTACGGCAGCATGTCCGCGAACGACCACCCGCTCGCGCCCGCCTCCACCCAGTCGGCGAAGTCCTCCGCGGGCGGCCGGAAACTGATCATGGTGTTGTGCGAGGAGCATCCACCGAGCACCCGGGCCCGCGAGTGCCGGATGTGCGAGTTGCCGCGCGGCTGCGGGACGGTCGGATAGTCGTAATCGAATTCGGTCTCCAGCAGGTTGATCCAGTTCCGGAGCCGGAGGACCCGGTCGTCCCCCACATCGGACGGTCCACCCTCCAGCACACAGACCCTGACCTGCGGGTCCGCGGACAGCCTGGACGCCACCACCGAACCGGCCGTGCCGCCACCGACGATCACCACGTCGTACTCGAGCGTTTCCAGTGCGAGCCACCCTCCACCGCGCCGTGGACCAATGATCATCATGGCAATGTCGACGGTCAATGGGGAGAGGTTTCTTTTACGTCAGTGCAACAACCCCGGCATACTGCCCATGTGGATCTTGCTTTTCTGGACGGCCCGCGACCCCGGGCCTTCGCCCATCGCGGCGGCGCCGCCGAGGGTGACGAGAACACCGCCGCCGCCTTCGAGCGCGCGGTCGCGATGGGCTACCGGTACGTCGAGACCGACGTGCACGCCACCGCGGACGGCGTCCCGGTCGTCATCCACGACGCCCGGCTGGACCGCCTGGCCGGCCGCCCCGGCCGGGTCGCCGACCTGACCTGGGCGGACCTGGCCACGATCCGGGTCGGCGGCGCGTCCGCGGTGCCCCGCCTGGACGAGATCCTGGACGCGTGGCCGGCGATCCGCTTCAACATCGACGTGAAGTCCGACGCGGTCGCCGAGCCGGCCGTCGCGACGATCCGGCGGGCCGGCGCCGGCGACCGGGTGCTGCTCGCCTCGTTCAGCGATGCCCGGCTGGCCCGGGTCCGCGCGCTGGCCGGGCCCCGGGTGGCGACGTCGCTCGGGATGCGCGGGGTGGCCCGCCTCCGGCTGGCATCGATGGCCGGCGTCCCGCTGCGCCTGCCGGAATCGGTGGCCGCCGTACAGATCCCGGTCCGTCACGGCGCCGTCACAGTACTCACCCCGCGATTCCTGAAATACGTTCATCGAATCCGCCGGGAAGTGCACGTGTGGACGATCGACGACCCCGAAGAAATGCGCAGGTTGCTCGACCTGGGCGTGGACGGGATCATGACCGACCGCATCGAGGTGTTGCGGGACGTTTACTCTGCGCGAGGGCTATGGTTGAGTTAGGCCAGGTCAGCTAAATTTCGACGAAGATCGTTGAACCGGGGACATCATCCGTTCGGCTGATGCCCGAGGGTCACGTACCGTCGCATATTTTTTCTTTAAGTTTTGATTCCGGAATCCTTAAATATGGTTCCGGAATTGATTTCTGTGAGAGGTGCTCCTAACGTCTGGGCGTCGGCGCCACACAATGGCGAACGCCACAGTCGAAAGGCACGTCATGGAAAGCACGGGTCACCGTCGATCCGGCCCCGCAGCCGCCGGATCGAAGCGCGGCCGGCTGCTGGCCGTCGGCGCGGTGGTGGTCGCCGCCGCCGGCGCGATCGGGTTCGCACAGCTGTCACACGCCGACGAGACCCCGCAGACCAAGGCCGCGAGCGAGAGCGGCAAGGGCAAGGTCGTCAACGGGCAGACGATCCTCACCGACACCTGCATCGACAGCAACCTGCCGGCGCACGACGGTTTCCAGAAGGGCGACCGGTGCGTCTCCACCGAGTTCGGTGAGGTGGCCTCGGCCGCCAACGACGCGTCCCTGCTGATCACCCAGGCGCCGCTGAACGTCGCGCCGAACACGCCGTTCACCCTCAAGGTCAGCACCCGGAACCTGATCCGCGACCGCTTCCTCGCGGCCGGCCAGGGCGGCTACTACGTCGAGTCCAGCGTGCTGCAGAACGGCATCGTCCGCGGCCACTTCCACACCGCGTGCCGGATGCTCACCTCCACCCGGTCGGCTCCCGACCCCGCGCCGGTGCCCGCGTTCTTCGTGGCCACCGAGGACAAGCAGGGCGGGAAGACGCCGGACACGGTGACCATCCAGGTGCCGGGCCTGCCGACCGAGGGCACCGCGCAGTGCGCCTCGTGGGCCGGTGACGGGTCGCACCGTACGCCGATGATGGAGCGGGCCAACCAGACGCCGGCGATCGACGCCGTCCGGATCAACGTCCGCGCCGCCGCCGGTGGCAACAACAACGGTGGCAACCAGGGCGGGAACCAGAACCAGGGCGGGAACACCGGCAACAACAACGGTGGGAACACCGGCGGGAACACTGGTGGCAACACCGGCGGGAACAACAACAACGGTGGCGGTAACACCGGGAACACCAACGCCGGGACGGTGACCGCGACGCCCAAGGCGACCACGGTGACCGCCAAGCCGGGCACCACCAGCGACACGGACACCAACACCGGCAAGGGCACCGAGACCGAGACCCCGGCGACGACGAAGAGCACCACGAAGCCGGCCGCGACCACCAAGCCGGCGACGACCACCAAGCCGGCCACGACGAAGTCGACCAAGTCCACCACTGACTCGGACACCTCGACGGACTCCTCGGCCACCGAGTCGGACACCTCCACGGAGGAGACGACCGCTCCGGTCGAGACCAAGAAGCCGAAGCCGCAGGCCACGCCGACCGGGGACAGCGGGGCGGCGGCCGACTACGGCATCGACGTCGGCGCGCCTGACGACGCTGCGCCGACCAGCACCTCCGGAGATCAGTTGGCCGAGCCGCCGGCGGACAACACCGGTGGGCCGTTCACCCTGGTCAGCAACCACCCGGCGGTGTTCGGCGGTGGAGCGATCGTGGTGCTGCTGGCGATCATCGGGTTCGCTTTCGCCCGGTCCCGCCCGCGTCGCTACTGATCCACCCGCTTCACCTCTCCACCCGCTTCACCTCGGCGGCGCTGAACCACCTGCTCCACCCCGGCGCCGCTGAACCACCCCGCTCCATCCGAACGGCAAGAACGACGGGCGACGCCCGGCTACGCGAGAACTTCTCCGCGTGGCCGGGCGTCGCTTCCGTTTCCCGGGCCCCCTGGGCCGCCGTTCCGCCCAGGCTTCTGCTCCGCCTCCTGCTCCGCGGGGCGGGCGTCGTCTTACGCCGTACCCCCAATTGGTTGGCCTCGGCCCGGGACCAGCCGCCGCGTGCCGCATGCCCGGCCGTCGGCGTGGGGTCTTTCTCATCTTTTGGATGGCATCGGGTCCGCCGCACGGCTGAATCTTTCCGCGATATCACCGCGACGGGACCCTGGGGAAAAGCATGCTGACCAGCGGCGATATCATCGCGGCGGAGCATTCGCCGAGATCTTGGCGGACCGGCCGGGAAATCGAAGATTGCGGGCAGGGTTCGGTCGATCGCCGAAGAATGAGGGTAGCCTTACCTGCTGAAGATCCTCCTACCGGCAGTGCAGTGAGGTGCAGATATGGCTAGCAGACCGGCGCGACCTGCCCACGAAGGCGTGGTCACCCGGGTGGAGCAGCTCACTCCGCACATGGTGCGGGTGGTGGTCGGCGGCGAGGCGATCGCCCGGATCGATGCGGGCCGCTTCACCGATCACTACATCAAGGTGCTGTTCCCGCCGGCCGGTGTGGTGTATGCGGAGCCGTTCGACATGAGCGCGATCCGCGAGACCATGCCCCGCGACACCTGGCCGGTCGTGCGGACGTACACGGTTCGCAAGTGGCTTCCGGAGATCCCCGAGATGTGGGTCGACTTCGTGGTGCACGGCGACGAGGGCATCGCCGGGCCGTGGGCGGCGCGGGCCAAGCCGGGCGACGTGTTCCGGTTCATGGGCCCGGGCGGGGGCTATTCGCCCAGCTCGGAGAGTGATTGGCACCTGCTGGCCGGCGACGAGAGCGCGCTGCCGGCGATCGCCGCCGCCCTCGCCGGGATGCCGGAGGGGGCCCGGGTCCGGGCGTTCGTCGAGATCGACGGGCCGGACGAGGAGCAGAAACTGGAGACTCCCGCCGACGCCGAGATCGTCTGGCTGCACCGGGCCGGGCGTCCGGTGGGCTCGGCGCTGGTCGAGGCGGTCCGGTCGCTGGAGTTCCCGGCCGGGCGGCTGCAGGCGTTCGTGCACGGCGAGGCCGGGTTCGTCAAGGCACTGCGGGCCTATCTGCGGGTTGAGCTCGGGCTCGGCATGGACCAGCTGTCCATCTCGGGCTACTGGCGGTCCGGGATGAACGAGGACGGCTGGCAGACCAGCAAGCGGGAGTGGAACGAGCAGGTCGAGCGGGAGCAGGAGCCCGCCCAGGTGTAACGACCGAGGGCCGGAGGGGACCTAAGCTCCCTCCGGCTTCTTCGCAGGTCGTGGAAGGTGTACCCCGGTTCGCGTTTCGCGCCGCTCCGGGACCATGATGGTCGGCGTGCCAGTGCTCGAAGAACAGCGGAACCGGTCGCGCCGCGGACAGATCTTCATCCTCGTCGCGCTCGTGCTGGCCGCGGTGAACCTGCGGCTCGCGGTGACCAGCGTGGGCCCGGTGCTCACCGAGATCCGCGACGGGCTGCACATGAGCGCGACCGTGGCGGGGCTGCTCACGTCCGTACCGGTGCTGTGTTTCGCCTCGGTCGGCCTGCTCGCACCGCGCCTCGCGCGGCGGCTCGGCGCCGCGCCGGTGATCGCCGGCGGTCTGACGCTGCTGACCGCCGGGCTGGCGACTCGGCCCTTCGCTCCGAACTCCGCGCTGTTCGTGCTGCTCAGCGCGGTTTCGCTGGCCGGTATCGCGGTGGTCAACGTGCTGCTGCCGTCGATCGTCAAGGATCGTTTTCCGACCCAGGTCGGCGCGGTCACCGGGGTCTACACGGTCGCGCTGAATCTCGGCGCGACCACCGCGGCCGCCGCGACCGTGCCGCTGACCAGCGGGTTCGGCGACTGGCGGCTCGGGCTGGCCTGCTGGGCACTGGCGGCGGTGATCGCGCTGCCGCCGTGGTTGCTGCTGGCCCGCGAGCGCGCCGCGACGGCGGCCCCGGTCACGGGCGTGCCGCCGGTCCGGGTCAGCCGGCAGCCGGTGGCGTGGGCGCTCGCCGTCTACTTCGGCATGCAGTCCACCTCGGCGTACGTGATCATCGGCTGGCTTCCGCAGATCTACCGGGACGCGGGGCTGTCCGCGGAGCTCGCCGGGGTGCTCTTCGCGACGACGTCGCTGCTGTCGGTGCCGCTGGGGTTGGGATTGTCGGCGTTGGCCGGTCGGGTGCGCTCGCAAAGCGGGATTGCGGTCGGTCTTGGCCTTTTCGGAATTGCCGGTTATTCCGGTTTATGGGCGGATCCGGCGGCTGCGCCGTGGCTCTGGGCGATCCTGCTGGGCATCGTCAACACCGCGTTCTCGCTGGTCCTGACCATGATCGCGCTGCGCGGCCGGACGCCGGCGACCGTGGTGCGGCTGTCCGCTTTCGCCCAGGGCGTCGGCTACCTGATCGCCATCCCCGGCCCGATCCTGATCGGCGCCCTCCACGACGCGACCGGCGGCTGGAAGGCCCCGCTGGCCATCATGATCTGCCTGATGGTCCCGCAGATCATCGCCGGCTTCTTCGCCGGCCGCGACCGCCAGATCTGACCCCAACTTCTCCACCAGCCACAACCGCCAGCACACCGCCCGCTTCTTCCCTTGCCACGGCCGCGAGCTTCGTCCCCTGCCACGGCCGCGAGCTTCGTCCCCTGCCACGGCCGCGAGTTTCCTCGCCGACCACAGCGCGGCCTCTTCGCCGGCCACGACCGGCAGACCTGAGCGCACCGCTCACGCTCACCGATTTCGCCTGCGGCAAGCTTGGGCACGGTACGAATCGGTCCTACGCTCGCGGAATGACGGACATCTCGTGGCAGTCCGGCGACGCGTACGAGTCCTACGTGGGCCGATGGAGCCGCCGCGTCGCAAAAATCTTCGTCACCTGGCTCGACGTCCCCGCCAACAGCCGCTGGCTCGACGCCGGCTGCGGAACCGGAGCGCTCTCCGCCCAGATCCCCGCTCCCGCCCTGCTCATCGGCATCGACAAGTCGCCCGCCTTCCTCTCGGCACTCCCCCGCGCCGGCGTCCCCGCCGCACCGCCGCCGAACCGGGTGCTTGCCTGCGCCGGTGACGCGGCCGCGCTGCCCTTGACCGACGCCGGATTCGACGCCGTGGTCAGTGGCCTCGCGCTCAACTTCGTGCCCCGCCCCGAGTCCGCGGTCGCCGAACTCTGCCGGGTAGCCGCCCCGGGAGCAACGATCGCGGCCTACGTCTGGGACTACGCGAACGGCATGGCGATGATGCGACACTTCTGGTCCGCCGCCGCCGAACTGGACCCGGACCTGGGCGAACGCGACGAATCCCGCAGCTTCGAATTCTGCCGCGACGACGTGCTAGCCGACTGGTGGTCCGCCGCCGGCCTACACGACGTGACCACCCGCCGGATCGAGATCCCGACGGTGTTCCGCGACTTCTACGAATACTGGACCCCGTTCCTCGGCGGCCAGGGCCCGGCCCCCGGCTACGTCACCGCCCGCTCCCCCGCCCAGCGCGACGCCCTGCGCGAGTCCCTCCGCTCCCGCCTCCCGACTCAACCGGACGGCTCGATCCCCCTGACCGCCGCCGCCTGGGCCGTCAAAGGCCGCAAAGCCCCCTGACCAGCCCCGGCGACGCGCCGGTCACCGCCGAGCGAACCGCCGGGAAGCCGAGCGCGGCGCATCAAGTCAACCGCCCGCCAGACCACCCCGAAACCCCGGCATCACCACACCGCACACCAGACGAACCGCCCACCACACCAAGCCCGACACGACAGCATCACACCGCGCGCTAACTAGGCGGCGGGCATCGGCTCGGCGAGACGCAGGCGCTGCACGACCGGAGCAAAGTCCTCCATGAACAGCCCGTTCACCGCGTAGTACGAAAACCCTCCCTCCGCCCGCCGCCGCAGCAACTCCTCGACGGCCAGATCAGCGTCCCCGATCAGGAACGCGGCAGCTCCGGACGCGGCCATCTCCCGCGGATCACCACCGACCTGGCGGGACAGCCACTCCGGCAGCGCGAAGATGCTCGGCGCGAATGCGGTCACCCCCACCAGCAGCTCAACCTGATCCGCCCGCTTCGACATCCCCCGGAACGCCTCCGCCGCACGGAACAACTCACTCGGCGTAGTAGCCGGCGGCAGCCCGAACGTCACCACGTCCGCCTGCTCCGCGGCAAGCCGCATCATGCCCGGCTTCGACGCCGCTACCAGCACCTTCGGCGGTACCGGCAGCCCCCGGGCGGCGGCGATGGTGTCCGCCGTCCGCCGCAGCCGCTCACCCGGCGTACCCCACAATCCGCCGAGCGCCGCGGTATCCGCCTGCCCGTTGGGCCGCCCACCCCCGACCCCGAGCTCGAACCGCCCGTCGCTGATCGTCTGCAGGCTCCGGGTCTCCCACGCGACGTGCGCGGGAGTGCGGTTCGGCGAGTTCAGCACATAGGTGCCGATCCGCAGCGTCCGGGTCACCGCGGCAGCAGCGGCCAGCGCCGCGAACGGCGACAGCGTGAACAGGGTGTCCGGGATGAGCAGGACGTCGTACCCCAACTCTTCAGCGCGCCGCGCGGTCGCCGCCCATTCCGCGCCGGTGCGAGCCTGCCCGGCGATAACTCCGAATCGAAACGCACGCTCAGTCATCCGCCCACTCTCCCGAACACGCCGCACAACCGCGTCCACTCCAGGACGACACCCGCCGTACGCCCACCGGCGTACCCAAAACCAACAGCCTGCGCCCCAGGTCTCACCCCAACCCGCCCCGCCCCAGCCCGACCCTGCCCGGCCCAGCGGCTCACCCCGCCCGACCCAGCGCCGCACCCCGGCCCCGGCCCAGCCCGACCCAGCGCCGCACCCCGCGCCGCGCCGCGCCCCGCCGCGCCCCGCCCCGGCCCGGCCAGCCCGGCGCCGCACCCCCGGCCCAGCCCGGCCCGGCGCCGCACCCCCGGCCCAGCCCGGCCCGGCGCCGCACCCCCGGCCCAGCCCGACCCAGCGCCACGCCCCCAGCCCAACGCCCCCTCCCCGCCTCGGCCCGGCCCGACGCCTCACCCCGAACCCAACGCCCAACCCCGGCCCAACAGCTCACCCGCCACCCGGCGGCTCGCTCCCTCACCGAAGGGCGTACCCCGCCAAGGTCCGACGGGCTGCCGGCCCGACATCAGCCGGCCCGCTCAGCCGTAGTGCTGAAGGCTGGGCCAGGCCGTATGCCACGGCACCGTCGGCCGGCAGACGTAGATGTGTGCCTCCTCGCTCTCCTCGTTGGCAACCCCGGCCGAATTCCGCAACGCGCCCTGCTCGACGCAGCCGTCCTCCGGGCCCGGCCGTGCCTGGATCACCGCGATCACCACGGTCTTGTCGTCCGGCGGCGGGCCGAGGTTGTACAGCTCGTTGTGTCCGCTGTAGACGGCCGGCAGACCGAGCGGCCGACCATACCGATCGAGCGCGCCGGCCTCGCCGTAGTTGCTGGTGAAGAGCACCGCCCGAGCCTGATCCTCGGCGGGCAGGGCGCGATAGACCGCGGCGACCTGCGCGACATACTCCTGCCAGCCGATCTGATCGGCGATCGTCTGATTCGTCTCGGCGACGGTGGTGTCGGCCAGCCGGCTCTCCGGGATCACCGGCAGAGACGTGACGATGCCGGCCGCACCGAAGACGACCACGCCCGCGATCAGCCAGATCAGCCGTGGCCGGCGGCCGTCGAGCCAGCGCACGGTGGGCACCGCGCCGATCGCGAACAACGCGGTGAGCAGGCCCAGCGGATAGTAGGGCTGACCCGCGATGACAAAGATCAAAATCAACATCAGTGGGTACGCGACGGCCAGCGCCCGCACCGGCCGCAGGCCCGGATCGCGCAGCAAGGTGACGATGCCGGCGATCCACACCGGCGGCAGCCCCAGCAACAACAACTGGAACGGCAGGAGCAGGATCCGCGACTCGTCGCCCTTGTCCTCGGCGAGCACCCGGGCCATCTCCAGCTGGGGGAAGTCGTTCGCCACCTGATAGATCAGATTCGGCAGACCGACGACCAGCGCGATCCCGGCCCCGGCCCACAGCCACGGTGAGCGCAGCACCCGGCGCGGGCCGGTGATCAGCAGCGCGCCGCCGAGGCAGAGCAGCAGCAGGAAAACCAGGTGCTTGTTGTAGAGGCCGAGCCCGGTGACCAGGCCCGCCCACAACCAGGCGCGCGGCTGCTCATACAGCAGCGCGCGCACCACGAACAGGATCACGCCGAGCCAGACCAGCAGGTCGGTCGCGGCGGTCGACCCGACGTGCGCGGCGCTGAGCGCGAACGTGCCGAAGACGACGGACGCCGCCAGCGACTGGGCGCCCGCACCGCCGCCCACCTCACGGGCGATCGCGGCGGCGAGCAGCGCCGCCAAGCCGAGCATCAGGGCATAGGGAACGCGCATCGCCCAGACCGTGTCACCCAGGACCTCGATCGCCAGGCGGTCGAGAAGCGGGGTCAACGGAGGCTGGTCGACGTAGCCCCAAGCGGGGTGGTTGCCGAGCATCCGGAAATAGAGCTCGTCGCGGTGATAGTCATATCGGCCGGCCGAGGCCAGCATCAGCAGGGTTGCGGTGGAGGCGATCAGGGAGACCGGCAGCCAGGCCATCGGCCGGCGGCCGATCCCCGTGTTCAGCGTCAGCGTTTCGGTCACGCCGCCCAACGTACGCATCGACGATGATCAGCTCTACAGGCCTTAAGTACGGTCTTCGCCCGGGCAGATACCGACCTGAGTCGGATGTGGTGGGTCGCCTCGCGATGCCATCATGGGGCCCTCAGCAACGTCGATGTCCACGAAGGACGGATTCCCGTGTACGAGCCCGAACCCGACACCACCGCGGAGCCCGCCGAGCGTGCTCGCGCCGGTGTGCGGTCCTGGGTCCAGGAGACCGGGCGGCGGGCTCGGGCACGAGTGCGCGGGGCCAGTCCGTACGCAATCTTGGCCTTTCTTACTGCCTCGGCGATCGCGCCGGTGGCCGGAGCCGGCCTCGGCGTCTCGGCCGCGTTCGGCGTCGCGCTCGCCCAGCTCGGCGGCCTGGGCAGCAACTTCCTCGCGGATGCCCTGGCCGGCACGGCGCAGCGGATGCGCGGCACCGGCCCGATCACCGAGCAGCAGTGGCGCGATGCCGTCGCCGCTGATCTGCTGCCCCTGCTCGACGCCGGGGACGCGCGCGGGAAGCAACTGCAGGCGGAGGTCTCCGCGGTGCTGCACGAGATCGACGCGGTCGCCACCGCGCTGACCGAGGCCGCCACCGCCGACGACGACCTGCGGCGACAGCTGGAGGCGGCCTTCGAGCAGCTGGGCAGCGACGTCGGGTCGCTGGGGTGGATGCTCGGCGACGTGCGCCGGTCCATCGACGACCTGCGGCAGCAGTTCGCCGGGCAGACGTTCCTGCTGCACCGGCAGCTCGAGGAGGTCCGGCGACAGCTCGTCGCGGTGAACCGGGAGCCGCTGCCGCCCTCGCCGGCGACCGCCTCCTCGGAGCCGCCCTATCCCGGTCTCGCCGCCTTCCAACCGGCCGATGCCCCGCTGTTCCGCGGGCGGGAGGCGCAGGTCGCCGAGTTGCTGGCCCGCCTGAGCGAGCAGGCCCTCGGCGGTCCGGCCCTGGTCGTCACGGGAGTCTCCGGCGTCGGGAAGTCCTCGCTGCTCCGCGCCGGCCTGCTCCCGGCGATCGGCGCCGGCCGCCTGGGGCCGGCCGCGGCGACCTGGCCGTGGGTCCTGCTGACGCCCGGCCCCACACCCCTGCATGACCTGATCAACCAGGTCATCCGCCTGTTGCCACCCGAAACGCCAACGATGAGGACGACAGCCGGCGGCCCCCCGGCAACGACCGGCGTAACGGAAGCCCTGGCCGACGGGCCGAATCCCGCAACCGGTGAACCGGACACCGGCAGCGTGCGGGCGACGACTAGCGAGCTGGAATCCCAAGGCACTCGATCGCAGCCGCCCGAGGCAACTACGGCCACGATGGCAGCCGACGGCCCGGAGGCAACGGCGGGCCGGGCGGAGACCGCAGAAAGCAAACCGGCGACCACGGCCGACCGGCCCGAGACCGGCAGCACGCGGGCAATGATCAGCGATCCGGCAGGGGTGAGCGAGTCAGCAGGCGTAATCGCTGGGCCGTTGGCCACGATCGGTCGACCGACGGCCGCAGCGGAGACTGCGGACACCGCGGGTTGGTCCCGGGGCGACGCGAGCGTCGGCCCAGGATCGGTTGCGAAGCTGGTTGGTGAGGTCCGGCGGGATCCCGCGTCCTTCGGGAGGCTCGCTGGGGAGGCCGCGGCTGCGGGGCGGCGGCCGGTGATCGTGGTGGACCAGTTCGAGGAGCTGTTCACGCAGTGCGCGGACCCGGCTGAACGGCTGGCCTTCACGGCGGCGCTGACCGCGGCTGCTCCGGCACTCGTGGTGATCGCGGTGCGGTCGGACTTCTATCCGGCCTGCATCGAGCTGCCGCCGCTGGCCGGGCTGCTGGCCGCCGGGCACGTGGTGCTCGGGCCGCTGGACGCCGAGGCCCTGCGCCGGGCCGTGGTCGAGCCCGCCGAGCAGGCCGGGCTGACCGTCGACCCGGGGCTGCCTGAGCTGATGCTCCGCGACCTCGGCGAAGACGTCCTCGCCGCCGCGAGCACGAACGGTGCGGGGCTGGGCGGCGCGGGCAGCGCAGGCGCAGACGGGCCGAGTGCGGGCGGCCCAAGTCCGGGCGCGGGCACGGGCACGAGTCCCGGCGCGAGCGCGGACGCGGGCACGAGTCCCGGCACGGGCACGGGCGCGGGCACGAGTCCCGGCACGGGCACGAGTCCCGGCGCGGGCGCGGGCGCGGGCGGTCCGAGTGTGGCTGGTAGTGGTGTGGGCTGGGGTGGTGGTCGTGGGGGCTATGAGCCGGGGGCGTTGCCGCTGCTGGCGCATGCGCTGAGGGCTACCTGGGAGCGCCGGGACGGGGATCGGCTGACGGTGGCGGCCTATCGGGAGACCGGTGGGATTCGGTATGCGGTGGCGGAGACGGCCGAGCGGATCTACCTGGGGCTGGAGCCGGACGAGCGGGCGAGTCTGCGCTCGGCGTTGCTCTCGCTGGTGACCGTGACCAGCAACGGAACTGTGGTGCGGCGGCGCGGGCAACGGGACGCCGGTAACTCCCGGGTGCTGGATCGGCTGGTCGCCGGGCGGCTGGTGACCGCGGGAACGGACACCGTCGAGATCAGCCATGAGGCGCTGCTGACCGGCTGGCCCCGGCTGGCCGGCTGGGTCGAGGACGCGCGGGCCGATCTGGAGCTGCGGCAGCGGGTCGTCGAGGCGGCCGAGGACTGGGAGCGGTCCGGCCGTGACCCGGACCTGCTGCTCCGTGGGTCGCGGCTGCTGTCGGCCCGGGAGCGGCTGACCGACGCCGGCTCGCTGCCGGGGCCGGCGCCGGTGTTCCTGGCCGAGGGGGCGGCGGCGGCCGAGCAGGGCGAGCTGGCGCGGCGGCGGGCTACCGGGCGGCTGCGCAGGCTCGTCGCGGGGTTGGGCGTCGCGCTGCTGCTGGCCGTCGCGGGTGGGCTGGTTGCCTTCGACAAGCAGCGGGTCGCTGCGGAGAAGGGGCAGGAGGCGCAGGACAGCCGGCGGGTGACGGCCTCCCGGCAGTTCGCGGCCGAGGCGGTCAACGCGCTGGATCGGGACGAGATCACCGCGGTGCGGCGGGCGCTGGACGGCTGGCAGGAGGCGCCGACCGTGGAGGCGCGCGGCGCGCTGCTGTCCGCGCAGATGGTGAACTCGATCGGCACGCTCGGCACCGAGGTGGGTGGCACGGCCGCGGCGGTCAGCCCGGATGCCGCCCGGATCGCGATCGGGTACCAGGACGGAACGGTGCGGCTCTGGGATGCCCACACCTTCGCGCCGGTCGGCGAGCCGATGGTGCCACCCGACGAGAAGGCCAGGACGTCCACCTCGTCGGTGGCGTACTCGCCGGACGGCCGGTTCCTGCTCTCCAGCACCATCGCCTACAACGGGCTGCAGATCTGGGACGCCGCCACCGGGAAGCTGGCCCGGACCCTGCCGGGCGGCGCCGCGGCGGCCTGGCTGCCCGGCACCTCGACCGTGGTGGCCACCCGGACCGACACCACCGGCAGCGTGTTCCAGTTCGGGCTGTGGGACGCGCCGACCGGCAAGCTGACCAGGTCCTTCCCGGTCGGCAAATACTTCGCCTTCGATCTCTCGGTCAGCCGGGACGGCCGGTACGTGGCGGCGGGCAAGGACATGACGTCCCCGGCACAGGTCTGGCAGCTCAGCGACGGGCGGCCGGTGACGACCGTTCCGGACACCGTGCACGTCGCGTTCGCGCCGGACGGCACCCTCGTCGGCGGGAACCGGCTCGGCCAGCTCGCCCAGTGGTCGATCCCGTCGGGCAAGCGGCTGCGCACGATGATCCCGGATGTCTCCACGCCCGGGGCCAGCCGGATCGTGGTCACCTCCGACGGGCACGCGATCGTCAACAACGGTTTCCGGTCGATCGCCATGTTCATGCTGGCCGACGGGTCGAAGACGACCAACAACACCGGAGTCGCGGTGTTCCCGGTTCCCGCGGTCTCCCCGGACGGCCGTCTCGTCGTGGTGACCGGCTCGGATGCCCCGACCGCGGTGCTCCGGCGCGCCACCACCTGGCTGCCGCACGTCGGGCAGGTGTTCGACAGCGCGTTCTCCCCGGACGGCCGGCAGCTGGCGACGGCCGCCGACGACGGCCTGGTCCGGATCTGGGACGTGGCCTCGCGGGACCTGGTCCGGTCGATCCCGACCGCGGGTAAGCCGGGCAAGGTCGCCTATGCGGCCGGCGGCACGCTGGTGGACGCCACCGCGAACCACCGGCTGGAGATTCGGGACGCGGCGACCGGGAAGCTCCGCGAGACCGTCCCCCTCGTCGGGCTGCAGACGGACCTGGACGTCTCCCCGGACGGCTCCCTCGTGGCAGTGTCCACCAGTCAGGGGCCGGACGACGTCTTCACCGATGCCGATCCCAAGAAGTTCGACCAGATCGTGGTCTACGACGTGGTCCGGCGGGAGGTCCGCGCCCGGTTCCGGCCGGCGAGCGCCGACAAGCCCACGCCCAAGGCCACGGGCGACAAGTCCATTGACGACAAGGAGGATCCCTACGCCGTCGCATTCAGTTCCGACGGCTCGACGTTGATGGCCACCTTGACGAGCAACACGGCCTACATCCCCTCGACAGTTCTGCAGCGATGGCGGATCTCCGACCTCGCGATGGACGGGACCTATCCGCTCGGCAAGTACCAGGCCGGGGACATCGCGGTGTCGCCGGTCGACGGCTCGGTCGCGGTGGCCGGGACGAACGGGTTCGTGGAGGTGCGGAGCGCGGACGGTGCCCGGCAACTCTGGACCACCCCGCCGCAGATCCAACAGATCGACTCGATCGAGTTCTCGCCGGACGGGCGGACGCTCGCCTCGACCGAGTTCAACGGACGCGTCCATCTGTGGGATACCGGGAGCCATGCGCTGGCCGCCACGCTGACCGGGCACGGTTCCCGGTCGAACGCGCTGGCGTTCTCGCCGGACAGCAAGTTGCTGGCGAGCGCCGGGTTCGACTGGACGTTCGGGGTGTGGCGGCTGGACGACGCTCAGGTGCTTTCGGATCTGTGTCAGATCGCGAAGATAGCCAGCCGGAACGACGGCGAGGAGCCTCCGATGCTGTGCAGGTGAATGCCGCTTCGCACACGGATGGCGCTGTGCAGGTGAGTGCCGCTGCAAATACGGATAGAGCTGTGCACCTGAATGTCGTGGGCGGTTGGTGAGGCGTTCCCCGCTTTTGCGTCATCCGGGCCGATGCTAGGTTAGCCTAACCTAACAGCGAACGGAGCCGATGGCATGACCATGCCCCGGTACAGGGAACGGCCGCACCGCGACATCGCCGGCGCGCTCGGCACAGGCACGCTCGGCAGCGGCACGCTGCTAGCCGGGCGGGGCGTGAGCGGACACGGCACCGCTGGCACCGGCTCGCGCGGCACGCGGCGGACCGCGCGGGGCGTCAGCGGACACGGCACCGCCGGCACCGGCTCGGGCGGCACGCGGCGGGTCGGGCGGGGTGTGAGGGGACACGGCGGCGGCGGGATTCGGGCAGGGGCGGGTGGCTTGGCGGGCCGGGTGTTGGCGTGAGCGGCGGCTACGGGACTGGTGGGCCGGGTGTTGGCGTGAGCGGCTATGGGATGGGTGGGCGGACGGCTGTCGTGACCGGGGCGGGTCAGGGCATCGGGCGGGCGGTGGCGGTGGCGCTGGCCGCTGAGGGGGTCCGGGTTGTCGCCGTGGACCTGAAAGTGCCCGAGTTTCCGGAGCACGACGGGCTGATCGTGGGGCGTGCCGCTGACGTGGCCGAGGTGGATCAGGTGGAGGCGGTGGTCGACAGTGTCGACGGGCCGATTGATCTGCTGGTCAACGTGGCCGGGGTGCTGCACCTGGGGGACGTCGTCGAGTTGTCCGACGCGGCCTGGGCGCATACGTTCGCGGTCAACACCACCGGCGTATTCCAGGTCAGCCGGGCGGTGGCTCGGCGGATGAAGCCGCGCGGCTCCGGGGCGATCGTGACCGTCTCGTCGAATGCGGCAGGTGTGCCCCGGGCCGGTATGGCCGCCTATGCCGCGTCCAAGGCGGCCAGCACGATGTTCACCAAATGCCTGGGCCTGGAGCTGGCCCCGCACGGCATCCGCTGCAACGTGGTCGCGCCCGGCTCGACCGATACCCCGATGCAGCGGGAGCTGTGGGACGGGGACGACGCGTCCGCGGTGCTCGCCGGGAATCCGGCCGCGTTCCGGGTGGGCATTCCGCTCGGGCGGATCGCCAGCCCGGCGGACATCGCCGACGCGGTCCTGTTCCTGGCGTCCGACCGGGCGCGGCACATCACCATGCACGATCTGTACGTCGACGGCGGAGCAACCCTGCGCGCCTGAGAGTGGCCCCCACCCGAGAGAAGCTGACATGCTCCCCCGTATCAATCCCTACCTGGTGCCGTCCGGGTTCTCCCGGGCCGGCGGCAAGGTGCAGTGGCACGTCGAGCCGGCCCGGGCCGCGCTGCTCGTGCATGACATGCAGAACTACTTCCTGGCCCCGTTCGGGACCGACAACGCGCTGCTCCGGCAGGTGATCGCGAACATCGCCCGGCTGCGCGAGCACGCCGCGCGGGCCGGGATCCCGGTGTTCTTCTCGGCGCAGCCGGGCGGGCAGAGCCGCGAGGAGCGTGGGCTGCTGCAGGACTTCTGGGGTGACGGGCCGCCGGCCGAGCCGCGCGGGCTGGCGATCACCGACGAGCTGACGCCGGGGCCGGGTGACGTGGTGCTGACCAAGCGGCGGTACAGCGCGTTTGTCGGCACCGACTTCGCCGACCAGCTGAAGCATCGGGATCAGCTGATCGTGACCGGGGTCTACGCGCACATCGGGGTGATGGCGACGGCGCTGGACGCGTTCATGCGCGGCATCCAGCCGTTCGTGGTCACCGACGCGGTGGCGGACTTCAGCCCGGCGCATCACGCGGACGCGCTGCGCCACGTGCAGACACGCTGCGGCGTGGTCGCGCCGACCGCCGAACTCACGGCCGACCTGCTGGCCCCGGCCTGAGGCGAGCTCGGGGGCTGGGGTTCGGGGGCTGGCGGCCCGGGGGCTGGCGGCCCGGGGTAACCGCGCCCAGCCACGGACTGGGCCCGGGGGTTTGTGGCTTGGGTTTGGGGCTTGGGGTAAACCGCGCCCAGCCACGGACGTCGCCCTTTCGGTCTGAGTGTTCTGGCCGCCCCGCGGCCTTGCTCAGAGCGGAAGGGTCCCCGCGGGAGCGACGATCTGTACCCCGGCGGACCGAGGCAAAAAAGAATTTGATCTTCGAAGTGCACGGAAGTGCGGGCGCGGCGAAAAGCGGCGACCGGGGATGGCCGGGGATCGGGCGACCGGCGACCGGGGGTCGGGGATCGGGGATCGGGGATGGCCGGGAGGACGGCCTGGTCAGAGCAGGACCGCGGTGAGAATCAGGCCCTGGTCGATCAGGAAGTGGCCGGGCATTTCGCGCAGCGGCCCGTCGATCAGGATGTGGCCGGTGAACGTGCCCGCGTCCGGGTCGATGTCCAGGGACGCGTCCTCGAAGCCGAGCCAGCGGCCGGTCACCGGGAACCACGCCTTGTAGATCGACTCCTTGGCGCTGAACAGCAGCCGGTCCCAGCAGACCTCCGGGTGCGAGACGGCGAGGCGGGCCAGCAGGTCGCGGTCCGCCGGGGTGGTCACCGTGCCCAGGACCCGGGGCGGCAGCGGCGCGTGTGGCTCCGCGTCGATGCCGAGGCCGGCGATGTCGCTGGTGCGGGCGACCGCGGCGGCCCGGTAGCCGGCGCAGTGGGTGATGCTTCCGGCGACGCCGGCCGGCCAGACCGGCTCCCGGCGGGGGCCGCGCAGGATGGCGACCGGGGCGTGCCCGAGTGCGAGCAGGGCCTCGCGGGCGCAGCGCCGGGCGGTCAGGATCTCCCGGCGGCGGCCCGGCGCGGTCGACGCCACCAGCGATTCCTCGCCGGGGTAGCAGGCCTCGTCCGGGTCGTCGGTGTAGGCGACGGCCGAGTACACCGGGTGAGGCAGCAACTGGTCCAGCACGACCGGTAGTGTGCCATCCCGCCCGGTCAGGCGACCGTGGAGTCCCGGATCACCAGGCGTGCCGGGTGCGGGTGCCGGCCCGGCGCGGGGCTCCCGTCGATCGCCGCCAGCAGCAGGCCGGCGGCGGTCCGGCCGAGTCCGTCCAGGTCCATGTCCACGCTGGTCAGCGGTGGGCGGCTGGCCTCGGCGATCACGTCCCAGTTGTCAAAACCGGTCACCGCCACGTCGCCGGGCACGTCCCGACCGGCCTCCCGCAGCGCCTCCGCCAGGCCCCGCGCGATCTGGTCGTTACCGCAGACCACGCCGTCGAGGTCGAGGTCCCGGGCGAGCAGCAGGCCGGCCGCGCGCCGGCCCCAGGCCTCGCTCCACTCGCCGAACATCGGCGCGGCCACCAGCCCGGTCAGCGCCGCGGCCCGGACCTGCGCGGAGTGGTGATGCTCCGGCCCGGTGACGTGCACCAGCCGGGTGCGGCCCGCGCTGCGCAGGTGGGCGGCGGCGAGCCGGATGCCGCCCGCCTCGTCCGGGACGATCGAGCAGTCGGCCGGGTCGGTGGAGCTGATGAACGCGTAGACGACCGGCACCGGCAGGTCCACGCCGATCGGCGCGCGCGTCCCGGCCCGCCGGCCGGTCACGATGATCCCGTCGACCCGGCGGCTGAGCAGCACCCGCAGGTGATGACGCTCGCGGATCGGATCGTCGCGCGCGTCGCAGAGCAGCACCGACACCTGGCCCGCGCCGAGGATGTCCTCCGCGCCGATGAGCAGCGGGATGCTGAACCGGCCGATGGTGTCCGTGGTGATCATGCCGACCGTGTACGTCCGGTCCGAGTGCAGGCTGCGCGCCGCCTGGTTGGGCCGGAAGTCGAGCTGGCCGGCCGCCTCCCGGACCCGGGCCACGGTCTCGGCCCGCAGCGAGCCGCGCCCGTTGAGCGCCTTCGAGGCGGTCCCGACCGAGACCCCGGCCAGCGCCGCGACGTCGCGGATGGTGGCGAGCCTGGGACGGGACATCCCAGGAACGTACTACCCAGGCACCCACCCCTATTTTGGTACTCGTGATTCGTGCCGTGATCGTCGACGTCGACGACACCCTGTGCCTGACCGAAGCCGCCTCGTTCGAGCTGGAGAACGACGTGCTGGCCGCGCTCGGCCGCCCGCCGATGTCCCGCGCCGTGCACCGGGCGACCTGGGGCGAGATCCTGCTGGACGCCATGCCGCACCGCTCCCCCGGCGTCGACCTGGACCGGTTCGCCGCGCTGTTCCCGATCTGGCACCAGCGGTACCTGGCCGAGGGCCGCCTCGACGTGATCCCGCCGGAGAACCTGGCGACCCTGGACCGCCTGGTCCTGGACGGCCGCACGGTCCTGCTGCTCACCTCCCGCACCGAGCCCGAGGTCCGGCACCTGCTCGAACCCGACCACGTGCTGGCCGGCCGCGTCGCCGGCGCCTACCACCAGGGCAACACCCGGTTCCGCAAACCCGACCCGCGCGCCTTCGACGAACTCCTGATCGAAACCGGACTCTCGCCGGAGCGGTGCGTCTACGTCGGCGACTCCCCCGGCGACGCCCTCGCGGCCGGCGGCGCCGGCATCCGCTTCATCGCCTGCCTGCAGAGCGGCGTCCGCGGCCTGGACGACTTCGACCCGCGCTACGTGACCGCCGCCGTCGACACGTTCCCGGAGATTCTTTCCGCGATCTCCAACCTTTGAAGATCTTTTTTTGCCTCGGTCCGCCGGGGTACAGATCGTCGCTCCCGCGGGGACCCTTCCGGGCCTCGCAAGGGCGCCGGGGCGCCCAGAACGCGAGGCCCTACAGGGCGATGTCCGTGGGTGGTTGCGGTTTCAAAGGACCCCCGCAACCCGGTTGCCGGGTCAGGGCCCAGCCGCGGGGTCGCGGTCCCGGCTGGTGCTCACGGTTGTGTGCGGCGCTCGAGTTCGCTGGTGCTCACGGTTGTGCGGCACTCGGGGCGGCCGGGCGGCGGCGCACCGGGCTGAGGGCCGGCAAGGCGGGCGTTGAGATGGGCGTACCGGGAAGGGCTGCCGGGCCCGGGGCGGGCCCGGCAGCACCCATCAGGCGAGGTTGATGTAGTCCAGCTCGGCGTAGCCGGTGCCGCCGGCGAAGTTCGGTGAGCCCTTCGCGAGGCGGATCACGTTGTAGCCGGCCTTCAGCGTGACCGAGGCGCTGACCGTCGAGCCGAACACGCCCCACGCCGCGGTCGGCGGGTAGCTGACCGTCTGGAACGCGCCCCCGTTGTAGGCCAGCCCCTGGGTCGCGGTCGCCCCGGTGGCGTTGGCGTAGCCGATGGTCATCGTGTACGCCCGGGCCGTCGGCACGTTCACCACGAAGTCGACGAACGACTGGTTGCGCATGTTGGCCGAGCCGTCGATCTGCCCGACGTACCCGCCGCTGGAGGCGGACGACGACGTGAAGCGGTTGGCGTTGACCGCGGTGGCGTTCTCCGCCTCGTAGCGCTGCTGCCAGGTCGGCACGCCCGAGGTCGGGGTGATCACCAGTTGGTAGGCGGCGAGCGCGTCCATCCCGGACACCGGCACCGTGATGCTGCCGCCGGAGACCGCATACGTGCTGGTCGAGACGGTGGTCGCGGTCGACGCCGTGGTCCGCCCGGTGGTGCCGGTCTTCGAGAGCGTGACGCTCACCTGCGAGCCCAGCGCGGCCAGCCCGTTCACCTTGACGGTGTTCGCGCCGCTGTCCCCGCCGAAGACCACGTTCACGATCTTGCGGGTGCCGTCGTACGCCGCCACCCCGTCCAGCCACGACGACGGCACGGTCTGGACGATGTTGCCGGCCATGTCGCCGTACCACTTGTACGCCCAGTACGTCGCGGTCGGCGAGTTGTTGTAGAGCAGCCCGTTCAGCGTCCCGGCCTCGTACCAGTAGGCGCGCTCGGCGTCCCGGATCCCGTTCCGCTCGAAGACCGCCATGTAGTGCGCGGCGACGCTGGGGATGTCGACCTGGTCCGGCGACGCGTACTCGTTGATCGAGATCGGCCGGGCCGAGATGCCCAGCGACGACTCGATCGCCCGGTAGTCGGCGACGTGCGCGGCCACGTTGTTGTAGCTGTGCACGTCGAGCTCGTGCCAGACGGTCACGTCCGGCAGCGTGCCGGTGTTCTTGGCGTTGGTCAGGAACGCCACCATCCAGTCGTGGTTGTAGATCGAGTAGCTCGGCCCGACGATCGGGGTGACCGTGTCGAGCGTCCGGATCAGCTGGTACGTACGGGTCCAGCCGGCGTTGAAGGCCCCCGCGGAGCTGGTGTTCCAGGTCCAGTCGGGCTCGTTCCACAGCTCGTAGCCGTCGATGTTGGTGGCCGAGGTGGCGCCCAGTCGCGCGTTCACCATGGTGCGCACCTTGGACTCCCAGTCGGCCCAGCTGACCCACTGGTACGGGAAGTCCTTGTAGATGTCCGGCAGCCGCCAGAACTGCTGGGCGCCGGCGCTGGTCACCTTGCCGGCCATCTCCAGACCGTCGCAGCACGGGACGGTGGCGCCGTTGCCGAGCTGCTGAACGCCGTACGGCGGCTGGGTCAGATGGTTGAGATGGAGGGCGAGCGGAACCTGGGTGGAAGCGCTGACGGCATAGAGGCCGCCGGATGCCACGTGCGTGACCGGACGGACGGTGGTCCCGACGTTGACGGTCAGGGTGTTACCCGCGGCCCGCGCCGGGCTGGGGACGACCAGCCCGGCGGCGGCCAGTAGGAGGACGGGTATTACGGAGCGGCGCATGGGTCACCTCTCGGATAGGGGGATGAACACCCGCATCGGACCCGGCTCCCGGTTGGCCCAGAGGAAATAGGGGATGGCGGTGGCGATCACCGGTGGGGTGACGCGCACCGGGGCCGGGAGGGGCCGGTAGAGATGCGGGGTGTCGGTGGGACGGGCGCGCAGCGGGATCCGCAGCAGCACCGGGGCGAGCCCGTCCGGATCGCGGCTGACCTGCAGCGGGGCGGACGAGTCCAGCTCCAGGTCCTCGAACGGCACGCCGGTGGGGGCGTCCGCGTGTTCCAGGCAGTAGACGATCGGGCCGCGGACCAGGGCGGCCGCGCCGCGGACCGCGTCGACCCGGGGGTGGGCGGCGATCAGGCGCGGCAGCATCACCAGGGTGAGCTCGACGCGGTCGCCGATCAGCCAGGTACGGGTGAGCCGCACGTACCCGCTCTCGACCGGGACCGCCTCGCCGTTGACCGTCAGCCGGGCGTCCCCGCACCACGCCGGGATCCGCAGCGACAGCGTCCACGGCCCGGGCCCGACCTCGGTGATCGTCACGCTGATCGTCTCGTCCCACGGGAAGCGGGTGCGCACGTCGACCGCGTGCCCGCCGGCCCGGAACGTGCCCGCGGTGTACAGGTGCAGTTGCAGGCCGCCGGGGTCGCCGGTGGCGGCGTAGTTGTCCAGCGAGGCCATCAGCCGGGCCAGGTTCGGCGGGCAGCAGGCGCAGGAGTACCAGGGCAGGCGCTGCGAGGGGGCGTCCTCGTGCGAGCCGTCGTGCCCGGTCCGCAGCTGCAGCGGGTTGGAGTAGAAGAACGTGGCGCCGTCGACCCCGGTGCTGCCGGCGATGCCGTTGTAGATCAGCCGTTCCATCTCGTCGGCGTACTTGGCTCCACCGGTGGCCAGGAGCAGGCGCCAGGCCCACTGGAAGCTGCCGATCGCGGCGCACGACTCCGCGTACGCACGGTCCGGCGGCAGCTCGTACGGATCCCCGAACGCCTCGTCGCGGTGGCGCGAGCCCTGGCCGCCGGTGATGTAGGTGCGGCTGGCGAGCGCCGAGTCCCACAGTCGCTCGGCCGCCGCCAGCAGCTCGGCGTCGCCCGTCTCCACGGCCACGTCGACCGCGCCGGCCAGCAGGTACACCTGCCGGACGACGTGCCCGGTGACCTCGTCGGCCGCCCGCACGGGTGCGTGATCCTGGAAGTAGCGTGGCCCGAACCGGCCCTCGCCGAGCACGCCGTGGCCGCGGTTGGCGACGAAGTGCGCGGCCAGGTCCAGGTACGGCCGGTGGCCGGTGACGCGGTAGAGCTCGACCAGCGCCGTCTCCACCTCGGGGTGGCCGTCCACTTCGGGCGACTCGGCGAACTTCCGTACCAATAAGTCTGCATATTTCCGGGCAATGCCCAGCACCTGCTGCGCGGCGGGATCGTCCGGCGCACTCCGCTCCGCCGCGACCGCCGCCTGGAACAGATGCCCCGCGCAGTACATCTCGTGACTGAAGTGCAGCTCGCTCCACTGCTTGTCGCGGTTGTCCACCTGGTAATACGAGTCAAGATACCCATCGGCATCCTGCGCTTTTTCCAGCAACGCGGCAATATCAGCGACAAATCCGGACTTGTCGCCTAGCCACCACGCCGCCTCCAGCGTCTTGTACACATCGGAGTCCGCGAACCAGAAGCCCCGGAACTCCCCGGCGTCATCGCCGGTCACCCGCCGCAGATTCGCCAGGTTGCCGTAGGAGTCGAGCTGCGCGACGCAGTGCGGCAGGGTCGCGGCGGCGTTGCGGGACTGCCAGCCGCCGAACAGGCTCTCCGGCCGGAGCGTCACCGCTTCCCGCGGCAGCGGCCGCAGCGCGGAGACGGCACGGGCGGTGGGCACGACAGGGCCGTATGAAGCGTCCATGGCGGGGTTTTCCTCAATCCTTGACCGCGCCGGCGGTCACACCGGCGGCGACGTAACGCTGGGCGACGATGAGTAGCAACGTCGCCGGGATGGACGCGATCACGGCGGTGGCCATGATGGCGTTCCACTGCTGGTTGTTGTTCCCGATGTAGTGGTAGATGCCGAGCGTGATGGGCTGGTACTCACCGCCGCCGTCGAGCGTGGTGGCGAAGACGAAGTCCGACCAGGCCCAGAGGAAGGCGAACAGGCTGACCGTGACGATCGCGTTGCGGGACACCGGCAGGATCACCGAGCGGAACGTGCGGAACTTCGAGGCGCCGTCGATCGCCGCCGCGTTGATCAGCTCGTCCGGGATGCCGGACATGAACGCCGTGAAGATCAGCACGCCGAACGGCACCGCGATCGTCGAGTCCGCCAGGATCAGCCCGGGCACCGTGTTGAGCACGCCGGCGCGCAGGTAGATGGCGTAGAAGCCCATCGCCATGATGATCCCGGGGATCATCTGCGCGATCAGCAGCACGAAGTTCAGCGCCCCGGTGCCCCGCGGGCGCAGCTTGGCCAGGGCGAATCCGGCCGGCGCCGACAGGAGCAAGGTCAGCAGAACCGTCCCGACCCCGATCAGAAGACTCGTTCCGAGGTACGGCATCTGTTGGTCGAGCACAGCCCGATAGCCCTCGAGCGTCCCGTGAAGCGGAAACAGATGCGGCGGATCGGCGCGCATGTCGGTGTCCTTGGTGAAGGACACGTTGACCATCCAGTAGACCGGGAACAGCATGATCGCGGTCAGCAGCACCCCGACCGCGGTCTTCAGCGGCTTAGTCACGGCGCTGCCTCCGGACATAGATCAGCCCGAAGAACAGGGCGATGATGATGAGCAGGTTGCCGACCGCGGCCCCCGGCCCGAACTCGGGCAGCAGGTTGCCGAACGACAGCCGGTAGGACCAGGTGGCCAGCGTGGTCGACGCGTCGGTCGGCCCGCCCTTCGTCATGATCCAGATCAGGTCGAAGACCTTCAGCGTGTAGACCAGCCCGAGCAGCAGCGTGATCGCCGAGACCGGCCGCAGCAGCGGGAACGTGACCCGCCAGAAGCGCTGCCAGCCGCTCGCGCCGTCCAGCGCGGCCGCCTCGTAGATGTCGTTCGGGATGCCCTGCAGGCCGCTGTAGAGGATCACCAGGTTGAACGGGATCCCGATCCAGACGTTCGCGATGATCACACTGGTCAGCGCCCAGTCCGGCGAGGTCAGCCAGTTGATCTGATCCACGCCGAAGATGCTCAACGCGTAGTTCACGATCCCGGAGTCGCTGTTGAGCATCCAGGACCAGGTCGACGCCGAGACGATCAACGGCAGCAGCCACGGTACGAGAAACAACGCCCGCAATGTCGCGGAAAGCTTGAAGTGCTGGGTGAAGAAGACCGCCAGCGCCAGCCCGATCGCGAACTGGAACGCGATGCTGACCAGCGTGAACACCATGGTGTGCAGCAGCGCCGGCCCGAACGTCGGATCGCTGAACACGGTCCGGTAGTTGTCCGCGCCGCTGAACGGCGCATCCCCCTGCACGAAGCTGCGCACCGTGTAGTGCCGCAGGCTCAGGTCGAGGTTCCGGTAGAGCGGGTAGGCGTAGAACGCGACCAGGTAGATGATCACCGGAGCCAGGAACGCCCACGCCGCCCACTGTCCCCGGGCCCGCCGGACCCGGGACGAACCCCGGGTCCGGACGAGCGTCTCCGCGTGCGAGGTCACTTGCCCGCCGCCGCCTGGGCGTCGGTGAGCGCCTGCTGCGGGGTCTTCGAGCCGGAGAGGGCGGCCTGGAACGCGCCCCACATCGGCTGGGAGATCTTCGGGTACTTGGTGCCGAGGTCGTCGCTGGTCCGGCCCTTGGCCGCCTTGACCGCCTCGACCCAGACCGTCAGCTCCGGGTTCGCCGCGACCTGCTTCTGCTGGACGGCGTCGGTCGCCGCCACGTAGGAGAGCGTGGTGTCCGTGGTCAGCGCGTTGTCCGCGCTGGTCAGGCAGGCCACCAGCTTCTGCGTGGTCGGGTACTTGGCGGTGTCGGACTGGACCGGCGCGGTGACGAACTCACCACCGGTCGGGGCCGGGGCGGTGCCGCCGGCCTGCGACGGGATCGGGATGATCCCGTACTCGAAGCCGGTCTTCTTGGCGTTGGCCAGCTGCCAGGTGCCGTTCTCGCTGAACGCGAAGTCCCCGGCGGCGAACTCCTGCCAGCTGGTGGTCTGGGTGTTGTTCAGCACCGAGTTCGGCGCGTAGCCCTTCTTCAGCCAGTCGGTCCACAGCGTCAGCGAGGCGACGCCCTGCGGCGAGTCGAGCTGGGTCAGGTTCGCGCCGGAGCCCCAGAACCACGGGAGGAACTGGAACGAGCCCTCCTCGGTGCCGATCGCCGAGAACGTGATGCCCTTCTTGCCGGCCGCCTTGACCTTCTCCAGCGCGCTGGTCAGGGACGCCCAGTCCTTGATCGCCGCCGGGTCGACCTTCGCGGCGTCCAGGACCTTCTTGTTGTAGTAGAGCGCCAGGGTGTTCGCGCCGATCGGGGTGCCGTACGTCTTGCCGCCCTGCTGCCCGGCGGCGAGCAGGTTCGGCGAGACCGCCGACGTGTCGATCTTCATGTCCTCGGTGGTGGTCAGCACGCCGGCCTCGGCCAGCGTGGAGACCACCGGGTTGTCGACGATCAGCACGTCCGGGGAGTTGCCCTGCTGCGCGGCGAGCAGCGCCTTGTTGGTCAGGTCGGTGGTGTCGTAACCGGTTCGCTTGACCGTGACGCCGGCGTCGGTGCCGCACTTGGTCAGCAGCTTCACCCAGTCCGAGCTGGCGTCGAACTGCGGGTACGGGTCCCAGATGGTGTAGTCGGTGGGGGTTTTGCTCTCCGTGCCGGAGCTGCCGGAGGAGCAAGCGGTGAGCAGGCAGGCGGTGACCGCGAGGACGGCTCCGAGGCCTCGGATGTTCATGGTTGTTACCCCTCAAGAGCGGTGTGGGGAAACTCAAGGAAAACGATTGCCTAGACGCTAAGGACGACCTTGCGGGCCTGTCAATAGGAAGTTACCGTCGCATTACACGGGGCGAAGGAAACCGGGGAGGAAACACTGAGCAACGATCGACGCGGCGCCACGATCAGCGAGGTCGCCGCACTCGCGGGGGTTTCCACCGGTACGGCCTCGAAGGCGCTCAACGGTCGCGGGACCATGCGCCCGGAGACCCGGCTGCGCGTCCGGCAGGCCGCTGACCAGCTCGGCTTCGTGGTCAACGCGGCCGCGCGGTCGCTGCAGACCGGGCGCACCTACACGGTCGGGATGATCACCACCGACACCATCGGGCGGTTCAGCATCCCGCTGCTCATCGGCGCGGAGGACGCGCTCGGGGCGGGACAGATGTCGGTGTTCCTGTGCGATGCCCGGGACGACCCGATCCGGGAGCAGTACTACCTGCGGACGCTGCTCGGCCGCAAGGTCGACGGGATCATCGTGACCGGCCGCCGGACCCAGGCCCGGGCGCCGATCGGCGCCGAGCTGCCGGTGCCGGTGGTGTACGCGTTCATCAGCTCCACCGACCCGCGCGACTGCTCGGTCGTGCCTGACGAGGCGGACGGCGCCCGGCGCGCGATCCGGCACCTGCTGGACACCGGCCGCCGCCGGATCGCACACGTCACCGGGCCGGAGCACCACCACTCGGCACAGGTCCGGGCGGCCGCCGCGGGGGCCGAGGCGGAGCTCGCCGCCCCGGTGCTCTACGGCGAGTGGACCGAGGCGTGGGGTCGCCAGGCCGCCGGGATGCTGGTCTCCGGCGGCGTCGACTTCGACGCGGTGTTCTGCGGCAACGACCAGATCGCCCGGGGCGTCGGGGAGGGCCTGCGGGAGGCCGGGCGGGACGTGCCGGGCTCGGTCGCGCTGGTCGGCTTCGACAACTGGGACGTCATGGTCGACGCCAGCCGGCCCGCCCTGACGAGTGTCGACATGGACCTGGAGGGCATCGGCCGGACCGCCGCCGAGGTGCTGCTCGCCGCGATCAACGGCGACCCGGCGCACGGCCCGATCACCCGCCCCTGCCGCCTGGTCCCGCGCGGCTCGACCGCCATCCGCTGATCCCGTTTCCGGCACTGTCGTGAATGGAACAGCGGAATGGACTCTAAACTTTCCATTCCATTCAAATGGCGTTGCGCTAATCACAGACGAGAATGGTTAATTGACCATCATCACGCGGCGCACCTACTGTGGCGAACCGATCCACTGAAGATCATCTTCATTTGCGAACGGGGACCCCTTGA
Organism: Actinoplanes sp. L3-i22; assembly: GCF_019704555.1. Lineage (NCBI taxonomy): Bacteria > Bacillati > Actinomycetota > Actinomycetes > Micromonosporales > Micromonosporaceae > Actinoplanes > Actinoplanes sp. L3-i22. The sequence continues at coordinate 10,336,222 of NZ_AP024745.1, forward strand.
ACCGCCGACCGCTGCGCACCGCAGTACCGATCCTGTCCACCACCGCCCTGCTGCTGACCGGCGCCACGGCCGCGTCCGCCGCGGCGCCCGCGCCCACCGGCGAACCGGTCATCGTCCTCGACAACGGCACGGTGGTGCACGCCGGCGAGACGGTCACCTTCAGTTTCACCGGCGACAAACCGGCCGGGAGCCAGGACGACGCGGACGCCGGCAGCGGCGTCCACCACCCCACGCGGTGCATCGAGACGAATGACAAGCCGACGTACACGGTGAAGGGCACGCCCTATTTCCTCGAGGACAGGAACAAACCGCAGTCGACCTATCTGCTGCCCCGTCAGACGGTTTCCTGGGCGGTCACCGGAACGCACACGTTCACCTGGGACGTCGGGACCGGGGTCGAGATCGACGCCAACGCCATTCTCGCCAAGGCAAAGGTGAAGCTGGATACCAAAATCAGCAATTCCTGGACCTGGACCGGCACGCAGACGGTGACCGACACGAACACCACGAGCAAGGCGTACCGCGCGGTGCTCGGACAGGTCGGGTGGAAGATCACCTCGGTGAAGAGCTGGGTGGCGGCCCCGTGCACGCCGAAGACGAAGACCATCGTGATCAAGACGCCGCGCCGGGGCGACATGTCGATCGGGCGCCAGAGCTCGTGACCCGGATCCGCACCGCGGGACGGCGCGCCTGGGTGGCGGCCGCCCTGTTCGGTCTGCTGCTGACCGCCGCCGCCTGTCATCCCGACCGGCCCGCGAGCGATCCCGGGAGCTCGCCGTCCGCCGACGGGTCCGGCGCGGTCCCGATCCTGGACGGGGCGTTCACCGGGACCGAGAAGATCGGCGGCGGCTTCGGCCGGCTGGCGGCCGACCTGGGGAACACCCTCGCCGTCACGCCCGGGCACGTGACCGGGGTGGTCGTCGCGTTCACCTGCACCGGTGGCGGCGCCGTCACGGTCGGGGCGGTCACCGGCGGCGGCGTCCCGGCCCGGGCGATCTCGGGTCCGTGCGACGGGTCGATCGTGCGGCAGGACGTGGACCTGCCGAAGCCGGACTCGATCGGGTTCACCGCCCGGGTCGGGGGTTCGCTGGACGGCGACTTCGCGTACGGGTACTACGTCGAGAAGACGCAGGACTGACCGCGTCCGGAAGGAAGATCCGTTAGGGTGCGCGGTCATGGAGTTCGCGCACTCGTTCACGGTTGCCGCGCCGGTCGATCGCCTCTACGCGCACCTGATCGATCCGCGCAGTTACATCGGTCTGTCGCCGCTGGTGGTGGCGGTTCGCGAGATCCGTCCGGTGGGCGCGGCGATCGCCTATGTGGCCGTGGAGCGCTTCGACTTCGGGCCGTTCCACTGGAACAACCCGATCCGGGTCACCATGACCGGGGCTCCGGACACCCACACGATCGTCAGTGATGTCCGGAGTCCCGGCTTCGTGACGCTGACCTCCCGGGTCACGCTGACCCCGGCGGTCGAGGGCACCTCGGTCGTCGAGACGATCGCGGTGACCGCCCCGCTCGGACTGCGGCGCTTCGTCCGGACCCAGGCCGCCTCGGTCCAGCAGCACCGCGCCGCCGAGCTCACCCGCCGCATGCAGACCCGCTGAACGCGAGCCAAGCGCCGCTCACGCCCCCGGCCGGCACTCACGGTCCTTCCCGGCGGGCGAAACAGCCCTCAGCGCCAGCCGCCACCGCGAGACGCGGCCGGGCCGGGAGCACAGACCGGGTCGCGTGGTCCTTTGAAACCGCGACCACCCACGGACATCGCCCTGGAGGGCCTCGCGTTCTGGGCGCCCCGGCGCCCTTGCGAGGCCCGGAAGGGTCCCCGCGGGAGCGACGATCTGTACCCCGGCGGACCGAGGCAAGGAAGAATTTGATCTTTATGGGGTGAAGGGTCTTCTTCTGGCGGAATGGGGAACGTCAGCCGCTGGAAACGTGGTCGCGGCAGAATGGGCGGCATGGATCTTCGCCAAGGCAGCCAAGGCATCGGTCTGCGACGACTGGGCACCACCGCGGACGAGTTCCAACAGGATCTGCTGAGCAGCCTCTATTACCGCAGGGGCACCACGGTGGAGTCGGCGAGTCCGCGGGACGCCTACGAGGCTCTCGCGCTCACCGTGCGCGACCGGCTCGCCGATCGCCGGGCCCGCACCGCGGCGGCGCACTTCGCCAGCAACCCGCGCTGGGTCTACTACCTCTCCGCGGAATACCTGCTCGGCGCGCAGCTGGAACAGAATCTGCTCTACTCCGGCACCGGCGAGCTCGCCACCCAGGCGGTCAAGGTGCTCGGCCGGTCGATCGAGGAGCTGGAGGACCTGGACGTCGAGCCCGGGCTCGGCAACGGCGGCCTCGGCCGGCTCGCCGCCTGCCTGGTCGACTCGATGGCCACCCGGGACATTCCGGCGGTCGGCTACGGCATCCGCTACGACTTCGGCATCTTCAAGCAGTCCCTGGAGAACGGCGCCCAGGCCGAGCGCCCGGACGACTGGGCGTTCCAGGGCAACCCGTGGGAGTTCCCGGCCCCGGACGACCGGCAGGTGGTGCACTTCTACGGCCACACCGAGCCGATCCCCGGCTCGGACACCCGCAAGCGCTGGGTGCCCGGCGAGATCGTGCTCGGCGAGCCCAGCCACATGCTGGTCCCGGGGTACGGCACCGAGACGGTCAACATCGTCCGGCTGTGGCGCGCGCGGGGCAGCGAGGCGTCGTTCGACCTGTCCCGGTTCTCCGCCGGGCAGTACGCGGAGGCGGTCCAGGAAGCCGTCCGTGCCGAGAACATCAGCAAGGTCCTCTACCCCGACGACAGCACCGAACTGGGCCGTGAGCTGCGGCTCAAGCAGCAGTATTTCCTGGTCTCCTGCTCGCTGCGGGACATCGTCCGGCGGTTCCGGCTGCGCAACGAGGACTGGGCCGACTTCGCCGAGAAGACCGTCATCCAGCTCAACGACACGCACCCGACGATCGCCATCCCGGAGCTGATGCGGCTGCTCGTCGACGAGTACGAGGTGGACTGGGACCAGGCCTGGTCGATCACCCGGAGCACGTTCGCGTACACCTGCCACACGCTGCTGCCGGAGGCCCTGGAGACATGGCCGGTGCAGCTGTTCGAGCGGCTGCTCCCGCGCCACCTGGAGATCATCTACCTGATCAACATGCTGTTCCTGCGCGAGGTGGAGGAGCGTTTCCCGGGCGACGTCGACCGGATCCGCCGGATGTCGATCATCTCCGAGGGCGGCGAGCGCCGGGTCCGGATGGCGCACCTCGCGGTGGTCGGCACCGAGGCCGTGAACGGGGTCGCCGAGCTGCACTCCAAGCTGCTGCGGGAGACCGTGCTGCAGGACTTCGCCGCCCTGTGGCCGGCCAAGTTCCAGAACGTCACCAACGGAGTCTCGCCCCGCCGGTTCGTCAAGCTGGCCAACCCGCGGCTCTCCGATCTGATCACCGACGGGCTCGGCGACGACGGCTGGCTCAACGACCTGGAACGCCTCGCCGGGCTGGAACGGCTCGCCGACGACGCGGCGTTCGCCGAGCGCTGGCGCGCGGTGAAACGGGCCAACAAGATCGACCTGGCCGCCGGTGACCCGGACTCGCTGACCGACGTGATGATCAAGCGGTTCCACGAGTACAAGCGGCAGCAGCTCAAGCTGCTCCACGTGATCACCATGTACCACCGGATCCGGCAGAGCCCGACCGGGGACTGGATCCCGCGCACGGTGCTCTTCGCCGGCAAGGCGGCGCCCGCCTACCACGCCGCGAAGAGCATCATCCGGCTGATCAACGCGGTCGGGGCGACCATCGCGGCGGATCCGGTGGTGTCGCCGTACCTCAAGGTGGTCTTCGCGGAGAACTACAACGTGACCCTGGCCGAGCAGATCGTGCCGGCCGCCGACCTCAGCGAGCAGATCTCGCTGGCCGGCAAGGAGGCCAGCGGCACCGGCAACATGAAGCTGGCGCTCAACGGGGCACTCACCGTCGGCACGCTCGACGGCGCCAACATCGAGATCCGGGCCCGGGTCGGCGAGGAGAACTTCTTCCTCTTCGGACTGGACGCGTTCCAGGCCGCCGAGGTGCAGCTGGCCGGCTACCGGCCGCGCGAGCACTACGAGCGGGACGCCGAGCTGAAGGCGGCCATCGACGCGATCGCCGCCGGCACGTTCGGCGGGGTCGGCCGGGAGGTGGCGGACTCGCTGCTCGGCTGGGACGAGTACCTGACGCTGGCCGACTTCCGGTCGTACCTGGACGCGCAGGAGGAGGTCGAGACCGCCTGGCGCGACCCGGCCCGCTGGACCCGCATGTCGATCCTGAACACGGCCCACAGCGGCTTCTTCTCGTCGGACCGGACCGTCGGCGACTACGCCGCGCGGATCTGGCGGGTCTCGCCGGTCGCGGTCCCCCGGGACGAATGACGCGGACGCGACGCGCGCGGCCGGCTCGGGCTCGGCGGCGCGCGTCGCGGTTTTCGCAGATCAAGAACTTTTTTGCCTCGGCTGCGGCCAATAACTGATCGTCGCTCCCGCGGGGACCCTTCCGGGCCTCGCAAGGGCGCGGGGCGCCCAGAACACGAGCCCCTCCAGGGCGACGTCCGCGGGTGGTTGCGCTTCAAAAGAACCCACCTGTCCTAGCCCGCGGCCAGCCTTTCCAGTTCCTCCATGATGATGCCCCGCGCGTGGGCACCATAAGCAGCTTGGCCAGCAAGGATGCTGAAGGCACGCGCGTACATCATGATTTCTCGCGGCTGCGTGACGGTTAGCTCTGCCGAAACTCCCTCAACATGAACCAGCCGGTCATCGAACATGATGAACTGGCTGGCCGGCGTCAGGTAGGGAGCTTCAGCGGGCACGATACCCAAGCGAACCCGCTGCATTGTCATCACCGAAAGTAGGCGATCCAGCTGCCCCGCCATCACGTCCCGGCTGCCGACGCGGGTGCGTAGTGCCTGCTGCGTAATCACGAAGTGGAAGGCATGTCCCCTCTGGTAGAGGATTTGCTGCCGTTCCATGCGGGCCGCGACGCCGGCGTCGACGTCGTCTGGAATTTGGTAGAAGGCGACCACGCGCTGAAATACAGCAGCTGCATACTCGGCCGTGTGGAGCAGCCCGGGTATCAGGAGCGGCTCGAACCACCGCATGAGCTGTGTGTCGGACTCCAGCAACCGCGATTTGTCCTGCCGCGCGCGCGTGCCGGTGCGTAGTCGGCGGCGCCACTCCACCGACATGGCTTCGATGTCGCGGACAGCAGCGAGCACGTCCTGGGTTTGGTCGTCAACCGCGCAAAGCCGGCACCATATCCGGATGTCTTGCTCGGAAGCGGCCTGCTTGCCGTATTCGATCTTGGAGACCTTGGAGCTGTGCCAACCGGCAAGGTCCGCCAGTCCCCTGCCGGTCAGTCCAGCATCCTTGCGCAGGTCGCGAAGACGCTTACCAAAATCCTCGCGTGCCTGATGAACAGTGCTCGTCGCCAAGGAACACGCTCAGCCCACGTAGTCGCGGTGTGGGGTGGCGAGCTTCCAGAGGGCGTCGCGCACACGGACGCATCGTTCGACGATCACGGGATCTGCGGTTGCGGCACCGCCGGAGAATGTGCCATCCGGGGTGAAGACCGTAAACACGACCCGCTTGCGGTCGATGAGCCAAAAATCGTCGGCGGTGACCTCGGCACCGTCGAGCAGTGACCGTGGGAGCCAGCGAATATCCTCGCCGGCCTCGATGTTCAGCGGCGCGACGGTCAGTCCCCAGCGGGTGTAGTCGACGTGCGGCACTGACACGATGCGGATCCGTTCCACCCGTTTGCCGGTCTTGGTCGTGTCGCGGACGAGATCGAGCCAGGGGCGGTGCCAATCAAAGTCGTCTGGCTCGCCGTGCAGGAACTTTCGGAACGGCTCTGACTCGTCGGGGGTGTGGTAGGCGTCCTCCACCTCGAGGTGGAACGCCGACTCTTCAAACGTCCGGAAGACGTCCAAAAACGCCTGGCCTTGCAGCAGCTGCACGCTCACCCATCCCTTCGTCGTCGCTGAACCTCAAAGCATGCCTCGTGGTCCGGAACGCTGAGTTGCTTCAGGACATCGTCGGGTAGCGGAGTTCCCGACAGGTAGAACGTCTCGCATTCTCCGTCGTCGCCCCGCCATCTGCGCCCGGTGGGAATGAGCTCCGTGTCGAGCTCCACACCAGGGTGCAGATGCCGAAGCAGAAGAGCCGGAATCTCGATGGCTGCGGGGAGTCCCTCCACCTTCCATCCCTGAACGACGTACGAGTCCTGGTCGGACGCGTACAGCGTCGGCGAGCCGCCGCCCTGCGTGTTTTTGCCGAGGAACGTTAGCTGCATTCCCAATCCCTCCGAACGGAAGTTGCTTGGTTTTGCTCGTCCTAGGCGATAGTTCGCGGCTTTGTGTAGTCCTGTCAAGCCAAAAGGTAACGAGCAAACTTGAGCAAACTCCTTGGAGGGTCGTGCTGCACCTCCATAACGTCGGCCTTGGCACGACGGGCGGGGCCGACACCCGGACGACGCCGACGCAGTCTCGCCACTTCCGGGAGACCGGTGATGTTGGTTCCCCACACCGAACACGTCGGCGAGCGCCCGCGAGGACCGACCCCGCGGCAGCACACGTAGGGAGATTCATGCCATGGCCAAAGACGACCTGTACCTCGTTGAGGTCCCGGAGGACGACTTCCGTACGCCGTGTGGCGGCAACATCGGCGGGAGCCTGGAGAGATGCGTGTCCTTCGCGGACATCCCCGGCCAGCCCGGCGCCTACGTCCTCCGCGACACCAAGCTCGGGGCGACGAGCCCGGAGCTGCGATTCAGTGCAGCGGAGATGACGGACTTCGTCGCCGCCATCACCGGCTCGGGCGACAACGCCTGATCGGTAAGACCAATTCATCGGGTGGGCCTCCGAAGGGCGGCCCGCCCACCTGACGAGGGGTAGACAACCGCATGACCGCAGCGGGGCGGCATTGGCACGGGTACCTCTGGACGGGCTCAACAGAGGAGCTGAAAAAGCGCGAAACCGGGCGCCGGCCCGGCGGTCTGAACGAGGTGCAGGGCTTCCGCCCCGAGCTGCCGCCGCTGCAGACGGGCTACTACCTCAGGCGCCGGCCTGACGCCGGTCTGACCTGGATCGAGGTCGATGATGTTGTCGCCTGGATGGTTACCAACCGCGAACGTCATCGTCCAACTGCTCGCGAAGACGGCACGCAGGCGTGGCCCGGCCTCGATCAACGGAGGGAGACCACGCGCGACGGCCTGTTGAACGGTGTCGACGGCTGGTGGCAATACCACACGGGCACCGGGACGGAGATAGTGATCGCCGCCATTGTCTGCCCGCATTCTCACCTGCGAGACATCGCCTGTCCCATGCCGCCCCAGACATCACGACCCACAAGCGGAGGATGAGATGTCCCTCAGCATGTTGTTCGACAAGGGCACGGTCGCCGAGATGATGACCGACTGGCCGGCCAAGCCGGCGGTCCACGAGATTCCGCCCGACAGCGTTTTCTCGAACATCATCAACGCGAAGCTCCTCAATACGTACCTCGACACCGGCTGCGCGCCGGCCGATGAGATCAACGTCGTTCGGGAGGGAGCCGCTCGCCACCCGCGGGCCTACGCCCCGGCCGGCACGCTCGATCCGTCGCGCGTCTCCACCCTGCGTGCCCGGGGATACAGCTTCCAACTGCGAAACCTCGACCGCTGGTACCCCCCGCTGCACGCCATGTGCCGGGCGATCCAGCGGGAGACCGGATACGGCTGCTACGTCACCGGCTTCGTCACCCCAGGCGGCGCCCAAGGGCTCGATTACCACTGGGATCAGAACATGGGCCTCGTCTGTCAGCTCTCCGGCAGCAAGACCTGGGAGATCTGGCATCCCGTAGTCGCGGACCCGCACCGCGACTTCAAGGCATCCAACCTGGAACCGCTCGACCAACTGGTGAAACAGCTCAAGGCCGACGGGCCGGACCAGGTGATCGAGCTGAAGGCCGGACAAGTCCTCGTCCTGCCGCGCGGCTGGGTCCACAACCCGCACGCCCGCCACCAGGCCACAGAGAGCACGCACCTGACGTTCGTGATGCGCGAGCGAACCGGCTTCTGGATCGGCCAGAAGCTCGTCAAGGCCGCTATCGAATCCGCCCCGCTGCGCAACATAATCGCGCCGGCCGGCGTGGTCGACGAGGAGGCGTTCACGAGCGCGGTCGAGCAGGCGCGGGATCAGCTCGTCGGCTGGCTCGGCAAGGTCGATGCGCGCGCGATGGCCGCGGAGTTGCTCGCCGTCGCGACGAGCGAACTGGAACCGGACTACGTCTGACCACCCGGACCACCCGGCTCAGCGGGAACTTCCCCGGCTGCACCGAGCGGATCCACGCTGAACAGGTTGACGGCATCGCCGGACCAGAGGAGCAGCAATGCGCACATTTCCGTGCCGGTCCTGGTCGAGCCGGACGAGGACGGCGTGTGGTGCGCCCACGCCCGGCTACGCCCCGGCGTCGGCGCCCACGGCGAGGCGACACGGCGGAGGCCGCCCTCGACGACCTCCGCGAAGCGCTCCGGGGACTGCTCGACGAGCCGCCCGGTCAGTTGTAGGACAGGATCTTGTCGATCAGGGTGCCGCCCGGGAAGTCCATCAGCACGGCGCCGGTGCGGACCACCGGGGTGTGCACCGCCGGGCCCTCGTTGAGGTAGGTCAGCAGGAACGGGTTCACCCCCTGCACCCCGAGCGACCCCCCGGCCACCGACTGCGGCTGGGCGAACACGCTCGCGCCGCTGGTGAAGTTGACGTACATCAGCGACGGGTCGCCCGCGCTGGTGGTGTCCAGGAAGCGGCGCACCTGGTCCCGCTTGGTGGCGATCGCACCCAGGTTCGGCACGTTGTACTCGTCCTGGACGTAGGTCGACGAGCCGTCGTGCCAGCCGGCGAACTGGGCCAGGCCGTAGTGCTCGACCACCCCGCCGCGCGGGCCGTTCAGCACCGCCAGCACCACCTTGCCGCGGATCTGCCCGAGCGTGGGCATCGCCGCCCCGGACGCGCGGGTCACCGACGGCGCCCAGAACAGGCCGGGGCGGCCGGCGACGTACCCGTCGAAGATGTCCTGGAAGCTGCTCTGCCCCGAAGCGTCGGTGCAGGAGCCCAGCTCACCGGTGCACTCCTGCTTGAGCCGCACCACCACGCTCTCCCCCGGGTGCGCGCCGAGGAACGCCGCCAGCCTGCTCAGCACGTCGTCGAAGTTGGCGTTCTGGTACGTCGCCCCGTGGTGCACCGTGAACGTGTTGCCGGTGTTCACCCGGGCCCGGATGTCGATCATCCGGATGCCGGCGTTCAGCTGCGCGGTCAGGGTCGCCGCGCTGTCGCCGAAGTCCTCCTGGGTCTGCGTCCACGCGCCGCCGTGGATCGACAGCGTCTCGTGCGTGCCCGGGACGGAGAGCGCGGCCAGGCTCCGCGCGTCCGGCAGGGATCGCATCCAGTCCGGATGACTCGCCGTGCTCAACGTCCGGTACGACGCGTCGGCGGCGACCGCCGCCGACGGTGTCATCAGCACACTCAGACCCAGGACCAATCCGCCCACGGCGGCAAGCGCTCGCTTCACGTGTCGAAGATTATCGATCAGTCCGACAGGTGGGAAGCCGCCGGGGGACAGTCCGGCAAATCACTGGCGAAGTGTCTGATCGGCCCTTGCCGCACCCCGGCCACGATCTCTACCGTCGTCCGGTCCGGTAAAAGTTTTCAGAGGGGTGCTGATGCGCGACGACGCGTTCCGCGCGTACTTCGAGCGCCAGCACACCTCGCTGTCGCGGCTGGCGTTCCTGATGACCGGGGAGTCGTCGGCCGCCGACGACCTGGCCGCGGACGCGCTGACCGAGGTCTGGCGGCACTGGGACCGGGTGCAGGCCGCGGACGATCCGGCCGCTTACGGACACGGCATCCTGATGAACCTGGCCCGCCAGTGGGTCCGCCGGCGGGGCCGGGAACGCCTGCTCACCTTCGGGATGTCGCCGGGCACCCAGGAGAGCCGGGACGTGCCGGCGGTCCTCGACGTCCGCGGCGCGTTGCGCAAATTACCGCATAGGCGACGGGCGTGCGTAGTCTTGCGGTACGCGTTCGACCTGTCCGAGCGCGAGGTCGCCGCGACGCTGGGCATCTCCGTCGGCGCGGTGAAGAGCGCCACCTCACGGGGCGCGAAACAGTTGGCCGGGCTGCTCGGCGGGGCGGTCACCCGGATCGACGGCTGGGAGGCGGCCCGATGACGCGCTCGGACTCGCCGCACGGCTTCTCCGATGATCAGTTGCGGTCGGTGCTGCGCGCCGAGGCGGCCGCCCACACGCCCGACCGCGAGGCGATGCTGGCCCGGATCACCTCGACCGCGATCAACGACCCGGCCCCGGTCCGCCGCCGCGGTGGCCCGCGCTTCCGGCTCGCGGTGGTCGGCGCGCTCGTCGCGCTGTTCGGCGGGGGCGGGTTCGCGGCACAGTTCGCGCTGGCCGGCGACTCCGGCAAGGAGGACGCCGCCCCGCCGGTCGTGACCACGCCGGCGACCACCCCGGCCGGCACGCCCGCGACCACGCCGCCGACCTCCTCGACGCCGACCCGTCCGCCCGCCTCGTCCGCGCCGCCCGCTTCGTCCGCGCCGGGCAGGACCACCGCGCCGACGACGGCTCCGCCGACCGGGGCGCCGGTCAAGGGCGCGCCCGGCAACACCCGGGTCGAGCAGGGGCCGCTCTGGTCGGACGGCTCGATCGACCCGGACAGCGGCGACACCCGGGGCGCGAGCGTGATCACCCTGAAGACCAGCGAGAAGCTCACGTCGCTGACCGTCACCGTCCGAGTGGCGAAGACCCCCGGCCTGGTCTCCCGGGGCGGCACCAAGTCGGTGCCGGGCGCGAGCGTCAGCGTCGCGGTGACCGAGCACTCCGACGCGCTGCTCTACACGTTCACGCTGGCCTCGGCGGACGAGGTCGCGCCGGGCACGTACACGTTCACCGCGAAGTACGACCACGCGCCGGGCGGCCGGAACGCGGGCGGCGACACCTACGAGGCCGTCGCCACCGGCGCGAGCGGCCAGTCCCTCGACGTCTACGGGAACTTCTTCGCCACGAACTGATTACCCGTGCGGACAACGACATTCCTATCGCATTGATAGGGATAGCATCCGGTGATGAGTGCGACCGACGAACTGCTCGCCAACGCCGAGCGCTATGCCGCGACCTTCGGCGGCCCCCTGCCCCTGCCGCCCGCCCAGCACGTCGCCGTGCTGGCCTGCATGGACGCCCGCCTCGACCCGCAGGCCGTGCTCGGCCTCAAGGAGGGCGACGCCCACGTCATCCGGAACGCCGGGGGCGTGGTCACCGCCGACGCGCTGCGCAGCCTGGCGATCAGTCAGCGCCTGCTCGGCACCACCGAGATCATCCTGCTCCACCACACCGACTGCGGGATGCTGACCTTCACCGACGACCAGTTCAAGGCGTCGATCGAGGCCGAGGTCGGGATCCGCCCGCAGTGGGCCGCCGAGGCGTTCCCCGACCTGGACACCGACGTCCGCCAGTCGATCCGCCGCATCCAGGCCGACCCGTTCATCCCGCACAGGGACGCGATCCGCGGCTTCGTCTTCGACGTCACCACCGGCAAACTCACCGAGGTCGTCTAAATCAAAACCCGCTTACGGTACGACCGGAAACCCGCCCGCCGCGGCCGGATCCGTCCCCCGCCCGCCGGTGACCAGCAATGCCGGAAGTACGGGCGCGGCGGGAGCGGGCGGCGCGGCGGCGGGTCAGGGTTTGACGTAGTCGGCGAGGTGTTCGCCGGTCAGGGTGGGGCGGGAGGCGACCAGGTCGGACGGGGTGCCTTCGAAGACCACCCGGCCGCCGTCGTGGCCCGCGCCCGGGCCCAGGTCGATGATCCAGTCGGCGTGGGCCATCACGGCCTGGTGGTGTTCGATGACGATCACCGAGCGGCCCGCGTCGACCAGGCGGTCCAGCAGGCCGAGGAGCTGCTCGACGTCGGCCAGGTGCAACCCGGTGGTCGGCTCGTCGAGGATGAAGACGCCGCCGGTCTCCCCCATGTGGACGGCCAGCTTGACCCGCTGCCGTTCACCGCCGGACAGCGTGGACAGCGGCTGCCCCAGGGTCAGGTAGCCGAGGCCGACGTCGGACAGCCGGGACAGGATCTTGTGGGCGGCCGGGTTGCGGGCGTCGCCGGCGGCGAAGAACTCGACGGCCTCGGCGACCGGCATCGCCAGCACCTCGCTGATGTCCTTACCGGCGACCCGGTAGTCGAGCACCGACGCGTCGAAGCGCCGCCCCTCGCAGACCTCGCACGGGCTGGCGACGCCGGCCATCATCCCCAGGTCGGTGTAGATCACGCCGTTGCCGTTGCAGTTCGGGCAGGCGCCCTCCGAGTTCGCGCTGAACAGGGCCGGCTTCACGCCGTTGACCTTGGCGAACTGTTTGCGGATCGGCTCCAGCAGGCCGGTGTACGTCGCCGGGTTGCTCCGCCGCGAGCCCTTGATCGACCCCTGGTCGACGGCGACCACACCCTCCCGCCCGGCCACCGAGCCGTGGATCAGCGAGCTCTTGCCGGACCCGGCCACGCCGGTGACCACCACGAGCACGCCGAGCGGAATGTCGACGTCCACGTTCCGCAGGTTGTGGGAGTCGGCGCCGCGTACCGAAAGATGCCCTGATGGTTTTCGGACGTCGGGCTTGAGCGACGCCCGGTCGTCGAGGTGCCGGCCGGTCAGCGTCCCACTGGCGCGCAGCCCGTCCAGGGTGCCCTCGAAGACGATCTCGCCGCCGGCCGCCCCGGCGCGCGGGCCGAGGTCGACGACGTGGTCCGCGATCGCGATCGCCTCCGGCTTGTGCTCGACCACCAGGACCGTGTTGCCCTTGTCCCGCAGCTGCAGGAGCAGCTCGTTCATCCGCTGGATGTCGTGCGGGTGCAGGCCGATGGTGGGCTCGTCGAAGACGTAGGTGACGTCGGTCAGCGACGAGCCGAGGTGCCGGATCATCTTGGTGCGCTGCGCCTCGCCGCCGGAGAGCGTGCCGGCCGGGCGGTCGAGCGAGAGGTAGCCGAGTCCGATCTCGATGAACGAGTCCAGGGTGTGCTGGAGTTTCCCGAGCAGCGGGGCGACCGACGGCTGGTCCAGCCCGCGCACCCAGTCGGCCAGGTCGCTGATCTGCATCGCGCAGGCGTCGGCGATGCTGACGCCGTTGATCTTCGAGGCGCGGGCGCCCGCGCTGAGCCGGGTGCCGTCGCACTCCGGGCAGGTGGTGAACGTGATCGCCCGGTCGACGAAGGCCCGGATGTGCGGCTGCATCGCCTCCCGGTCCTTGGCCAGGAAGGACTTCTGGATCGACGGGATCAGGCCGCTGAAGGTCAGGTTGATGCCGTCGACCTTGATCTTCGTGGGCTCCTTGTGGAGCAGGTCGTGCAGCTCCCGCTTGGTGTACTTCTTGATCGGCTTGTCCGGGTCGAAGTACCCGCAACCGCGGAAGATCCGGCCGAACCAGCCGTCCATGCTGTAGCCGGGGATGGTCAGCGCGCCCTCGTTGAGGGACTTGTTCTCGTCGTACAGCGCGGTGAGGTCGAAATCGGTCACCGCGCCGCGGCCCTCGCACCGCGGGCACATCCCGCCGGTGATGCTGAAGCTGCGCCGTTCCTTGGTGGTGACGCCGCCCTTCTCCATGGTCACCGCGCCGGCGCCGGAGATCGAGGCGACGTTGAACGAGTACGCCTGCGGCGAGCCGATGTGCGGGTCACCGAGCCGGCTGAACAGGATCCGCAGCATGGCGTTGGCGTCGGTGGCGGTGCCGACCGTGGAGCGCGGGTCGGAGCCCATCCGCTCCTGGTCGACCAGGATCGCCGTGGTCAGGCCCTCCAACACGTCCACGTCGGGGCGGGCCTGGGACGGCATGAAGCCCTGGACGAACGCGCTGTACGTCTCGTTGATCATCCGCTGCGACTCGGCGGCGATGGTGCCGAACACGAGCGAGCTCTTGCCCGAGCCGGAGACGCCGGTGAACACCGTGAGCCGGCGTTTCGGGATCTCGACGCTGACGTCCTTGAGGTTGTTGACGCGCGCGCCGTGCACGCGGATCAGGTCGTGGCTGTCGGCCGCATGCGTCTTCTCCATGGCGGAAAGGCTAGTAGCGGCGTACCGCGGCTGCTTCTTCTTTCCTGACCGAAATACCGCGGGAAGACGACGCGCGGGCGGGAGCCCGGAAACTAACGTGAGCGGCATGATCGCCGCCCGCCGACTCCTCGCCGGGCACCCGATCCTCGCCGACGGCCTGACCGCGCTGGCGGTCACCGCGGTCAGCGTGGCCGGCTACACCGCCGCCGCGATGAAGGCCCCGGTCCGCCCGTTGAACTGGGCGGACGTGGCCGGCCTCGGGGTCGCGGTGGTGGCCATGACGCTGCGCCGGACGTGGCCGCGGGCGATGCTCTTCGTGGCGACCACCGCGATGATCGCGCACGCCTGGACGCACCAGGGCCGGCATCCGCTGCTGATCATCGCGGCCGGCGTCTGCGCCTACACGACGGCCACCCGCAACAGCCGCCGGACCACCTGGCTGACGTTCGCCGGGTGCGTGGTCACGCTCTACCTCGGTGACGTGCTCTCCGGGAACTTTCCGCTGCTCACCGCGGCGACCATTCCGGTGGTCACGTTCGTCGGGATGGCCACCGCGTTCGGGGACGCGACCCGGAACCGTCGCGCCTACCTGGCCGAGGTCGAGGAGCGCGCCCAGCGGGCCGAGCAGACCCGCGAGGAGGAGGCCCGCCGCCGGGTGATCCAGGAGCGGCTGCGGATCGCCCGGGAGCTGCACGACGTGGTCGCGCACCACATCGCGGTGATCAACGTGCAGGCCGGGGCGGCCAGTCACCTGCTGGACCGGCGGCCCGAGCAGGTGCGGCCGGCGCTGGACCACATCCGGCACGCCGGGGACACCGTGCTCAAGGAGCTGGCGTCGATCGTCGGGGTGCTGCGGCAGTCGGACGACCCGGACGCGGTGACCGAGCCGACCCGCGGGCTGGCCCGGTTGCCGGAGCTGCTGGAGACGGTGACGGCGGCCGGGCTGGTGGTGCGGTTCCGGCAGGCCGGGGCGGAGCGGGGGCTGCCCGCGGTGGTGGATCTGGCCGCCTATCGGATCACCCAGGAAGCACTGACAAATGCCCATAAATACGGCATGGGGGACGCCGAGTTGGCCGTCACCTACACGCGTGAGGGCGTCCACATCGAGGCGACCAACGCCACCCGGATAAATCCCGACAAATCAGGTTCAGGGTACGGCATCGTCGGGATGCGCGAGCGCGCCGCGGCGGCGGACGGCACGCTCATCGCGTACGAAAAAGCCGGTTTCTTCTTTCTCAAAGCCGAACTTCCAGCACCGATCGAGGGCACATGATCCGCGTCCTGCTCGCCGACGACCAGGCGCTGATCCGCGCCGGCTACCGGATGATCCTCGACTCCGAACCGGACATCGAGATCGTCGCCGAGGCGATCGACGGCCGGCAGGCGGTCGCGCTGGCCCGCACCGAGCGCGCCGACGTCGTTCTGATGGACATCCGGATGCCGGTGATGGACGGGATCGAGGCGACCCGCCGGATCGCCGAGGACGACGACCTGGCCGGCGTCCGGGTCCTGGTGCTCACCACGTTCGAGCAGGACGACAACGTGATGCTCGCGGTCCGCGCCGGCGCGAGCGGCTTCCTGGGCAAGGGCGTCGGGCCGGACGAGTTGATCAACGCGGTCCGGGTGGTCGCGTCCGGGGACGCGCTGCTCTCCCCCAAGGCCACCCGCGGCCTGCTGGATCACCTGCTCAGCCAGCCGGAGGCCGGTCCGCCGCCGGCCGCCCTGGACGACCTGACCCAGCGGGAGCGGGAGGTGCTGGTGCTGGTCGCGCACGGGATGACCAACGACGAGATCGCCGAGCGGCTGTTCCTGTCCCCGCTGACCGCGAAGACGCACGTCAACCGGGCGATGGCCAAGCTGCGGGTGCGGGATCGCGCGCAGCTGGTCGTGGTCGCCTACCAGAGCGGCCTGGTCCGGCCGGGAAGTCCGCAGACGAAGTAGGCGCGGCCGGAAACTACCGCGATCGTGGTAGCCGGACGGACCGCCGCCGGACGACGCGCGGCCGAGGTCCCACGCCCGAGACTTCCAGCGTGTCTCTCCTGTCCCGATTGAGTCTCGCGAATCGCAAGCTGGTGGCGCTCGTCGCCGCGCTGGTCGTCGCCTTCGGCTGCTACGCGGCGGCGTCGCTGAAGCAACAGCTCCTGCCCGATCTGTCGTTCCCGGCCGTCACGGTCCTGGCCACCTATCCGGGCGCCGCGCCCGGGGTGGTCGAGGAGCAGGTCACCACCCCGATCGAGGACGCCGTGCGGGGCGTGACCGGGGTGGAGACGACGACCTCGACCTCACGTCAGGGGTCGGTGACGGTCACCCTGTCGTTCGGCTACGACACCGACATCGACGCCGCGACCGGCGACATCCAGCAGGCCCTGGCCAAGGCCCGGCTGCCGGCGGGCGTCGACCCGCAGGTGCTCACCGGCAGCACCGGTGACCTGCCGACGATGACCCTGGCCGCGACGTCGGACGGCGACCAGCGCGCCTTCGCGGCGAAGCTGACCTCGACCGTGGTGCCCGCGCTGCAGGCGGTCGGCGGCGTCAACGAGGTGTCCGTCTCCGGCACCCGCGACCAGGTCGTCACGGTCACGCCGAAGGCCGGCACGGCCGCCTGGACCCAGTCGATCATGACGGCGCTGGGCACGCTGGGCGGCACCTCGTCGGCCGGTCAGATCACCGCCGGCGGGAAGAACCTGAGCCTCGCCGTCGGGGCCGCGGTCACCTCGCTGGAGCAGGTCCAGAACCTCTGGATCGCCGGCCCGAGACCCGTCCAGCTCAAGGACATCGCGACGGTCACGCTGGCCGACGCGGCGGTCACGTCGATCACCCGTACGGACGGGAAGCCGTCCCTCGGGGTGTCGATCACCATGGCGCACGACGGGTCGTCGTCCTCGATCTCCGACGACGTCCGCGCGAAGCTGGCCGGCCTGCAGGACTCGCTCGGGGACGGCGCCCGGCTGACCGTCGTGTCGGACAGCGGGCCGCAGGTCAAGGACTCGGTGAACGGCCTGCTCGAGGAGGGCGCGCTCGGCCTGCTGATGGCCATCCTGGTGATCGTGCTGTTCCTGCGCTCGGGCCGGTCGACGCTGGTCACCGCGGTGTCCATCCCGCTGTCGCTGCTGATCGCGCTGATCGTGCTCTGGTGGCGCGACTACTCGCTGAACATCCTCACCCTGGGTGGGCTGACCATCGCGGTGGGCCGGGTCGTCGACGACTCGATCGTGGTACTGGAGAACATCAAACGGCATCTGGGGTACGGCGAGGACCGGCGCCACGCGGTCCTCACCGCCGTCCGCGAGGTCGCCACCGCGGTCACCTCGTCGACGCTCACCACGGTCGCCGTGTTCCTGCCGATCGCGTTCGTCAGCGGCCTGGTCGGCGAGCTGTTCGGGGCCTTCTCGATCACCGTGACGGTGGCGATGCTGGCGTCGCTGCTGGTGTCGCTGACCGTGGTGCCGGCGCTCGCCTACTGGTTCCTGAAGTCGCCGGTCGTCACCGAGGACGGCGAGGCGTACCGGGAGCGGGTCGAGGCGCAGGAGCGGCAGGGGCTGCTGCCCCGGCTGTACCTGCCGGTGATCACCTGGTCGGTGCGCCGCCGCAAGACCGTGCTGACCGGGGCGGTCCTGCTGCTGATCGGCACGGTCGCGATGGCCGGCGCGCTCAAGACCAGCTTCATCGGGGACTCCGGCTCGGACAGCGTCCGGGTCAGCCAGACCCTGCCGGCCGGGACCGACCTGGCCACCACCGACAAAGCCGCGCAACAGGTCGAGTCCGTGCTCGGCACGCTCGACGGGGTCGCGTCGTACCAGGTGACGATCGGGTCGTCGGGCGGGTTCTTCGGCGGGTCGGGTGGTGGCAACACGGTCTCGTACACGATCAACGTGACCGGGGACTCCGCCGCCGTCGAAGACGCTCTCAAGGACAAGCTCGGGCAGATCGCCGGCGCCGGTGAGATCTCCGTCGGCGGCGGTGGCGGCGGGTTCGGCGGCAGCGACATCGAGGTGTCCGTCCGGGCCGGTGACGACGCCACGCTGACCGCCGCGACCGAGCGGATCCAGCAGGCGCTCACCAAGGTCCCCCAGGTCACCGACGTGAGCAGTGACCTGAGCGAGAGCGCGCCGCAGATCAGCATCGTGGCCCGGGGCGAGCAGGCCGCGAAGTACGGCCTGAGCGACCAGACCATCGTCTCCGCGCTGCGCACCGCGGTGCAGGGCGCGACCGCCACCCAGGTCACCCTGAACGGCGCCCGGCACGACGTGCTCGTCCGGACCGGCGCGACCACGCCGGACAGCCTCGCCGAGGTGAAGGCCCTGCGGATCATGACGGCCACCGGGGCGGTCCGCCTCGACCAGGTGGCCACGGTCACCCAGGTGGACGGGCCGGTGCAGCGGGTCCGGGTGGACGGCGGCCGGACCAACACGGTCACCGCGTCGCCGGCCGGGGACGACACCGGGGCGGCCAGCACCGCGGTGAGCGCCGCACTCGCGGACCTGACGCTGCCGGGCGGGGCGTCGTACCAGATGGGTGGGGTCACCTCGCAGCAGAGCGACGCCTTCAGCCAGCTGATCCTGGCCATCGCGATCGCGATCGGCCTGGTGTTCCTGATCCTGGTCGCGGTCTTCGGCAGCATCCGGCAGACGTTCGTCCTGCTGGTGTCGATCCCGTTCGCGTTCGTCGGCGCGATCGCGCTGCTGCTGGTCACCGGCACCCCGATGGGGGTGGCCGCGCTGATCGGCCTGCTGATGCTGATCGGCATCGTGGTCACCAACGCGATCGTGCTGATGGACCTGATCAACCAGTACCGCGAGCGGGGCCTGCCGGTCGACCGGGCGGTGGTCGAGGGTGGGCTGCGCCGGCTGCGGCCGATCCTGATGACCGCGCTGGCGACGATCTTCGCGCTGCTGCCGATGGCGCTCGGGATCACCGGCTCGGGCGGGTTCATCTCGCAGCCGCTCGCCGTGGTGGTGATCGGCGGCCTGGTCACGTCGACGCTGCTCACGCTGGTGCTGATCCCGGTCCTCTACACGATGGTGGAGACCCGCCGGGACCGGAAGCGGCAGGCCGTCGCGCCGAGCCCGGAACCTGCCCCAGAACCGGTCCCGGTCGGGTAGTTCTGCTAAACGCGCTCTCCCGGCTGCCGATCTGAGGCTCAGCGGATCTAGACGCTGGGAGAGCGCGTGGGCAGCGAAAAAGACGAGGGCTTCAGCGTCCTCGAGATGGTCATCGCGCTGGCCGTGATCAGCGTGACCATGCTCGCCGGCGCCCCGTTCTTCGTCAGCAGCCTGACCAACGTCAACAAGCAGCGGTCCAAGCAGGCCGCGATGCAGCTCGCCGAGACGGCCATGGAGCAGGTGCGCGGCCTCAAGGGCAGCGCCCTGCTCACCGGCCGCAGCCAGAGCGCGACCCAGAGCCAGTTCGACGCGGTGCTGATCCCGGACGCGGCCAAGCCCTACCTCGCGGTGGCCCGGCCCTACCTGACCGCGATGCAGGTGGCCGGCGACCCGATGATCACCGACCCGGCCTCGACGGTGGGCACGGACGCGCCGCTCCCCACGTCGCCTCAGCAGATCACCGTGGAGTCGCTCACCTACACCCAGAACATCTACGTCGGCCAGTGCGAGGTCTACCTGACCGGCACCTCGGAGTGCGTCTACCCGAAGGGCTCGGCGGCCCCGGCGGACACCACCCAGATCCTCAAGTTCTTCCGGGTCGTGGTGCTCGAGACCTGGCCGGACAGCACCTGCACGGCCACCGGCAACGTCTGCGCCTACGTCGCCACCACGCTGGTCTCCCGGTCGTCCGAGCCGACCTTCGACTTCAACCGGCCGGCGCCGGTGGTCATGGACAACAACCAGACCTGGTACGTCGGCGACAGCGTCTCGTACCAGCTGAAGGCCCGCGGTGGTCAGCTCCCGAACACCTGGACGCTCAGCGGCCTGCCGCCGGCCGGTCTCTCGATCGCGTCGTCCGGGATGATCACCGGCACGCCCACCACCGCCGGGGTCACCACGCGGACCGCGACCGTCACCGACCACGCGAACCGGAACAACACCGGGGCGGTCACGTTCACCATCGTCCAGCTGCCCGTCCCGACCCTGCCGGCCAGCCCGGTCAGCCGGATCGGCGACACGTACAGCCTGGTCCTGGCGGCGACCGGCGGGGTGCCCGCGGCCGCGGTGCCGTACTACACGTTCACCGCGACCGGCCTCCCGCCCGGGCTGACCCTGGACGCCACCACCGGCACGATCGCCGGCGTCCCGACCACGGCCGGCGTCTACACCGTGACGCTGACCGCGGCCGACGCCAACGGCCGGACCAGCGTCGGCACCTACACGTACAAGCACACCGTCTATCCCGCGCTGACCCTGAGCGGGCTCTCGAACCAGACGATCGACATCAAGACGAAGCTCGACCTGACCGCGGTCGGCGGCGGCGGGGACGGCAACTACACGTACACCGGCACCGGCCTGCCGCCCGGCGTGAGCGTCAACAAGAACACCGGCGCCGTCTCCGGCAAGTCGACCGCGTCCGGCCGGTTCCTGCCGACGATCACCGTCACCGACGGCAGCGGCGGCACGGCCAGTCAGCAGATCGTGGTCGTCGTGACCACCACCGACTCGCTGGTCTTCACGGCGCCCGCGCTGACCGCGCCGGACCAGGCCGGCGTCAAGGGCACCGCGACGTCGCTGACGCTGACCACGAACGGGACGCTGCTGGGCCTGTCCCCCGCGCTGAGCATCACCGGCCTGCCGCCCGGCCTGTCGCTGAACGCGCTGACCGGGGTGATCTCCGGGACGCCGACCACGGCCGGCAGCTACACGGTCACCGCCACGGCCAGCTCGCTGGCGCCGCCGAGCAGCAGCATCGTCACCTTCACCTGGAAGATCACATGAGCGACGAGATCGAGGTCCCGGCCGCCGGGAAGTCCGGCGACGAGGGCTTCTCCCTGATCGACCTGATCGTCGCCACCTCGATCATGTCGTTCATCATGGTGATCGTCACCGGCGCGATCATCGAGATCTACTCGGACGTGAACCGGACCGACGGGATCAGCACCGCCCGCGACCAGCTCGGCAACAGCTTCCGCCGGCTGGACCGGGAGATCCGCTACGCGACCTGGGTGAACACGCCCGGCAAGGTGGGCGGCGACTGGTACCTGGAGTTCGCCACGAACTCCGGCTGCCAGCAGCTCAAGTTCTCCAACGGGGTGCTGAGCCGGGCGACGTACGCCTCGTCCCCCACCCCGACCGTGGGCCCCGCGCTCACCATCGCCAGCCAGCTGACCCAGACCGGGACCACCGACCCGTTCACCGTCTACGACCCGGGTGACCAGCCGTACGCCACGTCCACCCCGAACGTCAGCGGCGTCGGCCGCACCTACGAGCTGGAGCACAGCCAGGTGCGGCTGCGGTTCTCCGGGACCGTCGGCACCACCAGCCTGCCGCTCGACGTGCTCTTCACCGCGCAGAACACCAACCGCAACACGCCCGCGCTCAACAACTGCAGCTTCGGAAGGCCGACGTGATGAGGCTCCCGCTCCGCCGCCGCGCCCTCCACCGGCCCGACGAGGGATCGTTGCCGCTGGCCATGCTGGTGGTGACGGTCGTCATGTCGCTCTCCGCGACGATGGTCCCGATCGTGGTCCGGCAGATCAAGAACACCCAGGGGTACGACCAGCGCGGCGCCGCGCTCGACGCCGCCCAGACCGGCCTGGACGTGATGATGGCCCGGGTCCGCGCCGCCGCCGACGACGAGCAGAACGGCTACCTGGAGAACATGCCGCCCTGCACGATGACCGGGACGGTCGGCGTGACCGGCACCGGCGTGCAGTCGACGTACAAGGTCACGGTCACCTACCGCGACCGGGACGCCAACACCATCACCAACTGCGCGGTGAACGACGTGCCCACCACCGCGGTGGTCCAGTCGGCCGGCACGAACGGCACGAGCACCCGGACGCTGACCGCCACGTACGTCTTCTCCACCAGCAACACCAACATCCCGGGCGGCCGGATCAAGATCTCCAGCAGCACCCTGGGCGACCAGTGCCTGGACGCCGGCTCGGCGGCCAGCCCGTCGGCCGGCACCGCGGTCACCATGAAGACCTGCAACGGCAGCAGCCAGCAGCAGTTCGGCTACACCCCGGACCTGTACCTGAAGCTGATCTACTCGGAGTCGTCCACCGCGACGCTGGGCATGTGCCTGTTCGCCGCCGCGACCAAGGTCAGCGGCACCACCCCGGTGGTCTTCCAGCCCTGCCCGGTCACCCGGACCACGACCTACCAGTGGGCCCTGGACGGCAGCAGCGTCTTCCACGCCACCACCACGGCGAGCAAGTCCGACGGCTCCTACTGCATGAACGTCAAGACGCCGGGCTCGACCAGCGACCAGGCCGTGGTGCTGGCCGGCTGCGGCGCCACCTCGACCAAGAACGTCTTCTACTCGGCGCCCGGGGTCGGCGCCGGGATGGCCGGGGACAGCACCAACCAACTGGTCAACTACAAGCAGTTCAGCCGGTGCCTGGACGTGACCAGCAAGAACATGGGTGCGACGTACATGATCGCCTGGTTCTGCAAGCAGGACCCGGGCGCGCTCGTCGACTTCAACCAGCAGTGGGTGCACCCGGTGCCGGTGCTGCCGGCGATCTCCAAGTCCGGCCCGATCATCGTCAACAACGCCTCCAGCAACAGCAACGCCAACAGCGGCGCCGCGGCCAACAACTACTGCCTGAAGTCGCCGGGCACCGCCACCTCGGTCTCCTGGGTGACCGTGGTGACCTGCACGACCGCCGCGGTCCAGGCCCAGCAGGCGCTGACCTGGACGGTCTACCACGACACCGGCGACTACGGCACCAGCTACCGGATCATGGACTACAAGGGGAACTGCCTGCAGCCCACCGAGCAGGGCACCGGCATCAGCAACGACTTCCACAGCGACGGCACCAGCAAGGTCAAGGTCGCCACGTGCACCACGGCCGACATCCAGAAGTGGAACGCCCCGGCGAACATCAACCAGCCCACGCCGCTGACCAACCTGGTCGAGAAGTAGCCGTCACCGGATCCACAGCCGGCCGGCCGGCCCGGCCCAGTGGAAGTCCAGCAGGCGGCGCAGCGACGCGGAGCACCCGACGACGTCCAGCCGGTGCCCGCCGGTCGCGGCCGGCGCCAGCAGGATCCGGGCCGCGGCCGAGTCGGCGAACCGCAGGTCGGTGACGTCCAGGGTGACCCGCGGCCGGGTCGCCGGGGAGTCCTCCAGCAGATGTTCCAGCACCGCGCTCAGCGCCTGCCGGTTCGACAGGTCCGCCTCGCCGGACAGGCGCAGCCCGTGCTCCCCGGCGCGCACCGCGCGCAGCAGCGGGATCCGGGACGGGTCGGTGTGCCGGGTGATCGTCGCCGGGTGCTCGCGGGTGACCCGGCGCAGCGCCGGCTCGTCGAACAGACGCCGGTCGTAGAGGCACAGCCCGGTCGTGAAGCCGTCCACGCAGATCCGGTTGACCTGGGACTCGTACCAGGAGAGCTGGTCGATCCCGATGTCGCGGCAGGCCCAGGACATGTCGCCGATGCCGCGCATCCCGCGGTACCCGGCGGCGCGGGCCGCCTCGACCTCGCCCGCCCAGCCCGCCAGGCTCGCCACCGGGTCGAAGACCCCGGCCGGCAGGTACGCCGCCTCGGCCCCGGCCACGGTCAGCTGCCCGTCGCGCACGGCGGCGGTGACGTCCACGCCCTGCCCGGCGAGCACCGGCGCCAGGCGGCCGGCGTCCTTCCCGCAGTACAGGATCCGATGATGCTGACGCAGCCCGGACCGGATGAACGCCGCCAGGCTCCGGGCCCACAACAGCTCGTCGTCGTAGACCAGACACGCGTGATCACCCGGACCCAGGCGGTCGAGCAGCGTCGCCTCGGCCATCGTGTCCCCCCGGAGCTGCCACCCCCGTGACGGTTTTGTTGGGCCTCACGGTATGCCCGGCCGCGCGCCCGTACCATCGCTGAATCGGGTGCGCCGCAGACCTCTGGAGGACCCATGACCGTCACCGACCCGCTCGAACTGCTCGACTTCGCCGGACTGCTGAGCGCCGAGGAGCGGCAGATCCAGGAGACCGTGGCCCGGTTCGTCACCGACCACGTGCGGCCGAACGTCGCCGAGTGGTTCGAGGCCGGCACGTTCCCCCGCGAGCTCGCCCCGGAACTGGGCAAACTCGGCGTCCTCGGGATGCACCTGGAGGGTTACGGCTGCGCCGGGACGAGCGCGGTCGCCTACGGCCTGGCCTGCCTGGAGCTCGAGGCCGGCGACTCGGGCCTGCGCAGCTTCGTGTCGGTCCAGGGCTCCCTCGCGATGTTCTCGATCTGGAAGTACGGATCCGAGGAGCAGAAGCAGGAGTGGCTGCCCCGGATGGCGGCCGGCGAGGCGATCGGCTGTTTCGGCCTGACCGAGCCGGACTTCGGCAGCGACCCGGCCAACATGCGCACCCGCGCGGTCCGCGACGGCGGCGACTGGATCCTCACCGGCACCAAGATGTGGATCACCAACGGCAGCATCGCGGACGTCGCCACCGTCTGGGCGCAGACCGACGACGGCATCCGCGGCTTCCTCGTCCCGCGCGGCACCCCCGGCTTCACCAGCCGCACGATCAAGCAGAAGCTCTCGCTGCGCGCCTCGATCACCGGCGAGCTGATCCTCGACGACGTGCGCCTGCCGGACTCCGCCCGGCTGCCCGGCGCACGCAGCCTCGGCGCGCCGCTGAGCTGCTTGAACGAGGCCCGCTTCGGGATCATCTTCGGGGCGACCGGGGCCGCCCGGGACAGCCTTCAGGCTGCCCTCGACTATGCCGGCACCCGGGTGCAGTTCGACCGGCCGATCGCCGCGTTCCAGCTCACCCAGGAGAAACTCGCCGACATGGCGGTCGACCTGAACACGTCCGCGCTGCTCGCCCTGCACCTGGGCCGGCTCAAGGACGCCGGCACGCTCAAGCCGCACCAGGTCAGCGTCGGCAAGCTGAACAACGTCCGCAAGGCGATCGCGATCGCCCGCGAGTGCCGCACCATCCTCGGCGGCAGCGGCATCACCCTGGAGTACTCCCCGCTCCGGCACGCCAACAACCTGGAGTCGGTGCTCACCTACGAGGGCACGTCCGAGATCCACACCCTGGTCATCGGCCAGGCCCTGACCGGGCACGCCGCCTACCGCTGACGGAGGGTGCGCAGCGTGCGCCCGGTCGCCCGCTTGAACAGGTACTCCGCGCGCGGGTAGGAGAGCCGCCGCCGGCCGGTCTCCGGGCAGAGATCGGCCGGTGCCGGCCGACGGGCCGGCGCCGGGCGGCGATCGGAGAGGAAGAGCGGGCCCCGGGTACGGCCCCCGATCAGCTCCGGGAGCAGCGCGGCGGTTCGCTCGCCCCAGGTCACCCCGGGTCCGCGGCGACCGGTCAGATCCAGGCCCTGGACGTCGAGCGCGAGCACCACCCCGATCGGCGCGTCCGATTCGCGCACCATCAGCCACAGCACGCGCTCCCGCACCGGGACGGTGTCGATCGGCACCGGCGCCGGCTCCCCGCCGGTCGTCCCGTCCGGCACGGGCCGATTCCGCAGGTCCGCGGCCAGCCCAGGGAACCCGGCCCAGCCGGCGAAGGAACGGAACGCGGCGAGGTGCCGATTCCAGCCGCGCGGCGCGGCTTCCGGCCAGAGGGTGGCAACGACCGCGGCTACGCCGCCGGGGTCGAGGGTGGTCAAGGGAGTCCGTTCGCCCAGGGCCCGGCGGATTCTTCCCAACGATTTCCGGTACGCGGTGGCAGTCCCCGATCCGAGCCCGGCCAGAAAGGCGTCGACCGTCGCGCCCAGCAACGGGCCGCCCGCCGTCGTGCCCGCGGACTCCGCCCGGGCGCGCAGGAAGTCACGCTCGGCGGTGTTGCGGGTCAGCGAGGCCGCCCGCTCCCACTCCGAGCGGGCCTCCGCGACCCGCCCCACCCGCCGCAGCAGGTCGGCCCGCACCCCCGGCAACAGGTGGTAGTCCCGCAGCGCCGGATCCGCCCGCAACTCGTCGACCAGCGCCAACCCGGCCGCCGGGCCGTGCGCGAAGCCGACCGCGACGGCCCGGTTCAGCCGGACGACCGGGGTCGGCACCAGCCGTTCCAGCGCCTCGTAGAGCGTCGCGATCCGCGCCCAGCCGGTCTCCTCGGCGGTCCGGGCCTGGGCGTGGCACACGGCGATCGCGGCCTGCAGAACGTATGGCCCGGGCGCCTCGCCGGCCCCGGCCGCGCGGGCCCGCAGCATCGCCGCGAACCCCCGGTTGATCAGCAGCCGGTCCCACTTCCCGCGGTTCTGCTCGTGCAGCTGGACCGGCTCGCCGCGCGACCCGGTGCGCGCCGCCGAGCGGGACTGCTGGATCTCCATCAGCGCGACGAGACCGTGTACCTCCGGATCGTCCGGCGCCAGCTCGGCCAGCAACCGGCCCAGGCGCAGCGCCTCCAGGCACAGGCCGGGCCGGGTCAGATCGTCGCCCGAGGTCGCCGAGTAGCCCTCGTTGAAGACCAGGTAGACGACCTCGAGCACCGAGGCCAGCCGGCCGTGCAGCTCGGCGCCGGACGGGAGTCCATAGGCGACACCGGAGTCGGCGAGGGTGCGCTTGGCGGCGGCGATCCGGTGCGCGATCGCCGGCTCGCCGACCAGGAATGCCCGGGCGATCTCGGCGGGGCTCAGGCCCGCGACGACACGCAGCGTGAGGGCCGCGCGGGCCGGCTTGTCCAGGATCGGATGGCAGGAGATGAACATCAGCCGGAGGACGTCGTCGCTCTGCTGATCACCGGCGGGCGGCTCGACCTCCGTACCGTCGAATCTCTGGGATCGCCGCAGGTGGTCGACGGCCCTACGCCGGGCGACGGTGGTCAGCCAGGCGCCGGGATTGTCCGGGACGCCCTGATCGGGCCACTGCTCCATGGCCGTTACCAGGGCGTCCTGCGCGAGCTCCTCGGCCAGGCCGACGTCGTGGACCATCCGCAGGAGGGTCGCGACGATCCGCGCGGACTCCTGCCGCCAGACGACGCCGACCGTGGCCCGGACATCCGTCATGACCCGCTCCTTCGGCCGGCCGTTCGTCAGCCTGCGGTCAGTTGAAGACCTGGTGGATCAGGCTCTCGCCGTCACCGACGATCTTGCGGAAGCGGCGGCCGAGCTCGATCGCCTCCTCCTTCGAGCGCACCTCGACCAGCGCGAACCCGCCGACCGCCTCCTTCGCCTCGGTGAACGGCCCGTCGGTGACCGTCACGTCCTCGCCGGCCGAGGCGATCTTGAAGCCGGCCGGGTCGAGGCCGCCGGTCGCCAGCAGCACACCGGAGGCGGTCATCTCCTCGATGAACGCGGCCATCTCGGCGAACAGCTTCTCGTCGGGCTGGGTGTCCTGCATCTTCGAGAGCATCAGGTAACGCATCGGTTTCTCCGTTCTCGGGGGTTTGCCTACACCCTGACGTCGCGCGGGCCCATGTGACAGGTAATCACGTCGCTCGCCCTTCCGGCCCCGCTCCGGCGGCAGCTTTTGGGCGGCCGCCCCTCCAGCCGCTGCGGCATCTTTTGCCGGCCGCGGCGGCTTCGGAGCGGTCCGGCGCTCCGGGGTGCTCCGGGGCCTGGACGGCGGCGCGATGCGGATCACTGCGGCTTGGGATGGGCTCCGGGCGCGGGCAGACTGGGGCGCGGAAGACGGGGCCGGCCTGGGGGAATGCGATGGAACTCGACTCGGGCTCGCCCGGTCCGGTGGGCCGGGGGCAGGTGTGGGGCGAGCTGACCGCGCTGCTCGACCGGGATCGGCCGGAGCCGGCCGGGGTGCTGCTGGTCGGCGCGGCCGGCATCGGCAAGACGACGCTGGTGGAGCGGTTCGTGGCGCGGGCGCGGCAGCTCGGGTTCCCGGTGGCGCGGGCCACCGGTGAGGCCGGCGCCGAGCCGTACGCCGTGCTCCGGGCGCTGTTCGCGGGCGCCGACCCCGGCGCGCTCCCGGCCGGTCAGCAGCGGGCCCTCCGCGCCGCCCTCACCGACGACGGGACACCGGTGGACCTGCTGGCGTTGCGGGCCGCGGTGTGCGCGATGTGCGCGCTGCTGGCCGGCGAGCTTCCGCTGGTGCTGGTGGTGGACGACGTCGACCGCAGCGACCCGCCCACCCTGGACCTGCTGCTCACGGTGGCCTCGGTGCTCACCTGGCGGCAGGTGCCGGTGATCGCGGTGTTCGCCAGCCGGACCGAGCGGGTGCCGGTCGAGCTCGCCGACCTGCTGCGGCAGATCCCGGTGCCGCCGCTCGCCGAACGGGACGCGGAGATCCTGCTCGATCGGGTCGGCGCGCCCACCGGCTCGGCCCGCCTGGAGATCCTGCGCCGGGCGGCCGGCAATCCGCTCGCCCTGCTCGAGTACGGCGCCTGGACCCTCGCCCCGCGCGAGCGCGACGCCGGGAACCTCACCCCGCGCGAGCGCGACCCCGAGAACCTCACCCCGCGCGAGCACGACCCCGAGAACCTCACCCCGCGCGAGCGCGACGCCGAGAACCTCACCCCGCGCGAAGGCGGCGCCGGGAACCTCGTCGCGCGCGAAGGCGGCGCGTGGACCTCCGACGACCCGGGGAGTGTCGCGCAGGTCTTCGCCCGCCGGATCCGGGCGCTGCCGGAGGTCTCCCGGCGGGCGCTGACCCTGGCCGCCGCCGGGGAGCGGAACGTCGCCGTGCTGGCCCGGGCCGACCCGGCGCTGACCCCGGCCGCGTGGCCGCCCGCCGAGGAGGCCGGGCTGGTCACGGTCGCGGACGCGGTGGTGCGGTTCCGGCATCCGCTGGTCGAGTTCGCGGTCCTGGACCAGGCCGGGGCGGGCGCCCGGCGCCGGGCCCACCGGCTGCTGGCGGAGGCCACCGCCGACCCGCGCCGGGCGCTGTGGCATCGCGCCGAGGCGGCCGGCGGCATCGACCCGGAGCTGGCCGGCGAACTGATCGCCGCGGCCCGCACGCTCGACGGCGCCGCCGCGGTGACCGCGATCGGCCTGCTCGAACAGGCCGGCGAGCTGCTCCCGCCCGGGGACCGTGCGCCGGTGCTGCTGGAGGCGTCGGTGCACGCGGCCGCGGTCGGCCGGATCCGCTGGGCCAGCGACATCGCCACCCGGGCCCGCGCCATCCTCAACCCGGACCCCGCCGACCTCGACCCGGACCCCGCCCAGGCCCACGCCGACCTGGACCTGAACCCCACCCAGGCCGGCCTGGACTTGGACTTGGACTTGGACTTGGACCCCACCGTGGCTCCCGCCGACCCCGCCGACCCCGCCCCGGCTCCCGCCGACCCCGCCCCGGCTCGCGCCGACTCCGCTCTGGCTCGCGCCGGCCTGGGCTCGGACTCCGCGGCGGACCTGGCTCTGCGGGCGCAGCTGGATGCCTTCGCCTCCTGGATTCTGACCATGCGGGGGCGGGTCGACGACGCGGCCGTGGTGCTCACCGCGAGCATCGCCGCCGGGGCGACCGGGTTCCTGGAGACCGCCGCGCTGCCGGCGTTCCTGCTCGGGGACGGGCCGCTGAGCGACGCGCTGCGCGCCGCCCGACCGGCGACGCTCTTCCCGCGGGCGGCGGTGATGCCCGACGAGGACGTGCGGACGGCGATCCTGGCCGTGCCGGAGCCGGCTACGCCGGACGAGTTCGGGCCGGCCGCGGTGGCGGGCGCCGGGGCGATGCTGATCGACGAGCCCGAGCACGCGTTGCGCCTGCTCGGGCCGGCGACCCGGGCGGTGGTCGGTGGGACGGCGGCCGGCGCGTACCTCACCGCGCCGCTCGCCGCGTGCTGGGCGCTGATCGACACCGGGCGCTGGGTGGAGGCGGAGCAGTCGCTGGTTCCGTTGCTCGCGTCGCCGGTGATGGCCGAGGCGACGATGGTCCGGAGCGGCGCCGCGGCCCAACTCGCGGTGATCGAATCCGGGCGCGGCCTCACCGAGGAGCCCGCTGATCTGATCGGTTCCGGTCGCGGGCTCTCCGGGGAGTCCGTGGGCCTGATCGGTTCCGGGCGCGGACACTCCGGGGAGTCCGTGGGCCTGATCGGTTCCGGTCGCGGGCTCTCCGGCGGGTTCGCGGGGCCGAGCCGGGGGCCCGGGGTGGAACCGGCGGAGCCGGCGCTGGCGTTGCGGTGGCGGTGGGCGCGGGGCGTTGGCGCGCTGGCGGTCGGGGAGCATGCGGAGGCGTATCGGTTGCTCCACGCCGCGGCGGAAATCGCGCATCCGTGGCGGGTGCTGGTCCTACCGGATCTGATCACGGCCGCCGGGCATGCCGGGCGGGCGGCCGAGGGGCGGGAGATCTACGGGCGGGTGCTGCGCACGTACCGTAAATCGTGGTTGAGCGACCGCAAGCGAGGCCGCCTCGCCGCCGCCGGCGCCCTCCTGATCGCGGAGCCCGGCCGCTCGGCGGAGGAGCTCGCCGCGGTCGTCGAGGCGGCCGGTGCGCAGCGGTGGCCGTTCGAGCGGGCGGTCCTCGCGGTCGAGCTCGCCGATCGCCTGCGGCGCGCACAGCAACCGGCTCGGGCCAAGGATGTGCTGGTCCGAGCGTTGGACACGTTCGAGCGGCTGCGTGCCGCGGCCTGGACGGGCCGAGTGCACGCGGACCTCCGGATCGCCGTGCCGGCCACCGCGAGCACGCTGACCGCCCAGCAGGACCAGATCGTCCGCCTCGCCGCGCAGGGGCTGAGCAACCGCGAGATCGGCGAGCGGCTCTTCCTGTCGCCGCGGACCGTCGGCTCGCACCTGTACCGGCTCTTTCCGCAACTCGGCGTCACCAACCGCACCCAGCTCGGCGAAGTGGTCGACCGGCTCTCCCCCGCGAAGGACGCGCAGTGACCGAATTGGACGATGCCGCCCGGCGGCTGGCGGAGGGCGCGGCGCACCCGCCGTACCTGTACGCGATGGGGCCCGGCGACGCGCGCCTCGCGCTCGGCCTGATGCAGGCCCCGCCGGAGCTCCCGGCCGGTCTCGAGCATCGAACCGTCGAGATCAAAAGCGGTCCGGTCCATCTGCTGATCCCGCCGGGCGCGGTCGCCGCGCCGATCATTCTGTACGTCCACGGCGGCGGCTGGGTCCTCGGCGACTGGTCCACGCATCATCGGCTGGCCGTCGCGCTGTCCCGGGGCACCGGCGCGGTCGTCGTGATGCCGGAGTACGCGCGGGTGCCCGAGGCGCGCTATCCGGTGGCGATCGAGCAGCTCGTGGCGGTGCTCGCGGCGATCCGGGACGGCTCGCTGGAGGTGCCCGGCGATCGGCGCCGGATCGCGCTGGCCGGCGACTGCGCCGGGGCGACCCTGGCGCTGTCCCTCGCCATCCGCGACCGGGACCGGTCCCCCACCACCCGCGACCTGGCTCTCGCCACCCGCGACCGGG
Source organism: Actinoplanes sp. L3-i22 (assembly GCF_019704555.1). Lineage (NCBI taxonomy): Bacteria > Bacillati > Actinomycetota > Actinomycetes > Micromonosporales > Micromonosporaceae > Actinoplanes > Actinoplanes sp. L3-i22. The sequence goes on from NZ_AP024745.1 coordinate 10,367,687, forward strand.
ATTCCGCCGCCCACGACCCGGCCTCCACCACCCGCGACCGGGATTCCGCCGCCCACGACCCGGCCTCCACCACCCGCGACCCAGCACTCGCCACCCGCGACCGGGGTTCCGAGCCGGCCGATCGGCGTGCCGGGCGTGGGCCAAGTGATCCGCGGTCCGACGGGGATCTCGGGCCGGCGGCCGCGCTGGTCGCTCAGGTGTTGCTCTATCCGATCGGGCGGCCGGGCGCGGATGATCCGTCGGCGATCGAGTTCGCCACCGGGGCCGGGCTGCGGCTGGCCGACGTGCGCCGGATCTGCCGGGAGTACGCGCCGCGCGGCGAGGCCGGTGCCGATCCGCTGGCGGCGACGGAGCTGGCCGGGCTTCCGGCGACGCTGTTGATCACCGCGGAGGCGGATGTGACCCGGGATCGGGCCGAGGACTTCGGGAATCGGCTGCGGGCCGCCGGGGTGCCGGTGGTCGGTAGTCGCTATCTCGGGACGGTCCACGACTTCGCGGTGCTGGACAGTCTGCGGTGGACGCCGGCCGCGCGGGCCGCGGTCACCCAGGTCACGGACTATCTGCGGGCCGCTTTCACGGCCGCCGGTGGAGCCGCTCCAAGCGAATACGAAATATCCGAAATGGACGCGGCCGGGGCGGAATGGGCGTGACGCTGGTCGGGCGGGAGTCGCAGCTGGCGGCGATCGCCGCGGGCTTGCGGGACGGCCGGTCGGTTCGGGTGGTCGGTGAGCGGGGTACCGGACGGTCCGCGCTGCTCGCCGAGGCTGCCGGGCGGTATGCGGCCACCGGTGCGACGGTGCTCGCGGTTCGGGCTCTGCCCGGGGACGACGGCCTGCCCGGGGCGGGGCTGCAGCGGCTGCTCACGCCGGTGCAGGCCGAGGCCGGGGCGTTGCCGGCGGCGGCCGCGGCGGCGTTCGCCCGGCTCTTCGGGGCGGATCCGCCCGAGGTGGCGCCGCTTCCGCTGGCCGCCGCGGTCGCGCTGCTCGCCGAGGAGCTGGCCGCCCGTGGCCGATGGCTGTGGTGCGCTGACGATCTGGATCGGCTGGACGCGCTCTCGCGTACCGTAATCGTCTCGCAAACCCACCTCCCGGTCCTCGCCGCGACGCTGCCGCAACCCACCGCCCACCTCGCGGATGAGGTTCGGATGGGGCGGCTGAGCCGGGGTGAGGCCGAGCGGGTGCTCGGGGCGCTGCCCGGGGTTCGGGCGCATCCGGGGGCGCGGTTGGTGCTCGCGCAGGCGGCCGGGAATCCGCTCGCGCTCACCGAACTGGCCCGCCATCTGCCGCCGCCGGCCGAGATCAGCCCGACCGCCACCGAGCTGCCGGTTCCGCCGCGGCTCCGGCACGCCCTGGCCCCGGCCGTCGACGACCTGGACGAGCCGCAGCTGAGGGCCGCCGTGCTGGCCGCGCTCGCCGCCGAGACGCCCGGGCCGTGCACCGCCTCGGCGCTCGATGCCGCGGTCGATCGTGCACTGTGGACCGGGCTGATCGATCTCGGTCTGCTGCGGCCGGGGCGGGCTCGCCGGTTCCGGCATCCGGTCGCGCGGGCGGCGGTGCTGGACCGGGCCGGCTCGGCCCGGTGCCGCGAGGCCCGCCACGAACTGGCCGCCCTGCTCAAACCCGCCGGTGACGAGACCACCCAGCGCCTCGCCGCCGGCGGCGCGGCGGCCCCACACGTCGCCGCTGGCGGTGCGGCGGCCCTACACGTCGCCGCCGGCGGTGCGGCGGCCCGGACTCTCGCACCGGCCGAAGCGGGCGGCGGCGCGGCGGCGCGGAATCTCGCACGGGCCGAGGCGGGCGGCGGCGCGGCCGCCCGGAATCTCGCGCACGCCGGAGCGGACGATGGCGCGGCGGCCTGGCATCTCGGGCGGGGTGCGGCCGAGCCCGACGAAGGGCTGGCCACAACGCTGGAACGGACCGGCGCCGACCTGGCCCGGACCGGGCGGGTGCGGGCCGCCGCCTACGCCCTGGCCCTGGCCGCCGACCGCACCCCGGACCCCACCCTGGCCCGCACCCGCCGCCTGCGGGCCGCGCACCACGCCCGGCTCGCCGGCGAGCCCGCCTGGGAGGCCCAGCTCGGCATCTCCCTGGAGAACCTCGGCCAGCAACTGCGGATCGCCTGGCTGCGCGGCGACACCGCGATCCGGGTCGAGGAGCCGCCGGCCGGGCTGATGGCCGTCTGGGCGCGCGCCGTGCTGGACGACACCGACCCGGGCGGCGACGTCCAGCGGCTGATCAACGAGCAGCCAAGACACCACGAGCGGATGGCTCCGGACGAGCGGGCCATCGTCCTGGGCACGATCGCCGCGACCCGGCACGAGACCGCGCCGGCCGTCCGGCACCTGACCCGGGCCGCCGCCTCGGCCCCGCCGGGCGGGCTGGTCCGGCCGATCGCACTGGGCGCGCTGGCCTGGGCATACTTCGACGGCGGCGACCTGGACGCGGCGCGGGACGCCGCCGAGCGGACGTTGCGGGCCGCCGACGCCGACCGGCACGGGGAGGCCACTTCGGACACCCGGGCCGGGGCGCTGGCCACGCTCGCCGCGGTGGCCGTGCTGCGCGACGAGCCGGACGCCGCCGACCGGCTCGGCGACGCCCGCGACGCGCTGCGGCCCGGGCACCACGCCCTGCACGAGCTGCGACTGGATCGCGCGCAGGGGCTGATCGCCGGGATCCGCGGGGAGCACGCGCTGGCGTTCCACCGGCTGCGCCGGCACTACGGGGAGGACGGCCGGCCGGTGCACCACCGGATCTCCGACCTGTGCCTGGCGGATCTGGCCCGGGTTCGGGCGGCGGATGACCGTACCGAAGCAATTGAAGATCTTGTCGAAGCGGCCTCGAGCCGGGTGCGAACCTTGCGCTCCGCCCGCCTGGCCGCGGTCTGGCATCGCGCGAAAGCGCTGCTGGCGGGCCCGGATCCGGCGGCGGAGTCGTATTTCCGGCTGGCGCTGGCCGACCCGGGAACCGATCAGTGGGCGTTCGAGCGGGCCCTGACCCGGATGGACTACGCGATCTGGCTGCGCCGGCGGCAGCGCCCGGCCGAGTCGCGGCCGTTGCTGAGCGCCGCGCGGGACGTGTTCGCCGCGGCCGGGCTGGCGGCCTGGCGGGAGCGGGCCGAGACGGAACTGGCGGCGGCCGGGCGCGGCGAGCGGCGGGACGGGCTCACGCCGCAGCAGCGACAGGTCGTCACGCTGGCCGCGCAGGGGCTGACCAACGCGCAGATCGGCGCGCGGCTGGGCCTGTCGGCGCGGACCGTAGGCACGCATCTGAGCCGGGCCTACCCGATCCTGGGAGTGACTCGGCGGTCGCAACTTTCCGGGATGCAGTCATTCGACAGACGACGCGCGGACGGAAATTCGGGAGCCTGAGGTCATGAGCTATCCGAAACCGGTTCTGGAGCCCGCCGCCGAACAGTTCGCGCGGGACACGGCGCATCCGTTCGAGGGCGAGCCGGAACGGCTGCGCAAGGCGCTCGAGGCCGCGCAGACCAGGGACGACGTTCCGCTGCCCGAGGCGGCGATCGAGGAGCTCACGATCACCGGCGGTCCGTCCGGCCGGATCCGGATCCGGATCGTTCGCCCACCGGAAACCCAGGATCAAATTCCGGCGATTCTGTACGCCCATGGCGGCGGCTGGGTCGTCGGCGACGCCATCACCCACGAGCGCCTCACCCGGGAACTGGCCGTGCGATCCGGCGCCGCCGTGGTGTCCGTCGAGTACAGCCGCGCGCCGGAGGCCCGCTACCCGATCGCGGTCGAGGAGGTCTACGCGACGCTGGAGTGGGTGGCCGTGCACGGCGCCGGGCACGGCCTGGACCCGTGCCGGATCGCGATCGCCGGCGACTCGGCCGGCGGGAACCTGGCCGCGGCCGTGACGATCATGGCGAAACAGCGGTCCGGGCCGACGCTGGCCGCACAGGTACTGTTCTACCCGGTGACCGACGCGAGCTTCGACACCGACTCGTACCACCAGTTCGCCGAGGGTTTCTGGCTGCGGCGGGAGATGATGCCGTGGTTCTGGGACCAGTACGCGCCGGACGTGCCGGCCCGCGCCGAGATCACCGCGTCGCCGTTGCGGGCGACCGCCGAGCAGCTCGCCGGGCTGCCGCCGGCGCTGATCATCGTCGCCGAGGCGGACGTGCTGCGGGACGAGGGCGAGGCGTACGCGGCCAAGCTGCGCGCCGCCGGCGTTCCGGTCACCGCGGTGCGCTACCAGGGGATGATCCACGACTTCGTGATGCTGGACGCGCTGCGGGAGACGCATGCGGCGAAGGCCGCCACCTCGCAGGCGGCGGCCTTCCTCAAGGACCAGCTCTTCAGTTGACGCCGTTTTTGGGGGTCATCGGCCGGCCATCGCGGACGCCCGGTAGACCGTTCCGGCGCCGGCGGGCGGCGCCTGCTCCCGGACCGGGCGGCTCGGCCACGGCAGGAACCGCAGCCGCCGGCGGGCGGCCAGATCCTCCACCCAACCGAAGATCAGGACGGCGTTGACCAGCAACGCGAGCGCGATCGTCACGTAGCCCACCTCGAAGAACCTGCCGAACCGCCACACCTCCAGCGCGTCCCCGATCGGGTAGCAGAGCGCGATCGCCACGTTGTTCCAGAGGTAGATCGTGACCGCCCGGGCGTTGATCAGCGACACCCAGCTGTCCAGCCCGGTCCGCTTGATCAGCCACTCCATCCGCGGCCGCCACCGCAGCAGGACCAGGACGAAACCGGCGTTGTAGACGGCGTACGCCACCGGCAGATACTTGATCCCGCCGGCGTCCGGATGCGCCCAGCTCCAGGCCAGCCCACCGGTCACGCAGGCCGCGCCCAGAATCGCGATCAGCAGCCCCGGAATGCGCCGCAGAGTGCCGTCCCGATGCGCGAACCCGAGCATCCAGCACGCCGCGAAAGTCAGAACATCAGTGCCGACCTCCTGTACGGCGGCGACCGGCACCAGCGGCATCGCGGCGAGCGCCACCATCGGCGCGAGAATCGTCACCAGCCGGGCCCGGCGATACAGCCACAACAGCACCGGCGACAGCGCGACCAGCCACAGATAGGTGACCAGGTACCACAACACCTCGGCGGCCTGATCCCCGAACGTGCTGGCCGGCGGATCCGCGAACGGCACGATCCACGCGACCAGATGCCACAGCGGCGGCCGCTGCTCCCAGCCGACCAGGAACATCGCCGGCACCACCACCGCGCCGAGCACCCAGAGCGCCGGCAGCAGGCGCCGGACCCGCCCGTAGAGGACCCGCCCGGCACCCTGCCGCATCAGCGAGTTCGCCATCAGCGACCCGCCGAGCGCGAACATCACACCCATCGAAGGAAAGGCCAGTTCCAGTACGGCGAACGGGAACATGTGGAACACCGACACCCGGATGATCGCCAGCACTCGCAGCAGATCGAAATACCGATCCCGTCCCGTTGTCTCTGCCTCAGCCACCAGCTCCTCCAACGCTCGCGCAAAGCGGCTGCTCAGCCGCCCGCTCAAGCTAAGGCGCGAGCTTTTGGAGGCGCTGTGGCCGCCCTGTCAGCCACTCACAGCCAGCCACCCACCCCGGCCCACTGCTACCGCGCGGGACGCATGTTCCTGACAAGCTCCCCCGCCGTGGCGTCGGCGAGGGCCGGCCGCTCCAGGGAGAACGGCCCAGAGGCGTTGGCCAGCACAGCGTCCCGCCGAAGTTTCTCCACGACCTGGGTGATGGCACGCAGGGCGTTGGCCACCTGTTGTTCCTGCGCGTAGGTGTCCCGCTCCAGCGCGCTCATCGCGATGGTGATCTTCGCGCAGATGTCAGCCGTGGTGCGCCCTTCGATCGGAAAGCTGCTGATGGGCAGGTTCGTCTTGTCCGGGACGAGTCCCTGAGCGACGGTTCCGCCCGCGTCCAGCAGCAACGAACCCAGGATTCCCAATCCATGAGCGAAAGGTCCGAGTGTGGTGCCGGCCGCCACCGCGACGATGGTGGCCCACTTGGCGTTCTCCGCCTTCTGTTCCGCGGCCAGATTCCGGGTCGCGAAGATCGAGGCGTCGAGCAGATCGAGCGCGGACTGCCGCCGCCGGATGTAGATGACCTTGTTGCAGGTCAGTTGCTCCTGGACCAGTTGGGCGAGGTTGCGCTGGCTGGGCAGCAGCGTCTCCAGCGGGGTCACGAAGTGGTCGATGAAATTCTCGGCGAACGCGCCGGTCCATCCGGTGGTCATCTCGGCCCGGACGCTGTTGACCCGGGTGAGACCGGGACTGGCGCCGGTCCAGTCGTTCGCCGAATCGACCCTCCCGTCGAACCAGCCCTGGATGGTTCCCAGCATGTCGACGGCGGGATTGATGTCGTCCGGATCGGGCGTCAGGAAGGTCTCGAAGGCCGGCACGACCCAGTCGAAGTAGTCCGCCAGGCCGCCGAGGAACGTCTCGGCCTCTTGCCGGTAGGACAGCGACCCGGCCATCAACTCCGGATGTCTCCGGGTCACTCCCTCGTCGATCGCCCGCTCCCGGGAGTACTGGTCCTTCAGCGTCTGCTGAATCAGCGCGTCGCGGAGTTCGGCCGCTTTCTCCGTCAAGATCGACGCGTACGTTCCACCGGCGAGGTTCGCCGGGGTCGTGGCCAGGTTGCTCATGATCGTCTCACCCCTGCCGGTCGTCAGGACGGAGCTCAGGAGCCCCAGGGCGTGCCGGGATAGTCCGCGGCCCAGGGAGACGGCGGGTTGACCACCGGGTCGTCCGGGTCGTGCTCGGCGGGATCGCGCAGGTAGTCGTTCAGCAGGTCGGCGTTACCCCGGTCGACCTCCTCGAAGGCGTGGGCGGCCGCCATCACGCCATCGCCGGTGTCGAGGATCGTGGTGCCGATCTGCTCCATCATCAGTTGCATCTCCAGGCACAGCTCCGACCAGGCGGACCCGACCGAGCTGGTCATGAAGCCCGATCCGGGATAGGCGGCCTCATTCGCCCGGAAGGCCCGGCCGGTGCTGCCGCTGCCGTTGCCACCGAGCAGCCGGTTGGCGTCGTAGAACACATCGGCGACTCGGGGCAGATGCACCTGAGCGACGCGCCAGAGCACGAACAGGTCACCTCCGGTGACGTCAGCCATGATCGATCCCTCCCACCCCGGCCTGGTACGACGGGGCGCGACGCCGCCGGATCCACCAGCCCGCGGTGACCACGGCGACGAGGAGCATCGCGCCGGCGGCGTAGGGCCACCACTCGGTCCGGTCCGGTGCGGGCTCGGCGGCGACCGGGGCGACCCGGGCTGCCAGGACGCGGCTGTTCCGGTTGTCGGACAGGTAGACCGGGCCGTTCGGGGCGGATGCGGCCGCGGCCCAGAGGATGCTCCGGTCCGTGTCGGGAAGCGGCCCGACGGCCCGCACCCGGTGGTCCGGGGTCAGCCGCCGGATGGCTTTCGCCCCGTAGTCGAGGATGTACACGCCGTCGCGGCCGGCGGAGACGGTCGTGAACGAGGCCAGCGGCTTGTCGTTCTGCTGCTCCGCGGTCACCACCAGTTCCCACGTGCCGTCGACCGGCTCCCGGACCGGCGCCAGCGTGCCACTGTGGACCCGCATCAGGGACGAGGCGCTGCTGATCCACAGGTCGCCGGCGGCGTCGACCGTGATGCCGGTGACCGGACCGATCTGCGTCTCGGTGGCCGGCCCGCTCGAACCCGCGACTCCCCCGCCCACACCACCGGCGGCGATCCGCACCGAGCCGTCCGGGGCGAGCGCGAAGACCAGGTAGTTCGTCCGATCGGCGACGTACAGCGTGCCGTCCGGTCCGACTGCCAGCCCGGTAGGCGCGCCCATCGGGGCCGGCAGCACGCCTCGCCCGGTGCTCTGATCCGCCCGCACCGACAGGGTGCCGTCCGGGGCGAGCGCGTACACCCGGATCGTGCCGGCGTCGCCGATGAAGAGCGTGCCGTCCGGTCCTACCGCCAATTCACCGGGGTCGCCGAAGGCCACGTCCGTTCCCTTGACCTTGCCGTTCGGAGCCGGTGCGTTCGTACCGTCCTGCCCGGTCCCCGCGACCGTGCGGAGGATGCCGTCGGCGCCGACCGCTCGAACCCGGCGGCTGCCGCTGTCGGCGAGATACACCGTGCCGTCCGGCGCCACGGCGATGCCGGTGACGTTGTTCAGTGGGCTCTCGGCGGCGGGAGCGCCGTCCTTCGCCGGCCCCTGCTCACCGATCCCGGCCAGCACCGTGATGCCCTCGCCGAGGGAGGGGCCGGACGATGGCGCGGCCGCGGCCGGCGACGTCATCCCCGCCACGAACACGAGCGCGGCCGCGAACGACGCCGCCCGCCGCGCCACGACCGGTCTTCTGGACTTCATGCTCTATCGATACGCCGACACCGGCCGACCCGGTTCACCGACCCGGCCCGATGGCACATGGGGATTTCTCCGGGTCGGGACCGTCCACAGAGCTCAGGTACTCCGCTTCTTGTTCACGATGAGGTTGTAGAACCAACGGCACGCCTCATCCTCATTGGCGAACTCCTCGTCGGGCCACTCCTGGCCTCGCTCCCAGGTTCGCAGGGACCATCCGCCGTTCCCGGCCGGACCCAGAATCCAGCCGCCCTCGATGAGGCCGCCATCGGCCGCCACTCCCTCGATGCGGTAGGTCGCCCTGTCTACGCCGGCCGCGCGCAGCCTGGCATCGAGTTCATTCGCATTCATCAGTACTCCACACGGGGGACGAACGGGCTGCCCTGATCAGAACGAACTGAAGCTTTCCACGTCGATCAAGGTGAGGATCTCGGTGCGGACGGCCGGGCACGTCTTCTTCGTGGCGGTGTCCAGGGTGGCGCCGTTCTCCGGCTTGCCGTGCTTCTCGAAGAACGTGGCGATCCCGCCGGCCAGGTTGGCGTGCCGGCCGACCGGGCTGCCGATGGCCTTGAGGGCCGGGATCTCGCCCTTCAGATACGCGCAGACGTCCGTCGCGTCGTAGGCGCCGCCCGCCGCCGCGGCCGGCTCGCCCTTCGCGGGCGCTGGGCCGTCGGCGGCCGGGGTGGTCTCGTCGGTGGTGCCGCAGGCGGCCAGGGCCAGCACCGCCGTGGCCGACAGGGCGATCAGGAACGGTCTGGTCATCATGCCTCTTCCAGGTTGTTCGTCGTCGTGCGGGCGGTGATCAGCCACAGTCCGGTCGGCAGGCGATAACCGCTGCCGGGGGTACGGAATCGTTCGAGCAGCCGGGCCGCGCCGGCGCGGGCGTTCTGCTGGCCGGCCGGGGTGGCGTCGCGGTAGGCCGCACCGGCGGGACCGATCTCGATGAGCCATTCGGTGACCGCCGGCGGGTCGTCCGGGGCGGCGAGCGTGACGTCGTACGGCTGAATCTCGATCTCGGCGAAGCCGGCCTCGGTGAGCAGGCCGGTGACCCGGACCGGGTCGGCGAACGCGAAGGGGCCCGGCTCGGCACCGATCGGCAGCGGCGGCAACGGCCCGAGGTGTGGCGCCGCGCCGAGCATCGCCGCCGGCAGCCAGGGGTTCACCCGGCCGTCGCGGAAGACCGTCGCCGCCAGCCGGGCGCCGGCCCGCATCGACCGCCGGATCGTGGTCAGGCCGGCGACCGGATCGGCGAGCAGCATCAAGGTCATCCGGGAGTAGACGGCGTCGAACGGCGCTCCGGGCACGGTGCCGAGCGTCTCGACGTCACCGGCGACGAACCGTGGCCCCGCGCCGCCCGGCCCGGTGAACCGGGCGCGGGCCGCCGCCACCATCTCCTCGGCGAGGTCGAGACCGACCACGGCGCCCAGCGGCGCGACGGCCCGGGCGATCTCGGCGCTCGTGCCGCCGCACCCGCAGCCGACGTCCAGCACCCGCTCGCCGGGGCGGGGTCGCAGCCGGTCGAGCGCCACGGCGCCCAGCGGCCGGCCGAGCTCGTCGTGCCGGTCCGCCTGGTTGACCCAGCCGGGCGCCGCCCGGGCCCAGAACGAGGCGTTGCGGGCGCGCAGGGTGGCGGCGTCCGCCATCAGAACGGCATCTCGGCGCCGTCGACGCTGGCCGAGCGGAAGGAGGCGGCCTTCGCCGGGTCGAAGCCCTGCTCCTGGGCGGCCAGGCCGGCGGCCCGGACCAGGCGCTCGGACTGGAACCGGCGGAACGCGGCCTCGTCGGCCCAGATGTTGATGATCCGCCAGCCCTCGTCGGAGGGGCCGGACACGTGCGCCAGCAGGCCCGGCGGCCGGTCCGGGCCGAGGTGCTTCTCGACCTGCCGGTATTCCTGCTCGCTGACTCCGGGCATGTCTTGAACAACGCCGTACGGCATGGCCGTCCCCCTGATCCCTAGTCGATAGAGTTAAGCTCTATCGAATATTCCACTACGCTTTCCACGTGACTGTCAACCGGCCGTACGTCTCGCCCCGGCGTCAGGAACAGGCCCGGCAGACCCGGCGGGCGATCCTCGACGCGGCCGCCAAGCTGTTCGTGGATCCGGGCTACGCCGCGACGCCGCTGACCGCCGTCGCCGCCGAGGCCGGCGTCGCCGTGCAGACCGTGTACGCGGTGTTCGGCAACAAACGCCAGTTGCTCTCCGACCTGGTCGACGTCACCCTGGTCGGCGACGACGAGCAGGTGGCGATGGCGAACCGGTCGTTCGTCGCCGACATCCGCACGCTGACCGGCCTGCGGGCCAAGCTCACCCGGTACGCCCGGCACCTCGCCGAGACGCACGGCCGCCAGGTGCACGTGATGCTCGCGCTGGCCGGCGCGGCGACCGCGGACGCCGACGCCGCGGCGATCTGGCGCAAGAACCTCGACGACCGGCGCGTCGGCATGCTGATGTTCGCGACCGACCTCGCGGCCGGCGGCGAGGTCGTGGTCAGCCAGGAGCGGGCCGCCGACGTGCTGTGGCTCGCGCAGGACGTCCGCAACTACGACTGGCTGGTGCGCGAGCGCGGGTGGCCGGTCGAGCGGTTCGAGCGGTGGTTCGTGGACAGCGTCGCCGCCCTGCTCACCGCGCCGGACTGACCGACCGTCAGGCGCGCATCCCGCTGTCATCGTGCGATGTCCGACGACCAGTTCGATGCCGGAAACGGGCGGCCGTCCTGGCTGTGATCGGGAACGCACTCCGCGAACGCTACGTCTTCCCCGACGTCGTGCCCGCGATCCTCGACAACCTCGAGACCGGGCATCGCGCCGGACGGTACGACCTGGACGATCCGGGCGTCTTCGCCGAGGTGGTCGGCGCGGACATGCGCGGAGCAGCCGACGACAAGCACCTCAATCTGCGGTTCGACCCCGCCGGGAACGCGACCTACGCAAGCCGGGCCGACACGACGACGGTCTCGACTCGCTCGCCCGCCGCCAGTCGATCCGGATCCATCACCGACTCGTCGAGCAACGCATCCTCGACGGCAACGTCCGGTATCTACGGATCACCGACTTCGACTGGGTCCCCGGCGAGACCGAGGCCGCCCACGCGACCGCGTTGCGCCGGTTGATCGCCGCCGCACCGACCGGCGACCTGCGCGCCGAGCACGCCTGGGCGGTGGTCGCGGTGGACGCCCGGCGGCAGCCACCGCCACCGCCGGATCCTGCGGTTGTCGCCTCATATCTCGGTCGCTACGACACCGCCGAGGTCTGCCTCCGCGACGGCGAACTGTGGCTCATCCGGCCCCAGACGTATCGTCGCGCCGCCTGACCATCAGCCAATCACCAGGGCGGCCGACGCGGCCCTCTTCACCGTCTCGGTGAGCAGTTCCAGCAGCTTGGAGTCCAGCCGCCAGTGCTGCCAGTAGAGCGGTATGTCGAGGTGCCGCCCAGGCGCTACCTCGCGGTACTCGCCCGAATCGAGGTAGCCACGAGCCAGTGTCTCGGGCACCACCGCCCAGCCCAGGCCCAGCCGGACCGCCTCGTTGAACGCGGACACGGACGGCACGTAGTGGGTCGGCATGTGTGCCGGGCCATCACCGAGCGAACGCACGAAGCGATGCTGCAGGGTGTCCTTACGGTCGAAGGCGACGACCGGCGCCCGGGCCAGAGCCTTGGCCAGGCCGTTCGGGTCCACCACGTCGTTCGTGCCATCCAGGTGTCGCACCACGAACTCCGGCGCCGAGACCGCCACGTAACGCATGGCGCCCAGCGGCTCGATCCGGCAGCCCTGGACGACGACCCGCTCGGCGGTTACCGCTGCCATCACTGAGCCGTTGCGCAGCAGTTCCACCGTATGGTCCTGGTCGTCCTGGCGGATGTCGAAGGCCAGCAGCGGCACCCGGCCGTTCCGGGACTCCTCGGCCATCGACGCCAGCGCGGGCAGGAACCAGGTGGCGAGCGAGTCGGCATTGACCACGACCGCCACCCGGACCACCCCGTCGTCCTCCTCGCCGCCGTCCGGGTAGGCGGCAAGGTTGCGCGCATTGTGCAGCGCCTCCCGTTCCAGCAGGGACATCTGCTCGACGAAACGGAGTAGTGACTGGCCGGCCTCGGTGGCGTGACACGGCTTCGCCCGTTGGATCAGAACTTGTCCGACGGCCCGTTCCAACGCTTTGATCCGCTGGCTGACCGATGACGGTGTCACGTTCAGCAACCGGGCCGCCGCCTCGAAGCTGCCTTCGCCGACCACGGTGGCAAAGGTGGTGAGCTGTGTCGAGTCCAAGTTCATCGGGCACCTACAGGTAGTTCTCGGCGGCGCCGGTGCGCACCGTGTCGAGGGTGAAGCAGTGGAACCCGCCGCCGAACAGACGCCGGTGCCGGTGCCGGACCGGGACGACGGTGAAATGGTGCTGTTCGAGCGTGTGGATCAGGGTCTTACAGGCGTCGTTGACCAGCACGGTGTTCTCGTCGATCGACAACAGATTCAGGTCGATGTAAGGGCTCGCCGGAATCGGGTTGCCGTCCTCGTACTGCGGATAGTCGTGGATCTCCGGGGTCGGCGAGACGATGGTGTCCCACGAGCGCAGTTTCTCGGGCAGGAAGTCAAGCACCCGCTCGGAGCGGATCAGCAGGGTTCCCGGACGCAACGGTATGACCACGCTGTCGATGTGGCTCTGGGTCAGCCGGTGCATCCGGTGCACCCGGAACCGGCCCTGGAGGTGCCGTTCGAGCCAATCGCAGGCCAGCGCGTGATTGGCGTTGGAGATGTTGACGATCAGGTCGCGGCCGAGGCGCAGGCAGTTCGCGCCGTCGATCATGATCTCGACGCCGACGTCGTACGGGGAGGCTTGCGGGTCCTGCGGCGCCTCGATGTTGGGCGCCGCGTTCGGCAGGTTGTCCGGGTCGAACGAGGAGTCGGTCATCATCGGGCGTGGCATGGTGGTCCAGCGTGCGCCCTGGTCGAAATAGTTCATGAAGATCGGCTTGAGGAACTGCGTCTCGAAATAGCGCGCACGCAGCGTCGGTGGCGTCTCGATGATCTCGTCGCCCAGGATGAGTGTGTTGTCGCGGACGTTCAGCGGCGGTGTGACCGGCGCCGACCAGCCCGGCGCGGTGACCTCGCCGAGCGACGGAGGCAGCGCCATCGGGCGGTGGACCGTCACGCCTAGCTGCGCGATCTGCGTACCCAGGCCCTCGATGTCCTCGACAAGTTCATCGAGGAACCGCTCCTTCAGGGCGAGTTTGGCCGGCTCGTTGCGGTGGTCCCGGTCCGCGCTCGGCCGCCAATCGGTGATGCTGGGGTAGTAGCCGCGGGCACCGGTCAGGTTGTCGCTGATGAACATGTCGAACGACAGGTCGCGCAGACGCTGCGCGTAGTCGGTCGCCGAGCCGAGGATGACCTCTTTGAGCGGCGTGAAGTCGTCGTAGCTGTTGAGGCGCATGAGGGTCGGAACTCCTGTCTATCGGTCGGTCGGGGTGATGGCGCGCACCGGGCATCGACTCGCGGCGTCGCGCACTTCGTCGTGGAGTTCGGGCGGCGCGGTGGTGGCCAGCAGCAGCACGACTCCGTCGTCGTCCTGGTCGAAGATCTCCGGCACCGTCAGAGCGCACTGGCCCGACCCGATGCAGAGATCCACGTCGACGTCCACCCGCATGGAGCCGGCGCTCACCAGGTCACCGGCAGACGGTGTACGCCGTAGACGCTCATGTCGGACGACAGCGGCACCTCGTCAGACGGCACGGCGAGGGCCAGCCCCGGGAACCGGCGGAACAGGGCCGGCAGCGCGGCACGCAGCTCCATCCGGACCAGGTTCTGACCCAGGCACTGGTGGATGCCGTATCCGAAGGCCATGTGACCGGTGCTCCGGCGCTCGATGTCCAGCCGGTCAGGGTGGTCGGCGAACCAGGCGGGATCGCGGTTGGCCGCCGGCAGCGAGACGGTGATCGACTCGCCGGCCCTCAGCAGGTGCCCGCCGAATTCGACGTCCTCCAGGGGCGTACGCGGAACGCCGAAGTGGAACACGGACAGGTACCGCATCAGCTCCTCGACCGCGTTGTCGATCAGGCCGGGGTCGGCGGTCAGCTTCGCGAGCTGGTCCGGGTGCGACAGCAGCGCAAACGTGCTGAGCGCCAGCGAGCTGGAGGTGGACTCGTGGCCGGCGGTGAGCAGCAACACGCCGACCCCGGCGATCTCCTCCCGGTCGAGGGTGCCGTCCTCGGCGAGCATGGCGAGCAGCCCGTCGCGATCGCCGCCGGGTCCGGACAGCACGCGCAGCAGCTCGTACAGCCGATCCATCGCGGCCGACGCCTCGTCAGCGGTCACCCGCAGGCTGAACAGCGTCTCGCTGTTCTGCTGGAACTCGGCACGTTTCTCGTACGGAACCCCGAGGATCTCGCAGATCATGATCGACGGCACCGGCAACGCGAACAATTCGACCAAGTCGACCGGTGGGCCCTTGCGGGCCATCGTACTGAGCAAATCGTCGATCACGACGTCGAGCCGCGGCCGCAGGTCCCGCATACGCCGGGCGGTGAACTTGCCGGCCAGCTGCTGGCGGATCCGGGTGTGCTCGGGCGCGTCCATGTCGACCAGCCAGCCGGGCAGTGCCGGCGCACCATAGAACGGATCGGCGCCCGGGCGCGACACCGGCGGCCGTTTGAACTCCGACCGCGCGCTGAACCGGCCGTCGCTCAGCATCGCGCGGGCCAGTTCGTGGCTCGTGATCAGCCAGCCGGCGTGCCCGTCCGGGTAGGCCATCCGACGGATCGGCTCGGTCTCGCGATAGCGGCCCAGCTCCAGCGGCGGATCGAACGGGTTGGGCCGCGTGACGGGGTGCGGCGTGAGATCGCTGGCCATCTGTCAGAGTCCTTCCTGGAGGAACGCGGCGAGCCTTGCCGCGCCTTCGTCGATCTGTTCGGCGTCGAGGTAACTGCAGGACAAGCGCAGCTGACGGTCCCCCGCACCGGTCGGATAGAACTGCGCCATCGGAGTCCACAGGACACCGAACTCGGCCGCGGACCGCTCCAGCAACGCGAGAGTGACCGGCACCGGCAGATGGACGCGGACGAAGAAGCCCCCGTCCGGCCGGTTCCACCGCACTCCGGCCCGTGGCGACGGACCGAGCCAGGTGTCCAGGGCCCGCAGCAGGTGGTCCAGGTTCTGCTGGTAGCGGACCGCCCGGCGCCGGGCCGGGACGGCGAGCGAGCCGCCGTTGGCCAGCAGAATCCCGCCGATCACCGCTTGGGCGATAGGCGCGGTGTTCACCGTGACCACGGACTTGAGCGCCGCGAGGTCGTCGGCGAGCAGCCGGTCGCCGCCCGACGGATGGGCCGCCACCCGCTGGTCGGCGACGACGAACCCGACCCGAGCGCCGGGAAAGCAGACCTTGGCGAAAGTACCGATGTGCACCACCCGCCGGGACCGGTCGAGTGCCTTCAGCACCGGTCGCTCCTGCCCGGGAGCGGCGGTGAAACCGTAGGTGTTGTCCTCGATCACGAGGAAGTCGTGCTCCTCGGCCAGTTCGAGCAGCCGGTGGCGGCTCGCGACCGACATCCGGCCGCCACCCGGGTTGGCGAAGTCCGGGGCCACGTAGAAGGCCCTGATCCGCCGACCGGCCGTGCACGCCTTCGCGAGCGCGTCGAGGTCCGGGCCGTCCGCCGTCTCCTCGATGCCGACGACCGGGATGTCCAGCATCCGGGCCGCTCCGAGGATGCCGACGAAGGACGGGTCGGCCACCGCCAGCAGATCGTCACCCGGGGTGTAGAGCGCCCGCAGCGTCAGCAGCATCGCCTCCTGCGCGCCCACGGTGATGACGAGCGCCTCGGGCAAGGTGTGGATGCCGGCGTCCCGGCGGAGCAGATCGGCCACCAGATCGTTGATCAGGCCGCGGCTCGGCCCGTACTCGAACAGCCGGCGCCGGGCAGCATCCGGTGCGAGCCCGCGATCGGTCTCCAGGTGGCGGAGGTACCGATCGAGGTGACCGGCCACGTCGACATCGTCGTAGAACTCCGGGTGCGGCGCGCCCGGCGCGAACGAGATCGCCTCGGGATAGCGGCCCATCACCTCGTTCAAGAAGCCGATCGAGCCGAGCAGCGGATCCCGGAGCGAACCGTGCAGGTCGGTGAGCCTCTGCCCGGTCATCGTCCGGTGTCCTTGGATTCGGCCGGCGAGCGGCGCCGCTCGACCTTGGCCAGCACATCCGGGCTGTACGCCCGGATCGACTGGGCGACGGCGAACTCGGCCAGGTACTGCCGGTACAGCTCGACCGGTTCCTCGGCCAGAGTCAGCATCCGCCGGTTGGCCGTGATCCCGGGAGCGGCCAACGACGCGGCGGCCCGGGCGATCGCGGCGTCCATCTCGTCCGGCCTCACCACTTCGTCGCAGACGGCGGCCGCCTCCGGTGTGCCGGCCTCGAGGCGCTCGCCGCCCAGGATGATCCGCCGGGCCAGGCGGGTACCGGTGGCGCGGGTGAGGCGGAGGTTACCGAGCCCCGGCACGATGCCCTCGTCGGCCGCGGGCAGGCTGAAGAACGACCCGGTCTCCGCGATCACCCGGTCGAGCACCAACAGCAGCTGCATCCCGCCACCGATGGCGAACGAGTCGACCGCGCCGATCCACGGCTTGGCCACGGTCCGGTCGGACCAGGTCACGGCGGCCGGCTCGACCAGGAGCCCTCGTACGATCTTGTGCAGGTATCCGAGCTCGCGACCCATCAGGAAATCGACGAAGGAGATCCGGCCGTCGCGCAGGTGCTTGAGGTTGATACCCGCGCTGAAGACCCGGCGTCCGGCATACCGCGGATGCTCCACCGAACCGCCGCGGAGCACGCCGACCCGGGTCCGCTCGTCGAGCAGGACCAGGTCGACCGCCGTCTCCAGGTCAGCGATGAGCCGGCCGTCCTCGGCGTTGAGCGCGTGGCCGTTGTGGAAGGTCACGTGGGCGGTGGCCCCCTGGCGCTCGACGCCGACCGAGGGCAGCCGGACCGAGCCGGTGGCCCGGAACTCGTCGCGCAGCCGGTCGGGAACGATCGGGCGCAGCATGGCGTCGATCAGGTGGCTGCCGGCCCGGGGCGAGCGGAGGACCGCCGAGCAGAACAGGGCCTGATCGATCTCGAGCCCGTCCCGCTCCGACTGGATCAGAGCGAGCTCGGCCGCCATTCTCCGCGGGCCGGGCACCACCCCGGGGAAGCGGTCGACGGCGGCCGTGAGCAGATCGGCAAGCCTCAGATGCCGGGTCCGCGCGCCGGTCAGCTCGTCGTAGACCCGGTCGACGTGCACGGTCAGGAAGGCGAGCCGTGCTTTCCGGGCAGCGGCCAGCAGGGTCTCAGCGGTCCGCTGTTCGTTGACGTCTCGGTCCGGCCGGCGGGGCAGCCGATCCAGGCCATCTTCGGCGGCCTTGACGTCTACGGCGAGCCGGGCCGCATCGTCGGCCAGATCGCCGGCCAGGCCGACGGAACCGGAGAACGCGGTGATCATGGTTGCGACACTTCGGGGGCGCGCTCGTCCACGCGGGCGCCGACCGCCCGCAGCCGGCGCAGCTCCCGGTCGCATGCGGCCAGGTGCGCGCCGAGTGCCTCCTCGTACTCCGCCGAGCCGGCCTCGAGCAGCAGCTGACGGCGCACGGTCAGCTCCTTGTCCGAGATCCGGCCGGTGAGCACAGCGGCGGTGTGCACGGCCTCGACGAGGTCCTCGGTGACCTGGTCGACGAGGCCAAGCTCGGTCGCCGTGGCCGCGGGGATGTCGACGCCCCACAGCACGATCTGGCGTGCGCGGGCCACGCCGAGGTGCTGGACGAGCCGGTACAGCGACATGCCCGGCCAGAAGTGGCCGTCGTTCACCGGCAACATGAGCTGCAGGTCGGTGCCACCGATCCGGAAGTCGGCGGCGAGCAGGACATCCAGAGTCGGGCCGCCGCAGGTGCCCGTCGCGACGGCGATGTTCACCGCGCTCAGCCGTTCCAGCCGGCGGACGGCTCGTTCCCACCGGTTGACCAGCCGGACGCTCACGTCGCCTGGCCACTCGCGACCGGTGGCCGACGTGCCGTACAGCCGGAGCACGACGACGGTTCGCTCCGTACCACCCTCGACCTGCGTGCAGACCTCGTTCAGCATCACGGTGAGGTCCTCGAGTGGGCGGGCGCAGTCGATGTCGACGGTGAGGGCCAAGCCGTCCACGACCGGCGCCAAATCCATATTGCTGATCATTAGTTGAGGTTTCCTTTCGTCACCGGGGGCATCGCGTTACCAACGGACCAGGGCCATCTCAATGGTCGAGCCGGGTCCCATGGTCATCAGCACGCCGTACTCGCCGGCCTGCGTACACCGCTCGGCACGTAGTCGTTCGTAGGAGAACAGGAAGGAACCGCTCGACACGTTGCCGTGATCACGCAGCACCCCGGTGGTGTGCCGGACGTCGTGCCGGCTCAGGCCCAGGTTGGCCCGCACCGAGTCGATGACTTTCTTGCCACCGGAATGGACGATCCAATGCGAGATGTCGTTGCGGTCCAGGCCGGTGCCCACGAGCAGCCGGCCGAGGGCGGTCTCGGCGTTGGCGCCGACGACGTAGGGCACTTCCTGGTCCAGGAAGAAGCTGAACTTGCCCTGTTCGTCGTCCCAGTCGTAGCGCATCGCATCGATTGCCTCGGTGATGATGCAACTGGAGAAGCGCAGCAGCTCCGGACCGGCGCCGCCGTCGTCTCCGCCGGCACGTACGCAGACAGCCGCCGAACCGTCGCCGAAGAGGCTGTTGACGACCGACGTCCGCATCGAGCCGTCGATGACGTACGCCGCGGAGCACACCTCGATGCACACCATCAGCGCGAGCTGACCCGGATGCGAGTGGGCCCACGAGGCGACGGCGGTGAGCCCGTTGAGTCCGGCATTGCACCCCATGCCGACCACGTCGAGCCGGGAGCAGTGCCGGTCGATGCCGAGGTCCTTGACCAGCAGGGCGGAGAAGCCCGGGGTGAGGAGCCCGGTGGTGGTGATGCAGCACAGATACCCGACGTCGGCCAGAGTCGCGCCGGCGTCAGCGAGGCCTTTCGCGATCGCCTCACGGGCCATCGCCATGCCGTGCGCAGTGTGCTTGCGCAGCAACTCACCCTGGGACTCGACCCGGTAAGCGCCCTCGGCGTCCTTGGGCGGGAGAACCAGGCCCCGACGCTCAATCGCGCTCTGCAGGAAGACCGACCGGATTCGGGGATCGTCGATCCGGAACTCGTCGAGCACCTCCTGCTGAGCGTACGACGTGGTCGGCACCGCGGTGCCGACCCCGGTGATCCGGGTGGAAGTGAGGAAACCAGGTGTCCCGCGTGTCTGGTCCCGTTCGTCGACCTGCATGCTGGTCCTCCGAAGTGGACAAAGTGCTGACAGTTTTTCGATGAAAGTTGGTTTGCAGCGTGATACGAACTTTCGGCGGTACTGCCGAAAGTTGGTTGCACCAAAGCCGGGTCACGCTGGCCCGGCCGACGTCCTCAACGCGATGGACCTGCGGATGTATGAGGAGTCGGCGCTCCGTCGCCGGGACAGGCGACGAAGGAGGCCGAGACGCGGGAACCGCGCCGGTGGTCCTGCTGACCGACCGTCGCCCTCAGCTCAGGTAGTCCTCGAGGCCACCCTCACGAACGGTGTCGAGGGTGAAGCAGTGGAATCCGCCGCCGAACAACCGCCGGTGGCGATGGCGAACCGGGACGACGGTGAACTTGTGGTCTTCGAGTTCGCGGATCAGCTCGGGGCAGGCTTCGTTCACGAGAACCGTGTCCGGGTCGACCGAGAGCACGTTGAGATCGATGAACTTGCTGGTGAGGACCAGGTCGTCGTCGTCGTACCGGGGGAAGTTGTTGCTCCGCGGTACCGGCGGGACGATGATGTCCCACCGCCGCAGCGCTTCCGGGAGCTTGTCCAGGACGGCCGGCGACCGCACCAGCAGCGTGCCGGGTCGCAGCGCCAGGACCATGCTGTCGATGTGGCTGTCGCTGAGCCGGTGCACCCGGTGGATGCGGAAGCGTCCCTCGAGGTGACGTTCCAGCCAGTCGCAGGCGAGCGCGTGGTTCGCGGTCGACACGTTGGCGATGATGTCCCGGCCGAGGCGCAGGCACTGCGCGGCGTCGAACATCATCTCGTGGCCCACGTCGTACGGCGACGGCCGCGGGTCGTGGATCACCTCGGTCGGTCCGCCGGCCGAGGTGTCCCGGACGTAGGACAGATCGAACGATGCGTCGGTCATCAGCGGCCGGGGCATGACCGACCACCGTGCGCCGTGGCGGAAATATTCCTGGAAGATCGGCTTGAGCAGCTGCGTCTCGAAATAGCGCGAGCGGATCATCGGCGGTGTCTCGATGATCTCGTCGCCGACGATCAGCGTGTTGTCCCGGACGTTCAGCGCGGGGACCGTCGAGGCCGCCCAGGCCGGCGTTCGCACCGTCCCGGTGGAGTCGGGCAGGTCCATCGGCCGCAGCACGGTGACCGACAGTCCGGCCAGCGCGGCGGCGATGCCATCGAGATCCTCGGCCAGCTCGTCGACGTACTGCTGCTTGATGGGCGTGGCCCGCGGTGCGGTGGCGTCACGCTGCGACAGTCGCGGGTAGTACCACTCGGTGCGGAACGCGTTGTCGTTGACGATGTTGTCGTGAAAGAACAGGTCGAACGACAACTCACGTTCATGCGAAATATAATTCCGCGCAGAGCCGACGATCACCTCGCGTAGAGGTGACCATTCGTCATAGCTATTCAGATGCATACTTCCCCCGTGTTCTGGAATAGCGCACGAGTGCCACTCGTGATTTTGGGACCGCGCCGGCAGGCGGCCCATGCTATTCGCAGCTGATCGACACTCTTCGGTGCGATGATCGACATAAAAGCACACGGGCCCAAGTCCTCGCAATGCCGGTCCGCGACTCAGAGAAGCCTGTGTGTCCCCTATGGCCTCATCGGATCAGAGGCGGCGTTCGGAGCCGACGCGTTCCAGCGAAACTCACCGCCCAGAGCCATAGCGGCAGGTCAACCCGGTTCCGTTTGCCACTGCTTTCCTAAGTGGACTTCATGGGCCCCGCGTGGGCGCCTACCTGCGCGTGCGACCTGCGACTTTCCTACAAGATTGCAAGACTTTCCTGCTGATGCTGGTAGAGACATCGACGATCAAGCATGTGACATATTTCATAGATCTGCGGCCTTGTTGCCCTTGCATTCATACGGTTGCATGCTCGTGATGCCATGCTGGCCAAAGCGGGCATTGACACGGGGAGATGGCATCTAATGGCACCATTGCGCGATGATTCAATTCTTGAGCGGTTTCATCTGCTCGTCAACGCACCAGCGCTTTTCAATGCGATGACAACTGCGGTGGAACTCAACATCTACGGCTTTCTGGCCGAACATCCGGACTCCGGATTCACCGAGATCCAGGAATACACCGGTGTGCCCGCACACCAGCTCCGGGTCCTGTTACAGGCGGTCTGTGCGA
The DNA here is from genome assembly GCF_019704555.1 of Actinoplanes sp. L3-i22. NCBI lineage: Bacteria > Bacillati > Actinomycetota > Actinomycetes > Micromonosporales > Micromonosporaceae > Actinoplanes > Actinoplanes sp. L3-i22. Next base: position 10,389,423 of record NZ_AP024745.1, read on the forward strand.
CCGGGTTGCTCGAGCGCCACGACGGTTTGTATCGCAATTCGGAGGTCGCCGCCGAGTTGTTGGCGACCGACGCCGACGACAGCTGGGGTCACATTCTCGTCGGGTGGAAAGAGGTCTATTATCCCGCTTTCGCCCAGATGACGACGGCGCTGCGGGCCGGGCGGAACACGGCGCTCGAGGTGTACCCCGGCGACGAGCCGACCCTCTATCAGCGGCTCGCCCGCAATCCCGACCTGGAGCGGGTCTTCCACCGCGCGATGAGCGCGTTCACGCTGCGATCGGTCGACGCGCTGGTGGAGCGCCCCGAGTTCGCCGGCGTACGCCACCTCCTGGACATCGGCGGCGGCGACGGAACCACCTCGCTCCGGCTGGCCACCCGCCACCCGGAGTTGCGCTGCACCGTGGTTGACATGCCCAGCGTTTCTCGCCTGGGGGATGCCTCGGCATCGGCCATTCCGGACCGCGTCGCCCTCCACCCGGCCGACATCTTCGCCGACGATTTCCCGTCCGGTGCTGACGCCGTCCTGTTCAGCCACGTGCTGGAGATCTTCGACGAGGACCGGATCGTCGGGCAGCTGAAGAAGGCTTACGACGTGTTGCCGGACGGCGGCACGGTCTTCGTGTACGGCTACAACGTCTCCGACGACGAGACCACCGGCCTGTTCGGCGCCCGGCTGGGGCTGTACTTCAACGTGCTCGCCAGTGGCCAAGGCATGGCGTACCCGGCTCGTGACTACGAGAACTGGCTGCGCGGCGTCGGCTTCAAGGCCGTCAGCACAGTTGCCGGGTTGCCGTACGAGCACGGCCTCACTATCGGCGTCAAGTAACACCGCCCAAGTCTCGGCCGACCGCGGAGCCGCGCCGGCTCCGCGGTCCCCTCGCCTTCCACCTCACCTGCCGGTCTGGCCGATGAGGTATCGCCTGCTGGGTTCGGCCCGGGTGCCCCCAGTCCACGGAGTAAGGATCCTTCGATGGCCAATCCATTCGACAACTCCGACGGTCGCTTCTTCGTGCTCGTGAATGACGAGGGCCAGCACTCGCTGTGGCCCACGTTCACCGCTGTCCCGGACGGCTGGACCGTCGCGTTCGGCGAGTCCGACCGCTCCTCCTGCATGACGTACATCAACGAGAACTGGGTCGACATGCGGCCGCGGAGCCTGGTTGTCCAGATGGAAGCGGCGCGTTAGCCGCCGAGCTTCGCAAGTCTGACCGACGTGGCCGGCGGCGACGGCACGGCTGGGTTCCGGCCCGCCGGGCCGCCGGCCCGCAGTCGCCACACTTCAGTCCGCGATTCCCCCGACAGACCAAATTACGGCCCGGTCGAGTACTCCTGGGCCGTCGCCGCGGCGTGCGGTCGTCCGCCCGGTCGACAACATCTCCCTTTCTAGGAGTAGCGAGAAATGATCGTGGGTTCGGTGCAGGAGGCCTTTCAAACGCAGGTCCGGCGAACACCCGACCTGGTGGCGGTACGGGCCGACGGTCGTGGTCTCACCTATCAGGAACTGGACGAGCAGTCCGGCCGACTGGCCCGGCGCCTGGTCATCGCGGGGGCGGCTCCGGACCGTCCGGTCCTGGTCCGGACCGGCCGCGGGGTCGACCTCGCGGTGGCGCTGCTGGCCGTGCTCAAAGCCGGCTCGTTCTATGTGACGCTGCCGCCGGCACTCACCGCCGCGCAGGCGGACGTCATCGCTGCGGACAGCAAGGCTGTCGTGCTCTTGACCGATTCGACGGTCGACCCGCGGTCCCGGCCCGCTGTGCCGGTGACCCTGCTGCTCGATGAGCCGGACGAAGCCATCGACTTCGCCCTGGACACCGCGCGGACCGAGCCGGCCGGCGCCGACCGGATCGCCTACGTGCTCTACCGGGTGGATCGGGCTGACCCGGTCGGCGTCGCCTGTACGCACGGTTCGGTCACCGGTGGTCTCGGTGGGCACACGGCCGGGGTCGAACAACGCTTCGCGCTCCTCGCCCCGTACGCCGTCGGCGGCCTGTTCTGGCATCCGTTGCTGACCGGCGGCACCCTCGTCCTCGTCGGCGACGCCGATTTCAGCGCCGATCGGCTGGCGGCGTTGCTCGGATCGGAGCGGGTCACCGGCGTCGCCCTCCCGACCGACATGTTCCGTGCGCTGGCAATCGACGCACCGGGTTGCCTGGCCGGAGTCCGCGATGTCGTCACCGGGTTCGATCCCGAGGTCGCCGATATCGCGCGGCGGGTACTGCCCGAGTGCCCCGGCCTCACGGTCCGGGCCGCTTACGGCCCGGCTGAACTGGGCCGTTCGGTGGCCGAGGCGGCATGGACCGCGGCCGACCAGGTGCCCGAACACCGGCCGGCGGCTGACCTGGCCCCGGAGGTACGGGCATACCTGCTGGACAAGAAGCTGTCCGCCGTCGGTGACGGGGAGGTCGGCGAGCTCTACCTCGCCGGCGCCGGACTCGCCCGTGGATACCTCACCGGCCCGGCTGTCACCGCGGCGAATTTCGTCGCCGAACCCGGCGGTGCGGCCGGATCACGTATGTTTCGCACCGGCGACCTGGCCCGGCGTCATCCGGACGGTCGTCTCGAGGTGGTCGGGCGCGCCGACGCCGCCGGTGAACTCGCCCGTGACCTGGTTCGCTGGAACGACACCGCGATCGAACCGCCGTCCGGCGCCCGATCGGTGGCCGCGATGTTCGAGACCCAGGCGGTGGCCACCCCGGACGCGGTCGCTGTCTGGGCCGACGGTGTCTCGGTCAGCTACGCGGAGCTCAACCGGCAAGCCAACCGCCTCGCTCACCTGTTGATCGACCGGGGCGTCGGCCCCGAGCACCTGGTCGCTCTCTCGGTGCCGCGCGACGCCCATCTGGTGACCGCGGTGATGGCCGTGCTCAAAGCGGGCGCCGGTTACCTTCCGCTGGACCCCACCTATCCCGGCGATCGCCTGTCCTACATGGTGCAGCACGCCCGGCCCGCCCTCGCCATCGGCGGGGACGACGGCGGCGCAGTCGCGGCCGCCTGCCGTGCGGCCGGCGTGATCCGGCTGGATCTGGACGCTCCCGAGACCGCCGCCGAGCTGGCGGCGCGCCCGGACACCGATCCCCGGGACCGGGACCGGGTCGCCCCGCTCGACCCCCGCAACGTCGCCTACACCATTTTCACCTCGGGCTCGACCGGCCAGCCCAAGGGCGTCGCGATCACCCACGCCAACATGACCAACCTGATGCTGTGGGCGGTCCGGGAGTTCGGCCGCCGGCAGCTCGGCCACGTCCTGTTCACCACCTCGCTCAGCTTCGACGTGTCGGTCTTCGAGCTGTTCAGCCCGCTCGTCTGGGGCGGAACCGTGGAGATCCAGGAGAATCTGCTGGCCCTCGCCCAACGCCCGGACGAAGCGCCGCGGCCGACGCTGATCAGCGGCGTGCCCTCGGTGCTCGCCCAACTGGTCACCGAGGGACAGTTGCGGATCTCGACCGACACGGTGGTGCTCTGCGGCGAGGCCCTCCCGGCGCACGCCGCCCGGGTGATCAAGGCCGCGGTCTCGGCGAAGCGGCTGGTGAACATGTACGGGCCGACCGAGACGACCGTCTACGCCACCGGATGGACCGACCACGAGCCGGTGTTCGGGCCGCCGCCGATCGGTGCTCCGATGATCAACACGATGGCGTACGTCCTGGACGAGTGCCTGCGTCCGGTTCCGGTGGGTACCGTCGGTGACCTCTACATCGGCGGCGCCGGTGTGGCGCGGGGCTACCTGAATCGTGCGGACTTGACCGCCGAGCGATTCTTGGCGGATCCGTTCGGCGGTGGTGGTCAGCGGATGTATCGCACCGGAGACCGGGCGCGGTGGACATCGACGGGCCTGCTGGACTTCGTGGGTCGTGACGACGCGCAGGTGAAGATCCGTGGTTTCCGGATCGAGTTGTCGGAGATCGAGTCGGTGCTGGCCGGTTTCCCGGGTGTGCGTCAGGTGGTGGTGCTGGCGCGGGAGGACCGGCCGGGAGACAAGCGGCTGGTCAGCTATCTGGTCGCCGACGAGGATCTCGATGAGCCCGGTCTGGCGGCACACCTGCGCGCTCTCCTGCCGGAGTACATGGTGCCGGCGGCAATGGTCCGGCTGGACCGGTTGCCGCTGACCGTCAACGGGAAGCTGAACCGGAAGGCACTACCGGCTCCGGACTACTCGGCCGGCCGGGCACCCGGTTCCGGCCGCGCGCCGCGGACCGACGTCGAGGCCCGACTGTGCGACCTTTTCGCCGACGTTCTGGGCGTGCCCGAGGTTGACCCGGAGGACAACTTCTTCAACCTGGGTGGGCACTCCCTGCTTGCCACCCGGTTGGTCTATCGGATCCGCAACGCCTTCGGCGTCGAATTGCCGATGGCGACGGTCTTCCAGGCGCCGTCCGTGGAATCGCTGGCGTCGCACCTGGACCAGGGTCCGGCGGTGCGGTCGGCCGCATTGGAGGCGGTGGCTCGTTCGGGTCCGGTACCGATGTCGTACGCCCAGCAGCGGTTGTGGTTCGCGGCGCAGTTGGAGGGTCCGACTCCGGCCTACAACCTGCCGGTCGGCTTCCGGTTGGCCGGCCCACTGAACGTGGCGGCACTGGAGGCGGCGCTGTTCGACGTCGTCGGCCGGCACGAAAGCCTGCGGACGGTGCTGCAGGAGGTCGGCGGCCAACCTGTTCAGGTGGTGCTGCCGGCGGAGCCTTTGCCGCTGCACCGGGTTTCCGCGGCGGACGGCGACGTGGATCGGCTGCTGCGGGAGCTGAGCGGATATCGCTTCGACCTCGCGGCCGAACCACCGCTACGGGTGACCCTGATTGATGCCGGTCCGGACGACCATGCGCTGCTCGCGTTGTTCCATCACTCGGCGAGTGATGGTGAGTCGATGGGCCCGTTCCGCCGGGATCTGGCGCTGGCCTACCGTGCTCGCCTCGACGGCACGGCGCCCGCCTGGGTGCCGTTGCCGGTGCAGTATGCGGATTATGCGTTGTGGCAGCGGGAGCTGTTGGGCGATGAGGCTGATCCGGGCTCGTTGATCGGTACTCAGCTGAGTTTTTGGCGTTCGGCGTTGGCTGGTCTGCCGGTGGAGCTGGACTATCCGACCGATCGGGTGCGGCCCGCGGTGGCGTCGGGCCGGGGTCAGGGATTCTCGGTTGATCTGGATGCCGATCTTCATGCGGCGATGGCTGAGCTGTGCCGTGGTACAGCGACGACGTTGTTGATGCTGGCGCATGCGTCACTGGCAACGGTATTGACCCGGGTGGGTGCGGGTACGGACATTCCGATCGGTACGCCGACGGCGGGGCGCAGCGATGAGAAGCTCGACGATCTGGTCGGATTTTTCGTCAATACGTTGGTGTTGCGGACGGATACCAGTGGCGATCCGACGTTCCGGGAGCTGTTGGCTCGGGTGCGGGAGACGAGTCTGGCCGCGTACGCGAATCAGGAGGTTCCGTTCGATCGGGTGGTCGAGGCGCTCAATCCGCCCCGGTCGGCCGCCCGCAACCCGCTGTTCCAGGTCATGCTGCAGGTCGATGTCCACACGGACGACCTGCCGCTCGACCTCGGCGGTATCCGAGGCGAGGAGATCCTTGCCGAGCGTCGAAACGAGAAGTTCGACTTCTCGATGATCCTGCACGCGTCGGTCACCGCCGGGGGCGGGGCCACGCCGATCCGGGCCGACGTCGGTTTCGCCACCGACCTGTTCGACGAGTCGACGATCCGGCACCTGTTCGATCGGATGGTGCGGGTCCTTCGGGTCGCCACCGCGAATCCCGACACGCGGCTCAGCGCCATCGACATCCTCGGCGAGGCCGAGCGCACCGATCTGATCCGGCTGGGCACCGGTCGTGCCCTCGACCCGGCGAGGTTCACCGAGCCGTCTCTGCAGAAGGCGTTCCGGCAGCAGGTGACACGGACACCGGACGCGGTCGCGGTGCGCTGCGCGGGCCGCAGCCTGACCTACGCCGAGCTCGATCGGCAGGCCAACCGGCTGGCCCGGCGGCTGCTGGCGGCCGGCGCCGGCCCGGAGCAGCCGGTGGCCACGCTGCTCGACCGCACGGTCGACCTGGTGGTGGCACTGACCGCGATTCTCAAGGCGGGCTCGTACTACGTACCGCTGCATCATGCTTCCCCACTCGACCGGATGCAGTGGGTAGTAGGGGAGAGCGGCGCCCGGGTGCTGCTGACGGACCTGGCCATGCGGGAGCGGGGACTGCCGACCGCGGACGTGACGGTGCTGGTCGACGACGACACCGCCGACGTGCCGGGCTTTCCATCGACCGATCCGGACGTGCCGGGGCTGCGGGAACAGTTGGCCTACGTGATGTACACGTCCGGCTCGACCGGCCGCCCCAAGGGTGTGGCGATCACCCACCAGGATGTCTTCGAACTGGTCAGCGATTCGCTTTTCACCCCCGGCGACCACGACCGGGTGTTGCTGCTGACCCCGTACGAGTTCGACCCGTCGACCTACTCGTTCTGGTACCCGCTGCTGCACGGCGGCACCGCGATCATCGCGCCCGAGGCCGACCTCACGGTCGAGCGGCTGGGCCGGCTCATGCAGCAGGAGCGGATCACCGGCGTGGACATCACGGCCGGGCTGTTCCGGGTGATGGCCGAGGAACAGCCGGAGTGCTTCGCCGGTGTCCACGTGGTCATCACCGGTGGCGACATCGTCTCCCCCGTCGCCGTCCGCCGCGCTCTTGAGCACTGCCCCGGGCTGCTGGTACGCAGCAACTATGGCCCGACCGAGACCACCCTGTTCGCGAGTTCCGCGCCGTGGCGCCGGGCCGCCGATGTCCCGGCGCCGGTCCCGATCGGCCGGCCGTTGGACGGGATGTCGGCGTACGTCCTCGATGACGCGTTGGATCTGGTGCCGGTGGGTGTGGTCGGTGATCTGTATCTGGCTGGTTCGGGTCTGGCGCGGGGATATCTGAACCGTGCGGATCTGACCGGGGAGCGGTTCGTGGCGGATCCGTTCGGTGTCGTGGGTACGCGGATGTATCGCACGGGTGACCGGGTGCGGTGGACGTCGGCCGGGTTGCTGGATTTTGTGGGTCGTGCTGACGCGCAGGTGAAGATTCGTGGTTTCCGGATCGAGTTGTCGGAGATCGAGTCGGTGCTGGCGGGCTGCGCCGGGGTGCGTCAGGTGGCGGTGGTGGCGCGCGAGGATCGGCCGGGTGACAAACGCCTGGTGGGTTACGTGGTGGTGGACCCGGGTGTCGAGCTGGCGGAGCTGGAGTCGCATGCCCGGGAGGTCCTGCCCGACTACATGATCCCCAGCGCCATGATCCGCCTGGAGAAGCTCCCCCTCACCCCCAACAACAAGGTCGACCTGCGGGCCTTGCCCGCGCCCGAGGTCACAGCGGGCGAAGGACGCGAGCCGGCCACTCCGGTCGAGGAGATCCTCTGCGGGCTGTACGCGGAGGTGTTGGGCGTGCCGCGGGTGGGTGTGGAGGACAGCTTCTTCGACCTCGGTGGGCACTCGCTGCTGGTAACCCGCCTGGTCGCACGGATCCGCTCCGCCTTCGGCGTCGACCTGTCCGTCCGAACAGTTTTCGAGGCCCCGTCCGTCGCCCTGCTCGCGTCACGGCTGGAAACCGGCCCAGCAGTACGCTCGGTGCCGCTTGAGCCGGCGACACGTTCGGGCCCGGTCCCGATGTCATTCGCTCAACAACGGTTGTGGTTCATCGGGCAACTCGACGGCGCCACCTCGGCCTACAACATGCCGATAGCCCTGCGACTGACCGGCACGCTCGACGCGGACGCATTGCAAGAAGCACTGTCCGACGTCACCGACCGCCACGAAAGCCTGCGCACCGTCCTACGTGAGGTCGACAGCGAACCAGTACAAATCGTCCTACCCGCCACACCGATAACTCTGCACCGCACCTCAACCACCGACATTGACACGCTCCTACACGACCTGGCCGGCCACGTCTTCGACCTGTCAGCCGAACCCCCACTACGAGCCACCCTGATCCAGGAAGCCCCGGACACCCACGTCCTACTCCTCCTGTTCCACCACATCGCCAGCGACGGCGAATCGATGGGGCCGTTCCGGCGAGACCTGGCCCTCGCCTACCGCGCCCGCCTCAACGGCCACGCCCCGACCTGGACACCACTACCGGTCCAATACGCCGACTACGCCCAATGGCAACGCGAGCTGCTCGGCGACGAAGACGACCCCGAATCCCTGATCACCTCGCAACTCAACTTCTGGCGCCAAGCACTGGCCGAGCTACCCACGGAACTGACCTACCCGACGGACCGAATCCGGCCGGCGGTCGCATCCGGCCACGGTCGTGGGTTCTCGGTCGATCTGTCCGCCCGTCTTCACGCGGCGATGGACGACCTGTGCCGTCGTACCGGTACGACGATGGTGATGGTGGCGCACGCCGCCCTGGCAACCCTGCTGACCAGACTCGGCGCAGGCACCGACATCCCGATCGGCACACCAGCCGCCGGCCGCAACGACGAAAAACTCGACAACCTCGTCGGCTTCTTCGTCAACACACTCGTCCTGCGCACCGACACCAGCGGCGACCCCACCTTCCGAGACCTACTCGCCCGAGTACGCGACACAAGCCTCGCCGCCTACGCCAACCAAGAAGTCCCATTCGACCGCATCGTCGAAACCATCAACCCACCACGCTCCGCCGCCCGCAACCCACTCTTCCAGATCATGATGCAGGTCGAGGTCGGCACCGACGACACTCTCGACCTGCCGGGTGTCACGGGCCAGCTGCTGCGCGAGACCCCTCAGACCGAGATGTTCGACCTGTCGTTCGAGTTGCAGACGCGGATCGACGAGGACGGCGCTCCGGGACCGCTGCGGCTCGACACCGGCTTCGCCACCGACCTGTTCGACGAGACCACCGCCCGGCAGTTCACCACCCGCCTCGTCCGAGTGCTCCAGTCGATCACCGCGGACCCTGATCGCCGGCTCAGCGCCGTCGACCTGATGGACGACGACGAACGGCAGCGCACGCTGATCGAGTGGAACCGGACCACGGTGCCGGCCGCGTTGGACACCCCGCTGGTGCCCGAGCTTTTCGCCGCCCAGGTGCGGCGCACCCCCGGCGCCGTCGCTCTGGTCGACGAGGGCCTCGAGATCTCGTACGCCGAACTGGACGGACGGGCGAACCGCCTGGCCCGAAAGCTCGTCGCGCTCGGCGCGGGCCCCGAACAGTCGGTCGCCGTCTGCGTGCCACGCGGTCCTGACCTGATCAGCGCCCTGCTCGCGGTCCTCAAGGCGGGCGCGTCCTACCTTCCTCTGGACGCCGACTACCCGGCCGACCGGCTCACCTTCATGCTCGAGGACTGCGCCCCGATCTGCGCGGTGGCGGTCGGCGAGACAGCGGCCGGACTCGGCGACGCCGTGCCGGTCGTGGTCCTCGACGAGCCGGGCACAGCCGCCGAGCTGAGCCGCCTCTCCGGCGAACCGATCACCGACCGTGACCGGCTCGCCGCGTTGCAGCCCGGCCACCCGGCGTACGTGATCTACACGTCCGGTTCGACCGGCCGGCCCAAGGGCACGGTCATCCCGTACTCCGCCATGGTCAGCCAGGTTCTCTGGGTACGGGACTTCTTCAGCCTCGGGCCCGTCGACCGGCTGGTCCAGTTCTCGTCGGTCAGCTGGGACCCGCACGTCGAGGACATCTACCCGATCCTGGTGTCCGGCGGCTCGCTGCTGGTTCCCCGCGACCCGGCCGGGCAGCTGCCCACGCTGATGCGCCGGCCGGTCGGCGCGGCCCTGACGATGATCGGCCTGCCCACCGGTTTCTGGCACGAGCTGGTGGCGGCCGGCGAGACGATCGACTGGCCGACAGGCCTACGGGTGGTCAACGTCGCCGGTGAGGCGATGCGGCAGCACTCGGTCGCCCTCTGGCTGGAGCGCTTCGGCGACGGGGTGCGGCTGACCAACACGTACGGACCCACCGAGGTAACGGTCAACTCGACGGCGACCTTCGTGTCGACCGCCGACAGGGACGACCCACCGATCGGTCGGCCGGTCTGGAACACCCGTGCGTACGTGCTCGATGACGCGTTGCGGCCGGTCCCTGCCGGTGTTCCCGGCGAGCTCTATCTGGCCGGGACCCAGTTGGCCCGCGGCTACCGCGGCCGGCCGGACCTGTCGGCCGAGCGGTTCGTGGCCTGCCCGTTCGAGACCGGCGGCGAGCGCATGTACCGTACCGGCGACCTCGCGCGGTGGAACACCGACGGGACGCTGACCTTCCTCGGCCGGGCCGACGACCAGGTGAAGGTCCGGGGCTTCCGGATCGAGCCGGGCGAGGTCCAGTCCGCGATCGAGACCGACCCGAGGGTGGCCCAGGCCGCTGTCATCGCCCGGCAGGATCCGCCCGGCGACACCCGCCTGGTCGCCTACGTCGTCGCGGCCGACGGTGTCGGCGGGGAGGAACTGCCGGCTCGGATCCGCGATCACGCCCGGGGGCTGCTGCCGGAATACATGGTCCCGGCGGCGGTGGTGCTGATGGATCGGCTGCCGTTGACGTCGAACGGGAAGCTGGACCGCCGGGCGTTGCCGGCGCCCGACTACACCGCCGGCACGGTCGCGGGATCGGTGCCGGGCACTCCGGTCGAGGAGATCCTCTGCGGACTGTTCGCGGATGTGCTGGGTGCCGCTCAGGTGGGTGTGGACGACAGTTTCTTCGACCTCGGTGGGCACTCGCTGCTGGTAACCCGCCTGGTCGCACGGATCCGCTCCGCCTTCGGCATCGACCTGTCCGTCCGAGCCGTCTTCGAAGCACCCTCAGTACGCCTGCTCGCAACACGTCTCGACGAAGGCACACCAGCACACCGGACAACACTGGAACCGGCACCACGCACCGGCCCGATCCCGATGTCATTCGCCCAACAACGGCTGTGGTTCATCGGACAACTCGAAGGCGCCACCTCCACCTACAACATGCCGGTAAGCCTGCGCCTGACCGGCCCACTCGACATACCAGCACTACAAGCGGCACTGACCGACATCACCGACCGCCACGAAAGCCTGCGCACGGTCCTACGCGAGATCGACAGCGAACCCGTACAAATCGTCCTACCCGCCACACCGGTAACCCTGCACCACGCCTCAACCACCAACACCGACACCGACACCGTGCTGCGAGACCTCACCAACCACATCTTCGACCTCTCAGCCGAACCACCCTTCCGGGCAACCCTGATCCAGGAAAACCCGGACACCCACGTACTCCTCATCCTGTTCCACCACATCGCCAGCGACGGCGAATCAATGGGCCCATTCCGGCGAGACCTCACCCACGCCTACCACGCCCGCCTCAACGGCCACGCCCCAACCTGGACACCACTACCAGTCCAATACGCCGACTACGCCCAATGGCAACGACAACTACTCGGCGACGAAACCGACCCACACTCACTGATCAACTCGCAGCTCGCATTCTGGCGCCAGACACTGACCGACCTACCGGTAGAACTGGACTACCCGACCGACCGAACCCGACCCGCAGTCGCATCCGGACGCGGCGCAGCCTTCACCATCGACCTCGACACCTCACTGCACGACCGCCTGACCCGACTCGCCCGACTCACCAGCACCACCATGTCGATGATCGCCCACGCCGCCCTGGCAACCCTGCTCACCAGACTCGGCGCAGGCACCGACATCCCGATCGGCACACCAGCCGCCGGCCGCAACGACGAAAAACTCGACAACCTCGTCGGCTTCTTCGTCAACACACTCGTCCTGCGCACCGACACCAGCGGCGACCCCACCTTCCGAGACCTACTCGCCCGAGTCCGCGACACAAGCCTCGCCGCCTACGCCAACCAAGAAATCCCATTCGACCGCATCGTCGAAACCATCAACCCACCACGCTCCGCCGCCCGCAACCCACTCTTCCAAATCCTGCTCCAAGTCGACCTGGGCACCGACGACCATGCCCTCGACCTGCCCGGACTCCAGGTGTCCGAGACAACCGAGTTCCAGGACCTGGCCCGCTTCGACTTCACCGTCGACATCTCGGCACCGACGACCGACGACGGGCCGAGCCCTCTCCGCGCCACGATCAACTACGCCACCGACCTCTTCGACGAGGTGACGATGCGGTCGATGGTGGACCACCTCGTACGGATCCTGGAGTCCGCGGCGACAGACCCGGAACAGCACCTGAGCCGCATCGACCTCCTCGGCGAAGCCGCCCGTGCCGACCTGATCCGCCTGGGCACCGGCGGGCCCCTCACCTGTGCGGGGTCGACCGGCGTGTCTTTGCAGGAGGAGTTCCGCCGGCAGGTACGGCGTACACCGGACGCGGAGGCGGTGAGCTGCGCCGGGCACCGCCTGACCTACGCCCAGCTCGACCACTTGGCCAACCGACTCGCGCAGCGCCTGCTGGCAGCCGGTGCCGGCCCGGAGCGGCCGGTGGCCATGCTGATGGGCCGCAGCGTCCAGCTCGTCGTCGCCCTCATCGCGATCGGCAAGACCGGTTCCTTCTACCTTCCGTTGCAGGCCACGTTCCCGCTCGACCGGATGGCCGGGGTGCTCGCCGAGTCCGGCACGACGGTGCTGGTCACCGACCGCGAGATGCGCGATCGCGGCCTACCCGCGGTGCCGGTGGTGGTGGTCGCGGACGACGAGGACCAGGACGGCCCGGGCGAGGACCCCGGCGTGATCGGCGGCCGGGACCAGCTGGCGTACGTGATCTACACATCCGGCTCCACCGGGCGCCCGAAGGGCGTCGGTGTCAGCCACCAGAACGTGTTCGACCTGCTCGACGACTCGTTGTTCCGGTCCGGCACGCACGATCGGGTGCTGATGGTGACGCCGTACGAGTTCGACCCGTCGACCTACATGTTCTGGTACCCGCTGCTGCACGGCGGAACGACCGTCATCGCGCCCGACCCGAACCTGAGCGTGGAGCAGATCGCCGATCTCATCCGCACCGAGCGAATCACCGCCCTGGATGTGTCGGCCGGCCTGTTCCGGGTGATGGCCGAGGAACAGCCGGAGTGCTTCGCCGGCGTGAGCGAGGTCTTCACCGGTGGCGACATCGCCTCACCGGTCGCGATCCGCCGGGTCTTGGAGGCATGTCCCGGAATCCGGGTGCGAACCGCGTACGGCCCGACCGAGACCACGCTGTTCGCCGCCACCGCACGCTGGGATCGGCCGGACCAGGTGCCGTCCGTCGTACCCCTCGGCCAGGTGCTCGACGGGATGTCGGCGTACGTCCTCGATGACGCGTTGGATCTGGTGCCGGTGGGTGTGGTCGGTGATCTGTATCTGGCTGGTTCGGGTCTGGCGCGGGGGTATCTGAACCGTGCGGATCTGACCGGGGAGCGGTTCGTGGCGGATCCGTTCGGTGTCGTGGGTACGCGGATGTATCGCACGGGTGACCGGGTGCGGTGGACGTCGGCCGGGTTGCTGGATTTTGTGGGTCGTGCTGACGCGCAGGTGAAGATTCGTGGTTTCCGGATCGAGTTGTCGGAGATCGAGTCGGTGCTGGCGGGCTGCGCCGGGGTGCGTCAGGTGGCGGTGGTGGCGCGCGAGGATCGGCCGGGTGACAAACGCCTGGTGGGTTACGTGGTGGTGGACCCGGGTGTCGAGCTGGCGGAGCTGGAGTCGCATGCCCGGGAGGTCCTGCCCGACTACATGATCCCCAGCGCCATGATCATTCTCAACACCCTGCCGTTGACGTCGAACGGGAAGCTGGATCGCCGTGCTCTTCCCGCGCCGCAGGTCGCGGCCGGGGAAAGCGTCGAGCCGACCACCCCGGCCGAGGCGCGATTGTGCGAGTTGTTCGCGGATGTGCTGGGTGCCGCTCAGGTGGGTGTGGACGACAGTTTCTTCGACCTCGGTGGGCACTCGCTGCTGGTAACCCGCCTGGTCGCACGGATCCGCTCCGCCTTCGGCATCGACCTGTCCGTCCGAGCCGTCTTCGAAGCACCCTCAGTACGCCTGCTCGCAACACGTCTCGACGAAGGCACACCAGCACACCGGACAACACTGGAACCGGCACCACGCACCGGCCCGATCCCGATGTCATTCGCCCAACAACGGCTGTGGTTCATCGGACAACTCGAAGGCGCCACCTCCACCTACAACATGCCGGTAAGCCTGCGCCTGACCGGCCCACTCGACATACCAGCACTACAAGCGGCACTGACCGACATCACCGACCGCCACGAAAGCCTGCGCACGGTCCTACGCGAGATCGACAGCGAACCCGTACAAATCGTCCTACCCGCCACACCGGTAACCCTGCACCACGCCTCAACCACCAACACCGACACCGACACCGTGCTGCGAGACCTCACCAACCACATCTTCGACCTCTCAGCCGAACCACCCTTCCGGGCAACCCTGATCCAGGAAAACCCGGACACCCACGTACTCCTCATCCTGTTCCACCACATCGCCAGCGACGGCGAATCAATGGGCCCATTCCGGCGAGACCTCACCCACGCCTACCACGCCCGCCTCAACGGCCACGCCCCAACCTGGACACCACTACCAGTCCAATACGCCGACTACGCCCAATGGCAACGACAACTACTCGGCGACGAAACCGACCCACACTCACTGATCAACTCGCAGCTCGCATTCTGGCGCCAGACACTGACCGACCTACCGGTAGAACTGGACTACCCGACCGACCGAACCCGACCCGCAGTCGCATCCGGACGCGGCGCAGCCTTCACCATCGACCTCGACACCTCACTGCACGACCGCCTGACCCGACTCGCCCGACTCACCAGCACCACCATGTCGATGATCGCCCACGCCGCCCTGGCAACCCTGCTCACCAGACTCGGCGCAGGCACCGACATCCCGATCGGCACACCAGCCGCCGGCCGCAACGACGAAAAACTCGACAACCTCGTCGGCTTCTTCGTCAACACACTCGTCCTGCGCACCGACACCAGCGGCGACCCCACCTTCCGAGACCTACTCGCCCGAGTCCGCGACACAAGCCTCGCCGCCTACGCCAACCAAGAAATCCCATTCGACCGCATCGTCGAAACCATCAACCCACCACGCTCCGCCGCCCGCAACCCACTCTTCCAAATCCTGCTCCAGGTCGACCTGGGCACCGACGACCATGCCCTCGACCTGCCCGGAGTGGAGATCTCCGAGATCTCGACGGCCCCACAGATGGAGAAGTTCGACCTCTCGATCACCTTGCAGGGCGCCCCCGGGGGAGCGCTGCGGGCCTACGTCCGGTACGCCACGGACCTGCTCGACCAGCCGACCGTACGCCGGATGTTCGACCGGTTCGCCCGGGTCCTGGCCGCGATGGCCGCCGACCCGGACACCCGGCTCGGCGCGGTCGACATCCTCGACCCGGTCGAGCGGCAGTCGCTGCTGACCGGGTGGAGCCACACCTCCTCGCCGATCCCCGCCGAGTTGCTCGCCGACCGGTTCGGCGAGTGGGCGGAGCACACGCCGTCGGCCCGGGCGCTGATCGTGGGTGAGGAGTCCGCCACCTACGCCGAACTGGACGTGCTCACCAACCGGCTGGCCCATCATCTCGTGGCCCAGGGCATCGGGCCGGAGTCCGTGGTGGCGCTGTGTCTGCCACGCGGCGCCGACACCATTGCCGCCATCTTGGCGGTCTGGAAGGCCGGCGCGGCCTACCTGCCCGTGGATCCGGCCTTCCCGTCCGACCGGATCGCCTTCATGCTCGCCGACAGCGGAGCCGCGACCGTCCTCGGTGCACACCTTCCGGCGGACGTGCCGTGGCCGCCGGGTGTCCACCCGATTCGCCTCGACGATCCCGGCGTCTTCCAGCAGGTCCAGCGGTATCCGGCAACCCGGCCCCGGGTGCACGTCCCGGCGACCGCGCTGGCCTATGTGATGTACACGTCCGGATCGACCGGGCGCCCCAAGGGCGTCGCGGTCACCCACCATTCCTTGAGCAACTACGTGGCGTCGGCGACCGGGCGGCTCTCGTTGGGCCGGCCCGGTGGGCGGTACGCGCTGCTGCAGCCGCAGGTGACCGACCTCGGGAACACCATGCTGTTCGCCGCCCTGGCCACTGGTGGTGAACTGCACATCCTCGACGCCGAGGCGGTGACCGACCCGGACGCGGTGGCCGACTACCTGAAGGTCCACCGCATCGACTACCTCAAGGCGGTGCCGTCACATCTCGCGGCGTTGTCGGTCGACGGACTGGAGCGGGTGCTGCCGGCCCGGTCACTGGTGCTCGGTGGCGAGGCCGCGGCGCCCGGGTGGATGCGCGAACTGCTCAGGGTGGCCGGCGGCCGGCAGATCTTCAACCACTACGGACCCACCGAGACGACCATCGGCGTCCTCACCACGGCGATCACCGCCGGATCGGCACCGGACGGACAGGTACCGCTCGGCACCCCGATCGCGAACACCGGGACGTACGTGCTGGACGAGGGGCTGCGGCCGGTGCCGCCCGGCGTGGTCGGCGAGTTGTACGTCACCGGCGCCGGGCTGGCCCGGGGCTACCACGCCCGGCCCGGGCTGACCGCGGAACGCTTCGTGGCCTGTCCGTTCGAGCCGGGCGTACGGATGTACCGCACCGGCGACCTGGTGCGATGGACGGCGGACCGAACCCTGCGGTACGAGGGACGGGCCGACGACCAGGTAAAGGTCCGCGGTTTCCGGATCGAGCCCGACGAGGTGCGCGCGGCGGTGGAAGCCGTCCCCGGCGTCGCCCAGGCGGCGGTGGTGGCCCGCGCGGACGCGCACGGTGACCTGCGATTGTTCGCCTACGTGGTGCCGGCGGTGGGCACCACCGAAGCCGGGATGCCGGAAGCGGTGCGCACGTACGTCGGAGCCCGGTTGCCGGCGTTCATGGTGCCGGCCGCGGTGGTGGCGCTCGACCGGCTCCCGTTGACCGCCAACGGAAAGCTGGACCGCGCGCTGCTGCCGGCGCCGGATTTCGGCGCCACGGCGGCCGGGACCGAACCCCGCAACGCCCAGGAGCAGATGGTCTGCGACCTGTTCGCCGAGTTGCTGGACCGGCCGGCGGTCAGCGTCGACGACAACTTCTTCGACCTCGGTGGACACTCCCTGCTGGCCACCCGCCTCGTCGCCCGGGTCCGTTCGACATTCGACTGCGATATACCGGTGCGGGCGCTGTTCGAGGCGCCGACCCCGGGTGGGCTGGCCCGGTGGCTGGTCACCGGCGGCATCGGCGACGCCTTCGACGTGCTGTACCCGATGCGTACGAGCGGGTCGCAGCCGCCGCTGTTCTGTCTGCACGCGGGAAGCGGCCTGGCCTGGGTCTACAGCGGGCTGCTGCGGCACCTCAATCCGGAGATCCCGCTGTACGGCGTCCAGTCGCTCGGCCTGGCGATGACCACCCAGCGGCCGGACACCTTGGCCCTGATGGCCCGGGAATACACGGCGCGGATCCGCTCGGTTCAGCCGCACGGACCGTACCGGCTGATGGGTTGGTCGCTGGGTGGCGTCGTGGCGCACGAGGTGGCGGTGCAGTTGCAGGCGGCCGGAGAGCGGGTGACGTTCCTCAGCGTGCTCGACACCGAGATGATCTGGGACGAGGAGACGGCGGGCACGCCGGTGCCGGCCGAGTTCCTCCGTTACGTGGCCGGAGATCCCGAGCTGGTGACGGCCGAGATCGCCGAATTGGCGGCCGGTGGTCCGAACGGCGTACCGGTGCTGAACGCGCTGGAGGGCGACGAACAGAAGATGGTGGTCAGCGCACTGCGCTACCACCAGCAGATCCGGCCCCGGCACGTGCCCACGGCCTACCGCGGGGACCTGCTGTTCGTGCGCGCCACCGCTGACAAGGACGAACTCCTCACCGCCGCGAGCACCTGGGGACCGTACGTCACCGGTGTCATCGACGAATTGCACATCGACTGCACGCACTACCAACTGCTCGACATGGCGCCGCTGGCCGCCATCGGTGCATCACCGGCCGCGAAGCCGCTGCTGACGATCGCCCAGGCCCTGAACGAACGGCTCGGCTCGTCCTGACCGACGCACCTCCGATCTCGGCACCACCTTTCCAACACATATGGGAGTCACGAGTGAGTCAAGTCCCGACCACATCGACCGACACTGCGGAAGGACCTGATCCGGCCGCATCCGATAGTCGATCCTGGCTGGTCCGCAAGGGGCTGCTACCCGAGCCGGGGCCTCAGCGCTCGTTGGCCATCGGCACCTTCGTCAACAACCTCGGCACCGCCGCCTTCCTGGCAACTGTGCCGCTGTACGCGATCCGGGTCATCGACCTCTCGGTCCAGCAGACCGCCTTCGGTCTCAGCGTCGCGGCCATCCTCGGCCTGGTCGCCGGCATCCCGGTCGGGCACCTCGCCGACCGACGCGGCCCGCGGGAGATCTTCCTGTTGACACTTCTGGTCCAGGCGGCCGCGATGACCTCGCTGCTGTTCGCCCATTCGTTCCTCGCCTTCGCGCTGGCAGTGACCGTCACCGACCTGGCCGGTTCGTCGGGCGGCGCGGCACGCGGCCCGATGGTCCGTCGTTTCGGCGGCGACGAGGTGCCGAAGTTCCGGTCGTACCTGCGGTCGGTGGCGACCCTCGCCGGGACGTTCGGTGCGCTGGCGGCCGGTGTGGTGGTGCAGTTCGACACGGAAACCGCATATCACGTGGTCATCGTCGGCAACGCACTGACCTTCGTCGTCTGCGCCCTGGTGATTCTCCGGCTGCCGCACCTGGCTCCGCTGCCATCGCCGCCCGAGGTCGGCCGGTGGATCGCGCTCAAGGACAAGCCGTACGTGCTGTTCGTGATCCTCGACGGAATCATGTGGATCCAGGGCGAGGTACTGGTGTTCGCGCTGCCGTTGTGGGTCGTCCTGCGCACCGACGCGCCGCGCTGGTTCGTCGGTGCCGCGATCTTCGTGAACACGGCACTGGTGGTCCTGCTGCAGGTGCGCGCCAGCCGCGGCGTCGGCAACGCCACCGCGGCCAGCAAGGTGATCCGGCGGGCCGGCGTCGCCTTCCTGATCGGCATGGCGGTCATCGCGTCGGCCGCCGGGGTGCCGGGCTGGGTCGCCATCCTGCTCATGGTGGTCGGCGTCGGCGTGCACACGATCGGCGAGCTGTGGCACGCGGCAGGCTCGCTGGAACTGCGATTCCGGCTGGCGCCCGAGCACGCCCAGGGCCAGTATTCCGGAGTCTTCGGCATGGGGCTGGGCCTGTGTTACGTCATCGCGCCCAGCCTGCTCGGCCTACTGTGCGTGACGTGGGGTGCGCCCGGCTGGCTACTCATGGGTGGCATCTTCGTCGCAGTCGGCCTGATCATGCCGTTCGTGGTGCGATGGGCCGAACGGAACCGGCCGACGACGGCAGAACTCGCGGTCTGAGTAAGCCGGCGGGCCTCGACGGACCACCGTCCATCGAGGCCCGCCGCCATTCGCGGTATTGAGCACCACGACGTCAAGGATCAGATCGCCGTCAAGCATGGCGCATCGCCTTCCCATTGGCGCCGAATGGTGCGCCACCAAGACGATAACCGGCTATCCGGAGCATCGGGTCGTGGCCGATAGCTAAAGGGCTTGCAACGAAGAACGCTTTGCCATCGAATCGAATGAGGGCCAGGCCGGAGAGGCAAGCCTGCCAGTAAGGTCTCCAACCGATTTCCGGAACGCACCTCGCCCGACGATCAGCACGTCCCGTAAGCGCACCTCGAGCTCCCGTTCGCCACGGCGACCGCAGCCGGGCAGGGGGTCGCTTCGCCCTGCCCGGCTGCGTCGGACCGAGCCGCCGCCTGCTGTCCGACAGATCACAGCGCCTCGTAAATCCGCACGGGCGGACTTCAATAACTTCGGTAAGAATTTCTGAACGGACTGCGGAAAGTTAATAAAGAACCGCATCCGAGGGCACCGCACGAACGCTATCCGAACACCCTTATCACACAACGGCGAAAATTGTGGGGCGTCAGCAGCCGACCCATCGACAGGTATTGCACGCCGCGATCCATTGTGGTTCAGTAACTCGACGAATGCCGGGCGACCCGGCGTCGTTCAGAAACGGGGAGATCATGTCTGCACTCGATGGCACCTGTGGAGTGCGCTGCGATTAGCGTGCAATCCTGCGCTTGATTGTCCAGCGCGCACATCACCTGTCAAGCGGCCTATCAGGGCCGTGCCTCCATGTGTCCGCGGGCTGCCGCGAGCGGCCTGCTCAACATTGCATCGAGGGTGGAATGGAAAAATTGGCAACGCATTCACCAATAACTTTGCCAGAGACCGGCGGCGCGATTCTGGGCTGCCCTTTGCACCGCGACGACGTCGCACCCCTGCACCTGTTGAAGGCCGAAGACCTGCCCGCCTCGGCCGCCATGATCAGACAGCTGATCAGCCAGGAGACCGTCGCCGCTCTACGTCTCGTCGTCCGGGTCGGCCCGCATGACAGCGACGCGCACGCCCTAGCCGTCGTGGACGCGGCGCTGCGCCGGCTGCCCGTGCCGGTCGCTCCGGCCACGTATACCGACGCCGAGCGGCGCAGCGTCCCGGAGGACCTCTACGAGGAGCACGACCAGTTCTTCGGCGCGGTGCGGGTCATCGGCAACCCGGTCGAGGTGTTCACCCGCACCACGCTGGAGGCGGTACGCAGTCAGTTGCACGATGCGCTGTCGGCGGGCGTGGGCCTGCAGACCGAGGAGTGGGCCCAGCTGCGCTCGTCCTTCTGGACGACATTCCACCTGTTGTGGCGCATCGGAGCGGTGGATTCGCCATGGGTGGACCTGGGCCACGAGGAGCAGCCGCCCCCGGAACTCGACATCCGCCCGGTCAGCCTCGACCCGCTGATCCGCTGGCGCCTGGGCCACCAGGTGTTCTTC
This sequence comes from Actinoplanes sp. L3-i22, assembly GCF_019704555.1. Classification (NCBI taxonomy): domain Bacteria; kingdom Bacillati; phylum Actinomycetota; class Actinomycetes; order Micromonosporales; family Micromonosporaceae; genus Actinoplanes; species Actinoplanes sp. L3-i22. Next base: position 10,410,183 of record NZ_AP024745.1, read on the forward strand.
GCGCTCATCCAGGCCCTGGTGGTGACCGTCGGGTGCCTGGACGAATGTTTGGGAGAGGACCGCGGGGCCGATGGCGCCGAGGAGGCGAGCCGACTGATCGAGGACGCCACCGTCCTCATGATCGGATCCGGTGCGGCGCTGCGGTACGCGGGCGACTTCACCCGGTCCCTGTATGCCGATGTCGTACGGCCCGCGATGATGCCGCCGCACATCAATCCCAAGTTCAGCGGACTGCAGCTTCGTGATCACCGGATGCTGCTCAACCAGCTCCGGCGGGTCAAGCCGCGGCTGAATGCGGCCGCCCCGCGGGTGCACGAGTCGTACGGTCGACTCGTCGAGGCGATGTCCACCGCGTACGACGCGCACGTCGCGGTGTGCGCGCGGTTCAACGGTGACCAGGAGTCCAGCCTCCGCACGCCTGGCTCGAAGGTGCCTGCGGTCGGCGTCCTCCGGCGGTTCCAGAAACAACGGGCCGGCGCTGTTTCCCTCGATCCACGGGTAGAAGAGCCGTGATCGCCGACCACGCGTATCAGTTGGGCGACAGTCGCGCCTTTCTCCGGCTGCCGGGATTCCAGGAGCGCTTCGACACGATCCTCAAGGTCGAGGGGCTCAACACCGCCGGCTCTGTCAAGATCAAGACGGCCCGGGAGATGGTGCTGTCCGCCCTGGCCCGGGGCGAACTCCGAGCGGGCATGCACCTCATCGAGTCGACGTCGGGCAACCTCGGCGTCGCCTTGGCGTCGATCTGCGCCGCCGAGCACATCCGCCTCACCATCGTCACCGACCCCAACGTCAACGCCGCCAGTGCGCGGTGCATCGAGGCACTCGGCGCCGAGGTCGTCACGGTGACCGAGCGCGACCGCAACGGTGGGTTCCTGCAGACCCGGATCGACTACATCACCGGGCGGCTGGCCGACGACTCACGCATGGTGTGGCTCAACCAGTACGTCAATCCCGCGAACCCGCGGGCCCACCAGAGCACCACCGCCCGCGAGATCGAAAGCGAGTTCGGAGCACCCGACTGGGTCTTCGTAGGGGTCGGCTCGACGGGGACGTTGATGGGCTGCCTCGCTCATTTCCGGGCGATCGAGGCGCCGACCCGGATGGTCGGGGTGGACACCGTCGGGTCGGTCACGTTCGGCGGACTGCCGGGACCACGCTGGATCCCCGGCCTCGGCTCCAGCCGGCGACCGGAGATCTTCAGCGACGACGGCGACTTCGCCAAGTGCACTGTTCCCGAGGCCGACACCGTACGGATCTGCCGTCGCATCGCCCGCGAACACGGGCTGTTGATCGGCGGCTCGACCGGAACCGTGCTGGCCGCGGTCGCCGCGATGCAGGACCGGATCATGACCGGCAGTCAGGTCGTGGTCATCTCCCCCGACCTGGGCGAGCGGTACCTGGACACGATCTACAACGACCGATGGGTCATCGATCGCTACGGACCGGATCTGATGCACGCCATCGAGGACGACGTACGGGTCTCCGTCGATCGGTGACCGAGCGGACGAACACCGCCCAGACAGACCAGGACGCCAATTATGCCTAATCTCTCCATCGTCGGCCACGCCGCCGTCACCGACGCGCTCGATGGCGCCGAGAACGCCGTCATCGACTGTGTCCGGGACACCTACCTGCTGCACGAGTCCGGTCGCACGGTCAACCCGGACAGCTACTTCCTCCGCTTCCCCGACAAGCCGGACTCGCGGATCATCGCGTTGCCCGCTTTCGTGGACGACCACCGCCCGACCGCGGGTCTCAAATGGATTTCCAGCTTTCCGGCCAACGTCGGCCGTGGCCGGCAGCGCGCCTCGGCGGTACTGGTGCTCAACGACTACGAGACGGGCTATCCGATCGCCGTGCTGGAGAGCGCCGCGATCAGCGCCGCTCGCACGGCCGCATCGGCCGCGCTGGCCGCCGGGGTCCTGACTGCGGACCGGCCCGCCACGGTCGGAGTGATCGGCGCCGGCTACATCGCCCGCACCATCTGCCGATACCTGGACGCCACCGGGACGCCGCTGGACCGGGTTGTCTGCCACGACACCGACGACGCCTCGGCGGCCGCCCTGGCCCGGCACCTCGACGACGGTCGGCCACGGTCGGCCAGGGTCGGCCAGCTGGGCGAGGCGCTGGACGCCGACCTGGTGGTGTTCGCCACGACGGCGCTGGCCCCGTACGTACCGGCCACGCACCGGTTCCGGGCGGGCCAGCTGGTGCTGCACGTATCGCTGCGCGATCTCGCGCCGGAAACCCTGTTGGCCGCCGACAACGTCCTCGATGACATCGACCACTGCCTCAAGGCGCAGACGTCGCCACACCTGGCGGAGACGCTGACCGGCGGCCGGGAGTTCGTCACCGGCACTCTCGCCCAGGTGATCCTGGGCAAGTCCGAGCTCGACCCGGATCGGGCCACCATCTTCTCGCCCTTCGGTCTCGGCGTCCTGGACATCGCGGTCGGCCGGATGGTCCTCGATCGCGCCGTCGCGGCCGGTCGGGCGACCGCGATCGACGGATTCTTCGGTGACCAGATCCGATGGTGAGCGACATGGATGAGGCGATCGCTGCCCGGACCGCGACCGGAGACCCGACCTTCACCTTCCGGTACCGGCCGGAACTACTGCCGGAACCGGGTGGGCGGCTGGACATGTGGCGCTATCGCCGCCTGTTGCCCGGCGGCGGTGACGACGTGCGCTATCCGCTCGCCGTGGGTGGAACGCCGTTGCGCCCGGCGCCGCACCTGCGGGCGGCGGTCGGCGCGGCACGGCTGTGGCTCAAGGACGAGACGACCGGCCCGACCGCGTCCAACAAGGACCGGGCCACCGCGCTGGTGATCGAAGCCGGACTGCGTCAGGGGGCGACGGTGGTTACCACCTCGTCCACCGGCAACGCCGCCATCGCCACCGCGGTCGGCGCGGCCGCCGCCGGGATCGCAGCCGTGATCTTCGTGGCCGAGGACTGCCGGCCCGGAAAGGTCGAGCACATGGTGGCGGCCGGCGCACACGTCTTCAAAGTGCGTGGCGGCTATCGCGCGGCGTTCGACCTCTCCCGGGCCGCCGCCGCGCGATTCGGCTGGATCGACCGCAACACCGGCGTCAACCCGGTGACGATCGAGGCGAAGAAGACCGTCGCCTTCGAGGTGTGGGAGCAGTTGGGGCGGCACGCGCCGGATGTCGCGGTGGTACCGGTCGGGGACGGGCCGACCCTGGTCGGGCTGGCGAAGGGCTTCCGTGAGTTGCTGGCCTGTGGCGCCATCGGCGCTCTACCCAGGATCATCGGCGTGCAGGCTCGGGCGTGCGCCCCGCTCGCCGACCGCTGGTCCGGCGACGCCGGCGCGGACCCGGATCCGGCCGCCACGGCGGCCGACGGCATCGCGGTGCCGGTGCCGTCGATCGGCGACTGGACGCTCGCTGAGGTGCGGACGGCCAACGGCGCATTCGTGACGGTGACCGAGCCGGAGATCGACGACGCCGTCCGCTGCCTGCTCGACCTCGCGCAGGTGCGCAGCGAACCCGCCGGAGCGGCCGCCTTGGCCGGCTTCCGCAGCGGACTCGCCACCGGCCTCATCTCGCCCGAAGAGACGGCCGTCGTGCTGGTCACCGGGGCCGACCTGCCGGTCGCACCGGCCCCGGGCACGCGGCCCGGATCGGCGCACACCATCTCCGCCGATCTCGACGCGGTGGCCGCGGTCATGTCCGGCCGGCCGGGTTTGTCGGGGAAGGGGGCCGGTGGCGGTGCTTGATGTCGAATCGCACGGCGGGGCGCGGGGCAGCCGGGCCGCCGACCGGCCGTATCCGAAGGGCTACACGGCACCGGCACACCTGCGGACCGCGATCGCCGAGGCGCATCGGACCCGACTGCCGCTCACCCTGACGCTGGCTGTGCTCGACCTCGGCACGGCGGCCGGCGGCGTGCTCGCCGCCGCGTGGCTGATCAGGGTCGACGTGCTGCTGGCACCGGCCGTGATCCTCCTGCTGATCCTGGTCGGCCGCCAGATGCGGGCGCTGGAGAACATGGTGCACGAAGGCTCGCACTTCAACTGGTCGCGCCGGCGCCGAACCGTCAACGACGTCCTGGCCACGATTCTGGCCGGAGCACCGACCGGAGCCACCATCGCCGCCTACCGCACCAGCCATCTGCTGCACCACGGGCGCTTCGGCACCGCCGACGACCCGGACCGCCAGCGTTACGAGGAACTGGACATCGAACGGTTGAGCCGACGCGGCCTGGTACGCGATGTGCTGGTTCGGCTGCCCCGTTACCAGGTCGGCTGGTTCGCCACGATGAAGGCGCAGCCGGTCCGGATCGCGTTGCCGGTGGCGGCGACCACGGTGCTCGTGGCGGCCGCGGGCTACCTGGTGCTCGGCACCTTCGGTGGCGCCCTGACCGCCCTGTTCTGGCTTACCGGCTACTTCGGAACGCTGCCTGTGCTGCGACTGCTCGGCGAGGCCAGCGAGCACGTCTATTCCGGCAGCGACACCGTCTTCGACGCCACGATCACCAACCTCGGCCGATGGCAGCGTCTGCTCCTGCATCCGCACAACGACGGTTACCATACGATCCACCACATGTGGCCTGGCGTGCCGCACCATTCCATCCGCAAGCTGCACAACCTGCTGCTCGCCCGCGATCCGGACGGATACGGCCGGCGGCTGCGGTACCGGACCCGGTTGTTGGAGACGCCACGCCGCGGCGTACCTCAGAAAGGAACCGACTGATGCCCGTTCGTGTCGCCGTCGATCCCGCGGTGCTCCACGATTTCCCCGACATGCAGGTGCGCTTCGTCGTCGCCCGGGGCGTGCGCAACGACGAGGCGTGGCCGGCTGTGGCGTCCGCCGTGGAGCAGTTCGAGCGGGAGGTCGCCACCGGCGAGTGGGTGGCGCCGGGCGAGGAGTCGCCGTCGATCGCGTCGTGGCACGCCGCGTACCGCAAGTTCGGCACCAACCCGCGACGGGCGCGGCCGAGTGTGGAGGCTCTGGGCCGACGGGTGGCCAAGTCGGGGGTCCTCCCGCGGATCACACCGGCGGTGAACGCCTACAACCTGGTGTCGCTGCGCTACGGCGTACCGGCCGGGGCCTTTGATCTGGACGCCCTGCGGGCATCGGTCGAGATCCGCCCGGCCCGGGACAACGACGCCTTCACCCCGCTGGGCGAGCCGGACGAACAGGCGACGCCCAAGCCCGGCGAGATCGTCTACGCGCAGGACACCGAGGTGCTGACCAGGCACTGGAACCATCGGGACAGTGATCTGACCAAGGTCACCGCCCAGTCGCGGAACGTCGTGTTCATGGTGGAGCGGGTGTCCGCCGAGGCCACGCCGAACGAGCGTCTGGCCGCGGCGCAGGCAGCCCTCGCCGAGCTGGTGGCGCCGTTCGCGGCCGAGGTCACACTCGCCGTCATCGGTCCGGAGAATCCGGCGGCCGAGCTCGGCGCCGTCGCGGCCGGCACCGGCCGCTGACCGGGAGCTACCGGATCACCTTCTGTGCCGGGCCCGAACGGTCGCCTGCGCCGCCCGTCACGACCTGAGCGAATCATGAGCCGCGAGGAGTGGTTGTTCCCGAGATGGCGGCGTTCGTCGACTACAAGAAGGACGGCCGGGTCGCGTATGTGACCCTGAACCGGCCCGAGGTGCTGAACGCGATGAATCTCGCGATGCACGCCGAGCTGGCCGAGGTGTGGGACGACTTCGCCCGGGACGACGAGCTGTGGGTCGCCGTGCTGACCGGGGCCGGCGACCGGGCCTTCTCCGTGGGCCAGGATCTGCGGGAGCTGGCCGGGCGGATCCGAACCGGCGCGGCGACGCCGTCGAGCTTCGGCAGCCGCGGGAAGCCGGGGTGGCCGCGGCTCACCGAGCGGTTCGAGCTGGTCAAGCCGGTGATCGCCCGGGTCGCCGGATACGCCTACGGTGGCGGCTTCGAGCTGGCCCTGGCCTGCGACATCATCATCGCGGGCGCGAATGCGACGTTCGCGCTCCCCGAGGCCCGGCGCGGCCTGATCGCCGGAGCCGGCGGGGTGTTCCGGCTGACCCGGCAGCTTCCCTCGAAGGTCGCGATGGGGCATCTGCTGACCGGGCGCCCGATCACTGCTCGGCGCGGCTATGAGCTCGGGCTGGTGAACGAGGTCGCGGAGCCCGGCGAGTTGGATGCCTGCGTCGGGGGGTGGGTCGCCGACATCCTCGCCTGCGCGCCGCTGGCGACTCGTGCTGTCAAGCAAGTGGTGGCGCGGTCCGCGCATCTCTCCCTGCCGGACGCGTTCACTACGGACTACCCGGCCGAGCGGGAGCGGTCGGACAGCCAGGACGCGGAGGAGGGGCCGCTCGCGTTCGCCGAGAAGCGGGAACCGCGCTGGACCGGCCGCTAGCCACGGTGCCCTGGCCGGAGTCAGGGGTCCGGCATCGGACCTTCGTTGCTCTGCACGGCGAGGTGGGCCGAGTTCGGCCGGAGGACTCCGGCCGAACTCGGGACGTCCGGTGGACCGGGCCTGACCGGCTCCGGTTCCACCGGCGGCTGATTCACACGGGCGCTTGGGCCAGCGACTTCATCGCGAGGTATCCGGCCACGGCGGCGGCGGCCACGTCCGAGTCGAACTGGCGGCGGCGGTACTCCACGGTCCGGCTCACCGGAGCGGGTGTGAGTCCGACCGGCTCGGTCCGTCCCGATCGGATCTCCCGCGCGACCCCGATCAGCAGCTCGAACGCCAGGTGCAACGACTGAGCCTTGCAGGCCCAGATCGACGGGTAGCCGAACGGCTCGCGCAGCCGTTCGGCCCGGATGATCGGTCCCTGGTCGACGTCCTCCACCACGAAGTGGACCGTCGCCCCGGCCGAGAGCTGGAACATCTGTGCATCGCCGGTCGCGGCGATCTGCTCGATGGTGTGCATCCCTCTCGCATACGGAAGGACGGCGGTGTGCCCGTTGACGATGCGCTGCCCGAGCCGTTCGATCCACCACGGCTCGAAGATCCGATCGAGATAGACCATGAGGTACGGTTCCGCCCGCCCGGTCCACAGGCGGTCCACCAGTTCCCGCGCGGCCGGCCCGTTCAGGTCACGTCCCAGATAGATCGCCCCGGGGTCGGCGGTCACCGCCCGCTCCGGTATGCCGAAAGCGGCCACCATGGCGCGATCGCTCTCCCCGAGATCCGGATAGAGTTCGGCCAGCTCCCGCCATCCGGCGTCGGACAGCTCGGTCGCGCCGCGGTGCTCGTCGTGAAAGGCGTCCCGCGCCTTCAGCAGCTCCTGGTCCGGCCGGTTGTCCCGGATGATCAGGTGACCGCCGAGTTCCGGGCCCCAGGCGGACACCAGGTAGCCGGCGTGGAAGGTGTTCTCCGTCGCCAGATGTAGATCGGTCGTCATCAGTGCGCCTCCGTGATGTTGTCCGACCAGATTAAGGTCAACAGAGATCGGCCGCGGCCCGCCAGACCCCTCGCGGGCCGGGCGCCGATCGGTCCGGCGCCGATGGCCAGGGGCGATCGCCGTAGACAGCCACCAAAACGACGGAGGGCCGGCCCGCAGGCCAGCCCTTGATCCTCAATTACCCGATGACAGAGCGGTTTAGGCACTGTCATCCGTGGTGGGCGATACTGGGATCGAACCAGTGACCTCTTCCGTGTCAAGGAAGCGCGCTCCCGCTGCGCCAATCGCCCGCGCACTGTGCTGATCCGACCAGGTGCTGACCGAACAGCAAAGCGAGGTGGAGACGGGATTTGAACCCGTGTACACGGCTTTGCAGGCCGTTGCCTCGCCTCTCGGCCACTCCACCGAGCAGGCCGATGCCATATGTAACCGCAACAGCCCATCCGAGCGGACGACGGGATTCGAACCCGCGACCCTCACCTTGGCAAGGTGATGCGCTACCACTGCGCCACGTCCGCATTTGCCGCCCGGTCTCCCCGGCGACGAGTGAAACCTTATCCGAGCCTCCGGCCGGACGCCAAAGCGGGTCCCCTCCCACACCGGCAAGGGTGACCGGAGATTGCCCGATCACCCTTGAAACCGCTGGTCAGTGCGCCTCGCCCAGGAGGCGGCGCACCTCGGCGACCAGTTCGGCCTGGAACGCCGCCACGCTGCCGTCGACCACGCCGATCCGGTAGTCGGAGCCGGTCTCCGGGTCGTCGGCGAGCTGCGCGTCACGTCGCCCGGCCGAGCCGTCGGCGTGGCCGGCGTTGTACGCCAGAAATGCTTCTTCCATCATCGGGGCCTCCTCGAACACGCGCGCCAATCTCGCATGAGTACGGATCCCGATGGGCCATCCGTTCGACCTGGCCCGAATCATTGAACGTTGGACCAAATCAGCCGATCAGCCAGACCTGTCCGAATGCCGGACCTGACCGAAAGCCGTGAGGCGGACCTCGTGGAAGGCGCGCAGCACGAACGTCGGCCGCTGCACCGGCTCGGCGGCGAGTGTCAGCCGCGGCCACCGGTCGACGAGCGCGGCCAGGGCGGCCCGCATCTCCAGCCGGGCCAGCGGCGCGCCGAGACAGAAGTGCAGGCCGGCGCCGAAGCCCAGGTGCGGGTTCGGGTCCCGGCCGACGTCGAACATGTCCGGTTCGGCGAAGACCCGCGGATCCCGGTTCGCGGCGCCGAGCAGGGCGGCCACCTCGGCGCCGGCCGGCACGGTCACGCCGCCGACGACCACGTCGGCGGCCGCGGTCCGGGCGAACAGGTGCAGCGGGGGGTCGTACCGAAGGAATTCTTCGATCGCGACCGGGACCAGACCGCGATCGGTGACCAGCCGCCGCCATTGGTCGGGGTGGCGCATCAGCGCCACCAGGCCGCCGCCGAGCGCGTTCACCGACGCCTCGTGACCGGCGTTGAGCAGCAGGATCGCCGAGGCGACCAGTTCCGCCCCGGAGAGCGGCGACTCGACCAGGTGACTGATCAGGTCGTCCTGCGGGGCGGCGCGGCGAAGAGCGGCGAGGTGGCTGAGGTAGTCGGCGAACTCACGGCACGCCGCGATCGCGGCTTCCTCGTCCGATTCGGTACGGGACACCTCATACATCCGCACGATCGCCGCCGACCACGGCCGGAGCCGGTGCCGGTCCGCCTCGGGCACGCCGAGCAGCTCGGCGATCACGGTCACCGCGAGCGGCTCGGCCACGTCGGCGAGCAGGTCGAACTCCGGCCCGGCGGCGTCGAGCAGGCCGGCCGCCGCCGCGGCGACGGCGGGCCCGAGCCGTTCCACGTGGCCGCGCCCGAACGCGCCGGCGACCAGCCCGCGCAGCCGGGTGTGCGCCGGCGGCTCGTTCTCCATCATCTGGTTGCGGTGCAGCGTGTTGAACGGCTCCCAGACGTCGGCCGGCTCCCGGTCGACCCAGAACCGGCCGAGCCGCCGGTCGCGCAGTACCGCGTTCGCCTCGGCGTGGCCGGCCGCCAGGAACCGGCCGGTCGGCTCGTGCCAGGTCAGCGGCCCCTGGGCGCGCAGCTCGGCGAGGGCCGGGTACGGATCGGCCAGGAAGTCCGGGTCGGCGAAGTCGAGCGTCATCGACGCATTGTCGCGACCTTCGGCCCACGGTTCCACCACAACGACAGTCCCAGCCCGGTGAAGACCAGGATCGCGCCGGCCAGCACGAACCAGAAGCTGATCTCGACGTTCTCCTTGTGCAGGCCGATCTCCTTGGGCAGGTCGCCGAGCACGCCGTTCAGCTCGTCCGCGTCCTGCGCCTTGAAGTACCGGCCGCCGGTCAGGTCGGCGACCTTGGTCAGCGCGTCCTCGTCGATCTCCTGGACCCGGCCGCGGCCACCGCCGCCGAACCCGCCGCCGCCGCGGAAGCCGCCGCCGGTGAACGAGTCGCCGCTGACCTGGTCGGGGGTGCACACCATCTGGGACGGCGTGGTGGTGCCGAAGCCGATCGTGAAGACCCGGACCCGGCGGGCCGCCGCCTGCTCGGCCGCGGTGACCGGGTCGACGCCGGTGGTGTTCGAGCCGTCGGTGAGCACCACGATGGTGTCCGGCTCGTAGTCGCCGGCCGCGTTCGGGGCCACGTCACCGAGGTCCGCGCCGGTCGCCGCGACGTCCGGGTTCATCTCCGCGATCGCGTCGATCGAGGTGAGGATCGCCTGGCCGATCGCGGTGCCGCGGGCCGTCTTCAGGGTGTCGATCGCGTCGAGCAGCTGGTCCTTGTCGGTGGTCGGGGTGACCAGCAGGCCGGCGATGCCGGAGAAGGCGACCAGGCCGATCTTGGTGCCGTCGCTCTGCGCCTTCACGAACGTGCGGGCCGCGTCGACCGCCGCGGAGAGCCGGTTCGGTTCGACGTCGGTGCTGCACATCGAGCCGGAGACGTCGATGGCCAGCAGGATCGAGGTGTTGTTGGACGGCACCGAGATCCGGGCCTGCGGCCGGGCCACCGCGCCGCTGAGCGCCAGCAGGCCGAGCAGGAACAGGTAGACCGGGATCCGGCGGCGCCAAGCGGACCGGCCGGGCACCGCCGCGCGGATCAGGGCGATGCTGGAGACGGTCACCGCGGTCCGCTTGCGGCGGCGGTTCAGCAACCAGCGGACGAGCAACAGCAGCGGTACGACCAGCAGCGCCGCCAGCGCCCACGGCCAGTGGAACGACATCAGACGATCCTTCCGTGCCAGCGGGTGCCGAGCAGCCCGCCGAGCGCCAGCAGCAGCAGGGCGGCCCCGGCGAACGGGGCGGTCAGCTCCAGCGGCTCCTTCTTGGTGGTCAGCCGGAGGTCGATCGACTTGGTGGTGTCGTTGAGCGTGTCCGCGTCGCCGGCGGCGTGGTACGCCCCGCCGGTGACCTGCGCGACCGTGGTCAGGGTGGTCTCGTCCAGCGCGGTGTTCAGCTGGTAGCCGTCCACCTCGACGGTCGCGCCCTTGGCCGTGCCGACGCCGACCGTCTGGATCCGGACGCCGGCCGCGGCGGCCAGCTCGGCGGCGGCCTCGGCGTCCGGGCCGCCGGTGTTCTCGCCGTCGGAGAAGACCACGATCGTCGCCGACGGCCAGTAGCCGAGCGCGCTGGTGTCCGGAGTGGACCCGTCGGTCGGCAGGCTGACCGGTTTGCCGGTGATCGTGCCCAGCCCGACCAGGATCGCCTGGCCCAGCGAGGTGCCGCCGCTCGGCTTGACCCGGGCGATCGCGGCCGACGCGGCGCTGTGGTCGTCGGTCGGCGCCTGGGTGAGCAGCGCCTGGTCGCCGAAGACCAGCACGCCGACGTCGACGGTGGCCGGCTGCTCGTCGACGAACGTGGTCGCGGCGGCCTGCGCGGCGCCGAGCCGGGTCGGGGTGACGTCGGTGGCGGCCATGCTGTTCGAGATGTCGAAGGCGAGCAGCACGGTGCCGGACACCCGCGGGACCGCGACCTGGGCCTGCGGCCGGGCCAGGCCCACCAGCAGGATCGGCAGGGCGGCGAGCAGCAACGCGTACGGCAGATGTCGCCGTAAGCCGCCGCCGATCAGCGTGCCGAAACCCGCCGCCTGCAGCGCCACGGCGCGGCGCCGCTGCAACAAGACGTAGGCGGCGACGGCGCCGGCTGAAAGAAGAAAGGCAACAACTAGGAGGTACGGGTACAGGAAGCTCATCGCCGGCCTCGTCCCGACGCCTGGACCATCTGCACCAGCGCCGCCATCAGGTCCTGATCCGTGGTGATCCGGTGGTCGGCGACGCCCGCCCGGCGCATCGCGCCGGTGAGCTCCGCCTCCCGGGCGTCGACCTGGGTCGCCAGGCGGCCGCGCAGCAGCGGGTCGCTGGTGTCGACCAGGATCTGCTCGCCGGTCTCGGCGTCCTCGACCAGGATCAGGCCCAGGTCCGGCAGGTCCAGCTCGGCCGGGTCGACGACGCGGACGCAGACCACCTCGTGGCGGTGGGTGAGCATGCCGAGCGGGCGGTCCCAGCCGGGCTCGCCGATGAAGTCGGACATCACGAAGATCAGGCTGCGGCGCTTCGCGGTGGTCAGCGCCGCGAGGTTCAGCATCGCGGAAAGATCCGTGGTCGGCGCGGGCTGCTTGGACTTCCTGGCCGGCTTGGCCGGTTTGGCCGGTTTGGCCGCCGGCGCGGGCTTCAGCAGCTCATGCGCGATCCGGAGGATCTGGTCGCGGCCGCCGCGCGGCGGAATGACCTTGTGCGCGGCGTTGTCGAACAGGATCGCGCCGACCCGGTTGCCGCCCTTGGAGACCAGTTTGGCCAGGCTGACCGCCAGCTCGGTGGCGACCGAGTCCTTGCCGTCGTGCCCGCCGAAGCGCATCGACGCGGACTTGTCGACGACCAGCCAGGCGGTCAGCTCGCGGTCCTCCGTGTACTGCCGGACGAACGGCTCGTCCAGGCGGGCCGTCACGTTCCAGTCGATGTGCCGGACGTCGTCCTCCGGCGTGTAGGCGCGCAGGTCGGTGAAGTCGATCCCGGTGCCGTGCCAGACCGTGCGGTAGGCGCCCTGCAACCGCCCGTCGAGACGGCGGCCGAGCCGCCACTCCAGGCGCCGCAGCAGCCGGTCGGAGGGTGTCGCCATGGCTCAGCGGCCCCGGCCGGCGGGCTCCGGGAACGACAGGTTGGCAATGATCTTGGAGAGGATCAGGTCGGCGGTGACCTCGTCGGAGAGGGCCTCGTAGGAGAGCACCATCCGATGACGCATCACGTCCAGCGCCAGGTCGGCCAGGTCCTCCGGAACAACATATTCACGACCGCGGACGTACGCGAGAGCGCGCGCGGCCAGCACGAGACTGATCGAGGAGCGGGGGCTGGCGCCGTACGTCACATACCTCGCGAGGTCGGTCAAGCCGACCCGGGCCGGATCGCGCGACGCGTTGGCGAGCTGCACCGCGAACTCGATCAGCGACGGGTCGACGTACACCTGGTCGGCGGCCTGCTGCAGGGTGACCAGGGTTTCCGGGTCGATGATCCGCTGGAGCACGGCGGCCGGCGCGAGCGCCCGCTCCACCACCACGAACTCCTCGGTGGGGGTCGGGTAGCCGATCACCACCTTCATCATGAACCGGTCGACCTGGGCCTCGGGCAGCGGATAGACGCCCTCGTTCTCGATCGGGTTCTGGGTCGCCATGACCAGGAACGGGTTCGGCAGCTTGTGCGTCTCCCGGCCGATCGTGACCTGCCGCTCCTGCATCGTCTCCAGCAGCGCGCTCTGCACCTTGGCCGGCGCCCGGTTGATCTCGTCGGCCAGCAGCAGGTTGGTGAAGACCGGGCCGAGCTGCACCTGGAACTCGCCGGACGGCTGGTGATAGACCCGGGTGCCGACGATGTCCGCGGGGACCAGGTCGGGGGTGAACTGGACCCGGTGGAAGTCGCCGCCGATCGCCTCGGCCAGGGACTTCACCGCGAGCGTCTTGGCCAGCCCGGGCACGCCCTCGACCAGGATGTGGCCGCGGGCCAGCAGGGCCACGACCAGGCGCTCGAGCAGGATGTCCTGGCCGACGATGGTCTTCTTGACCTCGTACAGCACCTTCTCGATCGGTCCGGCGGAGGCCGGCGGGGCATCGGTCCAGCTCATGAATCCCGTCCTCAGGTCGCTGTCGCTTACAGGGGTGGTGCTCGTCCGTCGCCCTCGTCGCCGCCGCCGAGCGCGGCGCCGATCGGGACGGCGAACCCGATGCCGATGAAGGTGCCCGCGTCGGTCGGGTTGGCCAGGGCCACCACGATGCCGACCACCTGGCCCTGGTCGTTGACGAGCGGGCCGCCCGAGTTGCCGGGGTTGACCGCCGCGTCGAACTGGATCAGGCCGGCGATGTCGTCGTTCTTCTCCCGGGTGAGCTTGCGGTCCAACCCGGACACCACGCCGCTGCTGGTCGAGTCGACCAGGCCCAGCGGGTTGCCGATCGCCACCACCGTGTCGCCGACCTGCACGCCGCCGCCGAGCACCGCCGGGACCAGCGTCTCCGGCAGCTTCGCCGGGGTCAGCGTGGCGATGTCCAGCTCCGGGTTCGCGCTGGCGACCTTCGCCGCGGCGGAGGTGCCGTCGGCATACGTCAGCTTGATGGTCTCGGCGCCGTCGATCACGTGGTTGGCGGTCATCACGGTGCCGTCCGCGTTCGCGATCACGCCGGTGCCGGTGGCCGACTCCAGCGCCTTCTTCGCGTCGTGGCCGGTGGTCTGGATCAGCACCACCGAGGGCAGCAGCGTCTGGTAGATCGCGGAGACCGCGAGCGGGCCCTGCGACGCGGACGGGGACGGTTTGGGCGCGGCCGTCGGCGGGGTCGCCGAGCCGCCACCACGGGTGAAGGCCACCACGGTGATCACCACGGCCCACGCCCCGACCAGGGCGATCAGAGCCTTGCGGCGCCGGTCCGGAGTGTTCCACCGGGCCACTCGGCTGGGGGCCGGCTCCTCCGGCACGGGCTCCGGGGGTTCGGAGCCGTCCGGGCGGAGCACGGTCATCACGGCACGACCGCCACACTCAGCATTTCTCGACCCTAGAAGCGATTTCTAAGAATTCCCCGTGAGTCCTCTAATGGTTTCCGGTACGCAAGATCGCCCATCTACCGCCAAAGCGGGAATTTCGTTGAGCTGCCAGGTTGTGCCAAGAACCCGGACAGGCGGCGCACAGGTGGTCCGGTAACGATGCGCGCACGCGTATCGATCGCCTTTCAGGAGTAGCCGATGACCACCGGACTGCCCGCGCCGCACGACGGTCCCCCGGAGCCGTGGGCGCCACCCGCGCCCCGCGCGCCGGATGATCCGGGCGCGCCGAGCTTCAAGCGGACGCTGATCACCGCGGTGCTGGCCACCGCCGTCGTCAGCGCCGCCCTGACGGCCGGCGTGATGGCCGCCCTCACCGGCAGCGACAGCTCGTCCGGCGGCGGGCGCGGCGGCCCGCCCGGAACGAGTCAGCAGGGCGGTCCCGGCGGCGGGTTCGGCCGGGGCAACCAGAACGGTGGCGGGTTCCCCGGCGGCGGGGGCTTCCCCGGCGGCGGTCAGAACGGCGGCGTTCCCGGCGGCCAGCAGGCCAGCGCCGCGCCCGGCGTCGGCACCTGACTCCCGCGCGGCCCGGCCCGATCGCCGCCACGAACGGGCCGGGCCGCACGGGTCGAGCCGGCCCTGTCTCGCTCGACCCAGCCCTGTCTCGCTCGCGCCAGCCCTGTCCCGCTCGACCCGGTCCGCGGGTCGGGGCCAAGTTGACAGGGGACGCCTACATCGGGGACAGGGTCCACATAGTCCGGGCAGCGACGATCTCCTCACCGCGATGAACCGAGGAGTCGCCGCATGAGCGCGAACGAAGAAACCGGACTGCAGACCACCCCGACCCCGCCGCTCGCCGAGCCGGCCGGGGCCGTGAGCACCCTTCAGCCCCGGGACCCGTGGGCCGAGCCGACCGCCGAGCACGAGGACCCGGAACCCCCCACCGAGCTGGTCCCGACCTCGCCGGTGTCCGCGCTGCCCGCCGAGCCGCCGACCGGGGTGTTGCCCGCCGGGCCGCCGACCGGGGTGTTGCCCGCCGGGCCGCCGACCGGGGTGTTGCCGCCGAGCCAGCTCGCCGGCTCGCCCGCCGGCGCCCTCCCGGACCAGCCGGAGAACGCCCCGCCCGGCGTGATCCCGGGGCAGCTCGTGGGCGGTCCGCCGACCGGTGGCTGGGTCCCGCCCGGGCCCGCGGCGAAGAAGCCCCGCAACCCGAAGACGATCCTGATCGCCGCGGTGCTGGCCACCGCGGTGGCCAGTTCCGGGATCACCGCCGGGATCATGGCCGCGGTCGGCGGCTCGTCCAGCTCGACCGGCGTCACCCAGCAGGGCGGCCCGGGCGGTGGCGGCGGAATGCCCGGCGGAGGCGGCGGCTTCGGTGGCGGTGGCATGGGCGGCCAGAACGGCCAGCAGGGCACGACCGGCCAGCAGGGCACGACCGATCAGCAGGGCACGACCGATCAGCAGGGCACGACCGGACAGCAAGGGACGACCGGACAGCAGGGTCAGACCGGGACCACCCAGAGTGGGACCACCGGTACCGGGACCTGACGGGCCCGGAGACACGGTGGCCGTGTCCTCCATGCGGAGACGGCCACCGTGCTCACGTCGTACCAAATCGGATCTTGAATGTGATCCTAGGAACCACTGACCTCGGCGAGGTAGGCGGCGGACTTCTCCGGGTCGACGAACCAGTTGAGCAGGTCGTTCGGGTCGACGAAGCCGTAGGCGAAGCGGCGGGCGATCTGCTCGTTCGCGGTGGCGGCGCCGAGCAGCTGCTGGACGTGCGGCGGAAGCGGCTGGAGCATCGCGTTCGTCCAGCCGGTGACCGCCATGCCGTGCGCGGTCCAGAACGTCTCGAACGTGTCCGTCATCCACTGCTCGTCGAACGGCTGGTCGCCGCGCGCGAGAATCGCCTGCAGGTAGTGGTGGGCGGCCTTGGCCGCGGTGTTGCTGCCCTGACCGGTGATCGGGTCGTTGGCGATGACCACGTCGGCCAGTCCCAGGACCTGGCCGCCGCCGGGCAGGTGCGCGACCGGCCTGCGGACCGTCGGGGTGTACCGGCCGTGCAGGGTGGCCTTGGCGTCGGTGAGCCGGACGTTGCCGGCGCGCGCGGCGACCCACGGCAGGTGCTCGCGGATCAGGTCGAGGGTGATCTCGAGGTGCTGCCCGGGGGCCATCCGGCCGGTGTTGCCGGCCCAGCGGTCCAGCGGCCCGCCGGGGACCGCCTCCCAGAACAGGATGTCGCACGGGCCGGTGTGGGTCAGGCCGGGGATCACGAAGAGCTCGCCGAGGCCGGGCAGGGCGTGGAAGCCGACGTGCGGCTCCGGCCACTCCGGGTCCGGCTCCAGGCCGTGCACGTAGGCGACGGCCAGGCCGCGCTGCGGCTCGGCGTACGGCGACCGCTCCGGATCCCGGTCGAACATCGCCACCAGGTCGCCCTTGCCGGCCGCGACGATCGTCAGGTCGTAGCGGCCGAGCTGGGTGATCGCGTCCAGGTCCTGGGTGGTGGCCGCGTTGTAGACCACCTCGACGCCCCGCTCCTCGGCGTCCTCCAGCCAGCGGGCCATCTTCACCCGCTGGTCGGTGGACTGGGCCGGGCGGTCCAGCGGCGCGTTGAACGCCAGCGCCAACTGTCCCTTCTCGACCGAGAGCTGCGGCCGCAGCCCGTGGATCGGTGGGGACTCCTGCTCCCAGTGGTTCAGTCCGTAGGCCCGCTCGGTGCCCAGCGCCAGGTCGAACATCGCCTGGGTGGACGTGGGCCAGCCGGTGCGGATCTCGTCCGGGGTACGCGCCGACATGAGGGTGACGTCGTATCCCTCGGCGCGGAGGCTGAGGGCGAGCTGGAGGCCGGCCTGACCGGCCCCCACGATGAGTATCTTGCGCACAGTGATGCCTCCTGTGTGACTACAAGCCGACGCCTTGACCGGCGAGGGCGGTGGCGCGCTCCGTCGCGTGGTTCACCACGGCCAGCAATGCGTGCGCGACGTTGCGCGGTTCGCGGATGTCCGCGGCGATCAGCGGGACGTGCGGGGGCAGGGTGAGCGCCTCCCGTACCTCGGAGAGCTCGTGGGTCTGGAGGCCGTGGAAGAGATTGACGCAGACGATCCACGGCACGTCCGCGTCGTTCTCGAAGTAGTTGACCGCGGCGAACGAGTTCTCCAGATGGTTGGTGTCGACCAGGACCAGGGCGCCGACCGCGCCCCGGACCAGGTCGTCCCACATCGGCCAGAACCGGGGCTGGCCCGGCGTGCCGAACAGATAGAGCACAAGGGAATCGTCGACGGTCACCCGGCCGAAGTCCATCGCCACCGTGGTGGTGACCTTGTCGATGCCAGGATCGAGGCGGTCGATCTGGGCGGCGGCGGCGGTCATCCAGGACTCGGTGCGAATTGCCGGAATTTCCGAGATGGCCTCGACCGCGGTCGTCTTGCCCACGCCGAAACCCCCGGCGATCACGATCTTCGCCGAGGACATCCCGCCGTTCAGGCTCGCGTCAGGTGAGTCGGAGGAGGCCGGCACGAAGTCTCTCCAGGAGCGCTAGATCTTGCGAGGGGCGAGCGTCATGAACGACCAGCTGTCCGATCTTGAGCAGGTCGTTGATCAGCAGTCGGGTGAGCCCGAGCGGCAGCCCGCAGGACGCCGACAGCTCGGCCACCGAGCACATCCGGCGGGCCTGCTCGTAGAGCGAGCGGGTGGCCGGGGCCAGGCTGGCGGCGAGGACCGGGTCGTAGCGGTTGCCGGTGGAGACCAGGGTGTGGATCAGGAGGGGACTGCGGCTGCTGGTTCGCCCCCGCGCGGTCATGTACGGGCGCACCTTCCAGTGCAGCCCCGGCCTTCGGGCCATCAACGGCCTCCGATCAACGAGCCGGTGCGGGCAGCGTGCCTTGGTGCAGCGCGTGCCGGGTCTCCGGGGTCAGCGCGTGGCCGACCGCCTGGCTGAACGTGGTCATCGCGTACCCCAGGTGTCCGATCTGGGTCTGGGGTTGAGCGGAGACGAGCAGCGCCGCGACGAACTCGCCGTGCGGGTCGTCGATCCGCAGGAACGCCAGATGGCCGTGCGGGTAGCGGATGCTCAGGTTCTCCGGGGCGCCGAGCTGCAGCAGGCCGCCGAGCTGGCCGGTGATGCCGAGGAAGCCGGCGGCGAGCGCGGCGACGCTCTCCGCGTGCGCCTGGCTGAGATGTCCGGACGAGGCCAGTTGCAGGCCGTCGGCGGAGACCAGGACGACCGCGCTGATCGTCGGCACCTCACGGACGAGCTGGCCGATCAGCCAGGAGACATCCGGGTTGTCAGTCATGGGGGTCCTTCGAGTTCTGCTGGGGGGATTTCGCCCGGGCCGCGTCGACGCCCGCGTTGAAATCCGCGGCGTCGTCGTGCCAGGCGGTCTGGTGGACCTCGGTGGTGACCGGGGGCGGCGGCGCGCTGGTCCGGACGCTGGCCGGCACCCGGCGCGGCATCGGCTTCGGCACCGCCGGGAGCAGCATGGTCACGTCGTTCTGATGGTTCTGCTGGTTCTGCGCCGGGACCGCCGGCGGCTCCGGGGCGGTCGAGTCCGGCTCCGGGCGCGGCGCCTCGCAGAGCAGGTCCGCCCCGATCAGCAGCATCGCGACCGTGCCGCGCGGCTGGCGCGGCACCAGCCGGACCCGCAGCGAACGGTGCCGGTGGGTCAGCACCGACGCCACGGCCAGGCCCAGGTGCGCCGGCTGCAGCTCACCGGCGGCCGGCCCGTCCGCCAGCAGCGACTCGATCCACGGCTGGTGCGCCGGATTGAGGCCGATCCCGTTGTCCTCCACCCGGATCACCACGTCACCGTCGCCGGTCAGGTGCGCGGCGATGCTGACCGGCTCGGTCGGCGGCGAATAGCGGTCGGCGTTGTCGATCAACTCGGTCAGGATCCGGATCACGTCGTCGGCGGCGTTCGCGGCCACCGCGAGATCGGCGATCGGGCCGAAGTGCAGCCGCTCGTAGTGCTCGACGGCGCCGCCGGCCGCCTGGGTGATCTCGTGCAGTGAGGTGATCTGCTGGTCCGGGTCGTCGAACGGCTCACCGGTGAGGACCCGCAAGTTCTCCGCCAGCCGCCGGACCCGGGTCACCGAGTGGTCGATCCGGAACAGGATCTTGCGGCGTTCGGCGTCCTGCTCGCGGAATTCGGCTTCCCCGATGTGGTGAACGGCCTCCCACGTAAGGGTGAGCAGCCGCAGAGCGAACTCACCGGCGACCGGCCGCCAGGGGTCCGGCTTCTCCGCCGGTCGCGGTTGCTGCGGGGTCAGGACCTTCTCCGGTACGGCGTCAGGTACGCCCTGCTCGCGCCGCCGCCCGCGTAGCCAGCTCATCCAGCGGCCTGCCTCGGGCATCGATTGCTCCCCAATTCGCCTTCTGTAGTACCGGAACAGCAGAAGATCACCGCCTGCGAGGTCTGTACCGTACCCGCCCGGTTGTCGGGATGGCTATCGGCGATACCTCACACACTTGACCTTGGCCGGGCCGGGGATGTGGCCGGCTCGTCCGCGTGGACGAGCCCTGAACTGCGAACGTACGCCGGTCCATAGTGGATCATGTCGGACTGGGGGTGCGCTGCGCTCGGTGGCCGCGAAGTTACGGGGTGTCATGGGGGGTTGATTCGCATCATTCGCATCATCGATGCCGGGCGGCCCTTGATCGGCTTTGCGGCCGGCCCTTGATCGGCGATGCGAGCGACTCTTGATCGGCTTGCGGGCGGCTCTTGATCGGCTTTTGCCGGAGCGGCCGGGCAACACGAAAGCGCCCCCCGCTCGCGGAATCCGCGAACAGGGGGCGCTGTCAGTACGTGGGCGATACTGGGATCGAACCAGTGACCTCTTCCGTGTCAAGGAAGCGCGCTCCCGCTGCGCCAATCGCCCTGGCTTCGCTTCCGAAGAAGCATTGCGAGGTGGAGACGGGATTTGAACCCGTGTACACGGCTTTGCAGGCCGTTGCCTCGCCTCTCGGCCACTCCACCGAGCCAGCCCCGCACGTGTACCTGTGAAGGCCTCTCCGAGCGGACGACGGGATTCGAACCCGCGACCCTCACCTTGGCAAGGTGATGCGCTACCACTGCGCCACGTCCGCATGTCGTTTGGTCTTCCCTGGCGACGGAAGAAACGATAGCCGGTCACCTGCGACTTCGCCAAACCGGGGTCCCCAGGCGTGTCGTGAGCTGGGCGGACGCCGGGTTATCCACAGGAGGGGAATTTGGCGCGCGGGAGGCCGCCCGGTTCGGTTTGGATGTGGGGCATGGAGATCCGGCAGATCAGCGCCGAGGAGCGCCTGACCACCTCGTTCCCCCTGCAGGCCTATGCGTTCATGCCGTCGCCCTGGTCCGACGAGGAGGTCGAGCGCTATCGGAAGCGCATGCGCTTCTTCACCACCACGACCAGCCTGATCGCCGAGGAGGACGGGGCGACGCTGGCCGGCGTCGCCGCCCTGCCGATGCGGCAGAACGTGCGCGACCTGGTGCACGACATGGCCGGCGTGGCCGGGGTCGCCTCGCATCCGTCGGCGCGGCGCCGCGGGCTGGTGCGGGAGCTGCTGACCCGGCTGCTGCGCCAGATGCGCGAGCAGGGCTGCACGGTGAGCGCGCTCTATCCGTTCCGCCCCAGTTTCTACGCCCGGTTCGGTTATGTCGGCATCCCCCGGTCCCGCACGGCCAGGTTCACCCCGGAAGGGCTTTCCGAGCTGCTGCGGCGCGATCTTCCCGGTTCGGTCCAGCGCCTGCCGATCAAGGAGGGCTTCGAGGCGTACGACGTCTTGCTGCACCGTCTCCTCGCCGACCGGCACGGGTTCGCGGTCTTCGACGAGACCCGGTCCGCGGAGGTCCGGGAGGAGCCGATGTGGGTGGCGCTCGCCCGGGTCGGCGACGAGGTGGTCGGCGGCGTTCGGTACCGGGTGGACGAGCACGGCGGCGACCTCCTCGCGTCGAACCTGTTCAGCACCGGGCCGCTCGGGCGGGCCCTGCTGCTGCAGTTCTTCGCCCGGCACGTCGACCAGGTCCGGCACGTCGAGGTGCTGCTCGGGGCGGACGAGACACCCGAGCTGTGGGGCACCGACATGACCGTGACCACCACGGCGACGGTGGACAATCCGACGCACAACGCCCCGATGGCCCGCGTGCTGGACGTGCCCGGGCTGGCCGGCAGCCGGGTCGGCCACGGCGGCATCACCGTGGAGATCACCGGCGACGAGCTGATCGGCGGGGTGTGGACGCTCGGGGCCGACGACGGGCAGCTGACGGTGAAGCCGGGCGGCATCCCGGCGGCGACGTTGACGGCGGGCGGGTTCAGCGCGCTGGCGTATGGGGCGCTGGATCCGGTGGAGGTGGTCACTCGCGGGCTGGGTGATCTGGACGGCGGGGCGGTGGATCGGTTGGGCGCGCTGTTCCCGCGGCGGACGCCCTACCTGTTCGCCGAGTTCTGATCCGAACGCCACGCCCGGCGCGAGCGCGGGCACGGCACGACGCGGGCACGGCGTGGCGCGGGCACGGCGTGGCGCGGGCACCGCACGGCGCGGGTGCGGCGTGGCACGGGCACGGCGCGGCGCGGGCACGGCGCGGGTTAGCGGGCGATGGGGAGGGCTGGGGAGGTGAACGCTCGGCCGTCTTCGGTGACGGCGGCGGACTCGTAGCCGTCGGCGACGCGTTTGGCGAGCCAGGACAGGCCTGGTTCGCCCATGGCCAGGGCGGCGGTGGCGTAGGCGTCGGCCACGGCCAGGTCGGGGCCGACGACGGTGACCGAGCGGAGTCCGGTCGCCGGGGCGCCGGTGCGGGGATTCCAGACGTGGGCGCCGCGCTCGTAGGTGCCGGACGTGGCCACCGCGCCCTCCTTGACCGCGAGGACCCAGGCCAGCTTGTCGGCCTCCCACGGGTGGCGGATGCCGACCCGCCACGGGCCGCCGTCCGGGGCGGCGCCGCGCATCCGGATGTCGCCGCCGGCGTTCAGGTGGTGGCGGGTGGAGCCGGCGGCGGCGAGGCGGGCCGAGGCGACCTCGACGGACCAGCCCTTGACGTAGCCGGACGGGTCGAGCGGGCCCTTCGCGTACGCGTCGAAGTAGCCGTCGGTGTCCCGCCACAGGTCGGCGCAGCGGTCCAGGACCAGGCGCAGGTCCGCCGAGCAGTCCTCCGGGCGGATCTCCCGGCGCTGGAGGCGGGAGACCTCGCTGTCCGCCTTGTACGTGCTGAACCGGGCGTCGACCTCGTGCAGCCACGCGCAGGTGGACTCGATCAGCTCCCGCAGCCGCGATTCCGGGAGGTCGTCGGCGAGCTCGATGCTGACGACGGTCCCCATGACCTGCTCGACGTGGCGCACGAAAAGACCCTACGCGCGCGGCCCGACACCCGCGACGCCCGGCGACCGAGGTGCGAGGCGGGACGCGGGAACCGTGACGGCCGGCGACCGAGGTGCGACGCGAGACGCAAGGGCTGTGGCCCCTGGCGAGCGGGGCGAGGGATCCGTGACGGCGAGCGGGCGAGGGGTGGCGCCCGCAGCCCCGTCACGACCAGCCCCGTCACGACCAGCCCTGGCCGGGCGCATCGGGTCAGGCGCCGGCGGCGTCGAGGGCGGCCTGCAGCGACGTGACGTACGACTGGCTGGTGAACGTCGCGCCCGAGACCGTGTCGACCTTGGCGCTCTGGGCGGACAGAGTCTCCTGGTTCAGCTTGGTGACCGCGTTCGGGTTGATCGTCGCGCTGAAGCCGGTCTTCGGGTACGTCGCGTTCGCGCTGGAGATCTTGCCGCCGCTGACCTTGATGGTGACCTGGACCGTGCCGTACGGATTCTGCACGGCCTTGCCCTTGTAGGTGCCGGCCTTCAGGCCGGTCTCGTCGGCCGCCTCGGTCGGCTTCGCGGTCTCCTTCTTCTTCGAACCGGCCGACGCCGAGGCAGCCGGCTTCTTCGCGCCCGCCGAGGTCTCCGCCGGGGCGGGCTCGTCGGTCAGCTCCTGAGCGGCCGGCGCGGCTTCCGCCGGTGCCGCCGGCGGCTGCACGCTCAGGCGGACCCCGAGGATCAGGGCCGCGCCGGTGAGGGTGCCGACGGCTGCTGCGGTACTACGGCGCATGGCGAAACTCCAGGTCGTAGGGGGTAGAGGGGATCAGAATTCGAACGGGTCGAGGTGGATCTGGCTGTCCGGGACCTCGAGCTGCTTGAGCGTCCCGACGGCCGCGTTCACCAGTCCGGGCGGGCCGCACAGGTAGACGTCGCGGCGGTTCACGTCGGGGACCAGGCCGCGGAGCCCGTTCTCGGTGAACAGCCGGCGCGGGCCCGGGTCGGTGCGGGAGCCGACGATGTAGCGCACCCAGGCGTCCCGCTCCTCGGCCAGCTCCTCCAGCTCGGCGCGGAACACCAGCTCGTCCGGGCGGCTGGCCCGGTAGATCACGATCGTGTCGGCCGGCATGTCCTCGAGCAGCGCGCGGATCGGCGCGATGCCGCTGCCACCGGCGATCAGCAGGGCGCGACGCCGGGTCCGGCGCTGCGCGGTGAACGTGCCGAACGGGCCCTCGGCCCAGATCGGCGTGCCCGGCCGCAGCTGGCCCAGCTTGGAGGTGTGCCCGCCGGCGACGGTCACGGTCAGGCGCAGCCACTCCCGGTTCGGGGCGGCGGAGAGCGAGAACGGGTGCGACTGCCACCAGCCGTTGCCGTTCAGGAACCGCCAGCGCATGAACTGGCCGGCCTGCGCGGGCAGCTTGTCCAGGTTCTTCGCGGCGATGTAGATCGAGAACGTGTTGGCGCCCTCGGCGACCACCTCGGCGACGTTGAACCGGTGCCGGGCGTTCAGCCAGAGCGGCTCGACGATCCGGCCCCAGACCAGGGCGGCGATCACCAGCGCGCCCAGGCCGGGCCAGAAGTAGGAGGCGAACCGGCCGCTGAGGTCCGCGCCGGTGGCGACCTGGTGGCCGTATCCCAGGAGCAGGACCAGGTAGCCGGTGAGGTGGATCAGGTGCCAGAACTCGTACGGCAGATGGGTCCGCAGCCACCGGATCGAGGTGAACGACAGCAGGACCAGCAGCCCGGTGGCGACCGTCGCGCTGAGCATCTCCGGGAACGTCTTGACCATGGTCCACGCCTGGTCGACGACGCCGGACTGGGCGAGCAGCGCGTAGCCGTAGACGATCGTGACGATGTGCCCGATCACCGCGACCAGCAGCGACGTGCCCAGCCAGCGGTGCCAGCGGAGCAGGTCCCGGGACCCGACCCACTCCTCCAGCCAGGAGACCCGGCTCATCATCAGCAGCTGGATGAAGAGCAGGTAGCCGCCGACCAGGCCGGAGACCCGCCCGACGGCCAGCATCATGGTCGCGGTGTCGGTGATCGCGCCGGCCTGCGTGTCGAACAGCCACAGCGCGACGCTGGTGGCCAGGCCGGAGAAGAACAGCATGACCGTGAAGAGCCGGTTGCCCGAGGTGGCCTCGGCCGGCGGGCGGTCGTCCTCCGGCACCGGGACGCCGGTGCCGACCTTCCAGCCGGTCGGCGAGGTGTTCGACTCGACGACGATGTCGCCGCGGCGGTAGGGGTCGGCGGGCCGGGCCTGCGGGGTGGGCTCCTGCTCGGGCCACTCCGGCATCGAGTCCCAGGACGGCGCGGCGTGGGACGGGCCGTCCCAGGCGGGTCGCTCGGCCTGGGAGGAACGCGAACCTTGGGAAGGGGAGTCCCAGGACGGACGCTCATCCACCGAAGTCGAGGATTCGTAACGCGCCGCGGACCGGGAGGGGGAATCCCAGGACGGGCGGTCGTCGTCGTACCGAGACGGGGACTCGCGGCGGATCGGTTCGCGGCGGGACGGGGTCTCCTGCCGCGGGGTCGAGCGCGACGGGGAGTCCCAGGAGGGCCGTTCCGGGGCACGGGACCAGGAGTCCCGCTCCTCCTCCCGGGAGCCGTCACGCGGATCCGCGCGCAGGCCGGCGAAGTAACCGTCGTCGTCGTCCGGTAGTTCACGCTGGTCCTGGAAGGCCGGTATGGCCATCGTCCTCACCTGCTCACCAGTCGTCTTACGGCGTCCGCCACCCCTGCGGCCGACGTGACAGCCCGGTCTCGGTTCGAAGCCGTCAGGAATGCGTACGCACGCGGTCGCCGGATGGCTCAACCTCGGACCGAGAAATTCCGGATCCCGGGACGGGATAGGTTCACCGGATGCGTTCGGAAACCCCACCGGTGGTCACTGTCGTCGGCATCGGCGCCGGAGGCTGGCAAGACCTTTCCGGTACGGCCCGGACCCGGCTCGCCGACGCCGAACTGATCCTCGGCGGCCCCCGCCAGCTGGCCCTGCTCCCGCCGGACGCCACCAGCGCCGCGCGCCGCCCGTGGCCCACTCCCCTGCTCCCGGCGCTCCCCTGCCTGTTCGAGGCCGAGCGCGACCGCCGGATCTGCGTGCTGGCCAGTGGCGACCCGATGTTCCACGGGATCGGCGCCACACTCGCCCGGGTCCTGGGACCGGACCGCCTGCGGGTGCTCCCGCACCCGTCCTCGGTGTCGCTGGCCGCCGCCCGGCTCGGCTGGGACCTGGCCCGCGCCGACGTGGTGAGCCTGGTGACGGCCCCGGTCGCGAGCCTGGGCCGGGCGCTCAACCCGGGTCGCCGGATCCTGGTCCTGGCGGCGGGCGCGGACACGCCCGCGGCCGTCGCCGGCTACCTGACCACCCGGGGCTTTCCGAAGGCCCGGCTCACCGTGCTGGAGCAGCTCGGCGGCCCGGACGAGCGGGTGCTGACCGGCTCGGCCGGCGACTGGGCGATGCCGTCCGGCGACCCGCTCAACGTGATCGCCGTCGAGTGCGGCGACGGCCCGGCTCTGCCGGTGGTCCCGGGGCTGCCCGACGGCGCGTACGAGTCGGACGGCCAGCTCACCAAGCGCGAGGTCCGCGCCGTCACCCTGGCCGCACTCGCACCGGCCCCGGGTGAGCTGCTCTGGGACGTCGGCGCCGGCTCGGGCAGCATCGGCATCGAGTGGCTGCGGAGTCATCCGGCCTGCCGCGCGGTGGCGATCGAGTCGGACGCCGGCCGGGTCGCCACGATCACCGCGAACGCCGCCGCGCTCGGCGTGCCCGGCCTGCGGGTCGTGCACGGACCGGCCCCGGAGGCGCTCGACGGCCTGCCCGTCCCGGACACCATCTTCATCGGCGGCGGGGTGACCCGCGACGGCGTACTGGCGAAGTGTCTGGAAATGCTGCGCCCGGGCGGCCGGCTGGTGGCGAACGCGGTGACGGTCGAGTCGGAAGCCGTGCTGGCCGGGGCATACGCGAGACTGGGCGGCGAGCTGACCCGCCTGACGGTGCAGCGCGGCTCGCCGGTGGGCGGTTTCACCGGCTGGCGCTCCTTCATGCCGGTGACGATCTGGACGGTGACCCCCATGACCGCGCCCCGCCAAACGACGGTGACCCCCATGACCGCGCCCCGCGAAACGACGGTGACGCCATGACCGTGCACTTCATCGGCGCCGGGCCCGGCGCCGCCGACCTGATCACGCTGCGCGGCCACCGGCTGATCAACGAGGCCCCGATCTGCCTGTACGCGGGCAGCCTGGTCCCCGCCGAGCTGCTCGACGCCTGCCCACCCGGCGCCCGGCTGGTCGACACCGCGAACCTGACCCTCGACGAGATCGTCGCCGAGATGGTCACCGCGCACGCGGCCGGCCAGGACGTGGCCCGCCTGCACTCCGGCGACCCGTCGGTGTTCAGCGCGGTCGCCGAGCAGATGCGCCGGCTCGACGCGGCCGGCGTCCCCTACGACGTCACCCCGGGCGTGCCGGCGTTCGCCGCGGCCGCCGCCGCGCTGGGCCGCGAGTTCACCGTCCCCGGGGTCGCACAGACGGTGATCCTGACCCGGACCGCCGAGCGGGCCACCGCGATGCCGCCCGGCGAGGACCTGGCCACGCTCGGCGCGAGCCGGGCCACGATGGTCCTGCACCTGGCCGTGCAGCGGATCGACGCGGTGGTCGCCGAGCTGGTCGGCAACTACGGCGCGGACTGCCCGGTCGCGGTGGTGGCCCGGGCCAGCCGGCCGGACGAGCTGGTGGTCCGGGGCACGCTCGCCGACATCGCCGACCGGGTCAAGGCGGCCGGGATCAAGCGGACCGCGGTGATCGTGGTCGGCGCCGCGCTGACCGCCGGCCAGTTCCCGGACAGTCACCTCTACTCGGCGGACCGCTGCCGGACATGAGGGTGCTGATCCTGGGCGGCACCACCGAGGCCCGTGAGCTGGCCCGGCTGATCGCCGGCGAGCACCGGGTGATCAGCTCGCTGGCCGGCCGGACCGGCACGCCGCGGCTGCCCGACGGCGAGGTCCGGGTGGGCGGGTTCGGCGGGGTGGACGGGCTGGCCGCGTTCCTCGCCGGCGAGCGGATCGACGTCCTGGTCGACGCGACACATCCGTTCGCGGCGACGATGAGCGAGCACGCGGTCGCGGCGGGCGGGGCTGCCGCCGTACCCCTGCTGATCTTGCGAAGGCCCGGCTGGACCGCGTCGCCGGGCGATGATTGGCACCGCGTCGCGTCGGTCGCGGAAGCGGCCGCGACGCTGAACCGGGAGCGGGTCTTCCTGACCACCGGGCGGCAGACGTTGCGGGCGTTCGCCGGGCTGGACGACTGCTGGTTCCTGGCCCGGTCGGTGGAGCCGCCCGAGCCGCCGATGCCCCGGCGACTCGAGGTGCTGCTGGCGCGGGGGCCGTTCACCGTCGAGGACGAGCGGCGGCTGCTCGCCGAGCACCGGATCGACGTGCTGGTCACCAAGGACAGCGGCGGATCGGACGCGAAGCTGGTGGCGGCGCGGGAGATGGCCGTACCGGTGCTGATGATCGACCGGCCCGGCCGGCCCGCGGCACCCACCGTGCCCACCGCGGCGGCCGCGGCGGCCTGGCTCAGACGGCCACCGCGTCCTTGACCACGGCGCCGTAGCAGACCACCCGGTTCTTGCCGCCCGCCTTGGCGGCATACATCGCCTGGTCGGCGCGGCGCAGCAGGTCCGCGACGGTGACCCCGGGCTCGGCGAACGCGACCCCGATGCTGGCGCCGACCCGGACCGTGCCGGCCGTCAGCCGCACCGGCTCGCACAGCTCGGCACAGAGCCGCCGCGCCCGGTCCGCACCGGCCGGACCGGTCAGGAGCAGGGCGAACTCGTCGCCGCCGAAACGCGCCGCGACACCGTCCCGGCCGGTCGCCGCGCCGATCCGCTCGGCGACCGCGACCAGCAGCTCGTCCCCGGCCGCGTGCCCGTGCTCGTCGTTGACCCGCTTGAAGCCGTCCAGGTCGATGTTGAGCAGCGCGACCGGGTCGCCGCCGTCGATCGCGGATCCGGCCGCGCGCAGGAACTTCGCCCGGGTCGGCAGTCCGGTCAGGTGGTCGTGGTGCGCGCGGTACTCCAGCTCGACCCGGGCCTGGTGCGCCTCGTCGGCGAGGATGACCTGGTAGGAGAGGCTGCGGAAGGCGTCCAGCACCTCGACCGGGACGGCCCGGCGGCCACCGACCAGCATCAGCAGCGGCGCGGTGGCCGGCTCGCCGCCGAGCGGGTCGACGTGCCACCGATCGAAACCGGGCACCAGCGTGGTGAGCTCCGCCTCGTCCGGGACGTCGCCGGCCAGGCGGTGCCCGGCCAGGCCGTCCGGTGTGCCGGCCCCGAAGGTGACCCGGAGCCCGTCCGTGTCCCGGAAGGCGATCAGCAGCGCCACCCCGGGGTGCATCCGGACCAGCTCCTGCGAGGTCCGCTCGCCGATCCGGCGGATCTCGGCGCCGTCGGTCACCGCGAGCAGTTCGTGCCCGGCCTGGGTGAGCCTCGCGTCCCGGGCCGCGGCCCGCTCCTGGCGCTCCAGGCCCAGGTAGAACGCCCTGGTCAGGACGCCCATCAGGAAGATCTGCGGGAGCAGGCCGAGCACCGACGGGGAGTGCCAGGAGGTCGCCTGGCTGACCACGTCCGGGGAGATCGCGACCGCGGCCGGCATCGCGACGAGCGACCCGGCCATCCGGGCCAGCCAGCGCCGGTTCGTGTCGTAGAGCGAGCAGACGATCAGGGCGGCCAGCGCGATCGCGGTGCCGGCCAGCGGGTCCTTGAGCCCGGCCGCGCCGAGCGTGACCAGCACCGGGAGCACCGGCACACTCCACCAGGAGCTGCGCCGGCGCCGGTGCATCACGACGATCAGCACCACCACGGCGACGATCGAGGCGGCGGCGACCCGGTGGTAGGCCGCCGAACGCACCGCGTTGCCGACCTGCCCGAGTTGCACCAGGATCGCCAGCCCGCCGATGCAGGCCGCGGCGAGCCTGGTCCGGTCCACGGTCCGGGTCGGCAACGACAGCCAGTCTCTCTGCACGGCGGGACCAATCGGCCGCCCCGCCGGGGACCTGAGCGTTGCGGAAACCCGACAGTTCACAACCGCCACATCGGTGCGACGCTGCAAGCATGTCGCCGGTCCGCGCGCTGCCCGCCGAGCTGGGCGCCGTGCGCGCCCTGATCGCCGACGGGTCCGCCGAGATCGTCCGGGCGGCCGGCGACCTCGACCAGTTCTGGATCCGCTCGGCGTGCGACCGGCTCGCCGCGGCCGACGCGGTGCTGGCCGGCGTGCTCAACCGCCGGCCCGCCGCCCTCTCGGTGCTGGCCACGACGATCGGGACGGCCGCGGTGGCGGCGGGGTCGGCCGCGCTCGCCCGGGTGCTCGGCGGCGGCCTGCTCGTGGCGCTCGGGATCGCCGCGCTGGTGCTGATCCCGGTGTGGCTGCGGCCCCGCCGCAGTGCCACGCCCGCGCTCCCGATCGCCTCCGGCCCGCCCGGTCCGGGGCTGACCGGGGTGCCGCTCACCCTGGAACGGGCCCGGGTCCGGCTCGTCTCGGCGAGCCTGCGCCGCGCCGGTCGGGCGAACTGGCGGGCGCCGGCGCTGCGGCGGGCACTGGGCGCCGACCCGGTGCTGGCCCGGCTGGCCGAGGCGGACCTGCTGCTCTGCCAGGCGATCGACTGCCTGGACCGCTACCTCGACGATCTCTCCAAGGGCTGGTCACCGTGATCCGGGACGATCCGTTCGCCGGCGGGGTCGCGCCCCGGCTCCGACGGCTCGACCGGGAGCTGCGCGAGGCGATCACCGACGCGCAGTGCCGGGACTGGACCGCCGACCGCCCGGACCGGGTGGGGTTCGCCCGGCTCGGCCAGGTCCGG
The DNA here is from genome assembly GCF_019704555.1 of Actinoplanes sp. L3-i22. Taxonomy (NCBI): domain Bacteria; kingdom Bacillati; phylum Actinomycetota; class Actinomycetes; order Micromonosporales; family Micromonosporaceae; genus Actinoplanes; species Actinoplanes sp. L3-i22. The sequence goes on from NZ_AP024745.1 coordinate 10,440,661, forward strand.
CGCGAGGTGGGCCACGCCGCCGCCCGCTACCGGGTGGCCCCGGCCGCCACGGACGGGACGACGCTGCTGGCCGCGCTCCTCGCCGGGGTCCTGGTCGCCGGGCCGCTGCTGCTCCTGGTGCCGGATCCGGCGCGACCGCTGCCGCTGGCCGGGATCGCGGTGGCCGGCGTGTGGGCGGGCTACGCGTTCCGCGCCGGGCTGCGCCGGCTGCGGATCCGCCGGGCCCGGGGTGCGCCGGACCGCGCGGCGCCGATCGACGATCCGTTCCTGTACGCCCGGGCCCGCCGCGCCGTCGAGTCGTGCGCCGCGTCGGCCCGCGCGGACCGCTCCTACCGCCGGCGCGGCGCGGCGACCGACCTGGAGTACGCCCTGGACTGGCTCGCCGCCGCCCAGGAGGAGCTGCCCCGGGTCAGCTGACGCCGCCCGGGGCCCTCCGTCGGTCGGTCAGTGGCCGCCGACCAGGATCGAGGCCGGTCGCGGCGCCACCACCGGCGGCAGTCGCTTCCCGGCCGTGGCGGCCAGCGTGGTCGCCGTCGCCGGGGTGTCACCGGTGTCGATCGGCTCGGTGAACGGCTGGTGCTCGGCGGCGCACACCGTGCCCTTGGCCGGCAGCGCGACGCGCAGCAGGTAGCTGTCGATCGCGTCGGTGGCGCAGACCCCCGTCCCGTACGCGGTGTGCCCCCAGTTGTCGCTGCTGAGCAGCCGCGAGTTGGGCAGTTGCCGGCTCATCGCGACGGACGAGTCGTAGTTGGTCGCCGGGTCCCAGAAGTTCCCGACCAGCAGCACCGGCGCGGACGTCCGCTTGTTGAACGGCCCCCGGTACGCGTCCTCGTCCCGCACCGTCCAGGTGTCCCGGGCGCAGGGCGCGTCCAGATAACCCCAGACCTTCCCGAAGTACGGCGCCTGCCGCTCCCGTGCGGTCGTCGCCGCCGGCCAGCTCGCCGCGTTCCGCGGGTGGGTCCCATCGGTGCAGACCACGCCCATCGTCGACTCGTAGCCGTTGTCGTACGGGAAGTCGTACCCGACCGCCTTGGCCGCCCGGATCCGCCCGAGCACCGCGGCCCGGGCCGCCGTCGCCGGCGAACCGCCCTTGATCAGCGCGGCCGCGTCCGCCGCCAGCTGCATCGTCTCCTCCCCCGCGTAGGGCGAGTAGAGCAGGCTGAGCTCGGCGCCGATGAAGTCCGCGTAGGTGACCTGATAGGTGCCCGAGTCGTCGGTGACCACGATCGGCTTGGCCTTCAGACTCTTGGCGATCGCCGCGAAATTCTTCTCCGGATCCCCGGCCGCGAACGCGCAGTACTTCTCCCCCGCCTTGTCGCAGCGCTTGAAGATCTCCTTCAGCGCCCGATAGGCCCCGTCCGCCGAGTGCAACCGGGCGTCCAGGATCTGGTCGCCGGCCTTCCCCGCGCCGACCCAGGCCCGCGGGTCCAGGTTGCCGTCGATGGCGAGCGCGCGGACCCGGTCCGGGAACAGGTTGGCGTAGTACTCCCCGAGCGCGGTGCCGTAGCTGAAGCCCAGGTAGGTGAGCTTCTTGTCGCCGACGGCGCGGCGCACGACGTCCATGTCCCGGGCGACCTCGGTGGTCGACATCGCGCCGGAGAGTGGTTTGCCGGTGGACGAGCAGGCCTTACCGAGCTCGCGCGCGCCCGCCGCGTACGTCGCCTCTTCCTTCTTTCCCACCGGGAAAGCGACGTTGAGCTTGTCGATCACCGCGGTCTGCGCCTTGACCGACCGGAAGCACTTGATGTTGGCGCTCGCGCCGATCCCGCGCGGGTCGACGCCGACGATGTCGAACTTCTGCAGGATCGACTCGCTGAGGAAGTACGGCGCACTCAGCGCGAAACTGGTGGCCGAGCCGCCCGGCCCACCCGGGTTGACGAACAGGCTGCCGATCCTGTGCTGCTGGTCCTTGGCCTTGACCCGCAGGACCGCGACCTCGGTGGTGGCGCCGTTCGGCCGGTCGTAGTCGAGTGGCAGGCGCACGGTCGCACACTCGGCGATCTCGTAGCACTTGTACCAGCCGAGTCTGGGGGTCGGAACCGCGTCGACCCCGGTTCTCGGAGCGGCGGCCGACGCCGGGACGGACACGCTTGCGGCCAGAGCGATGCCGGTGATCCCGGCGGCCACGAGGCGTGATCTCGAGAGGTGCATGCAGAGCCCCTTTCTCACGAGGCTCGCATCGTAGAACTCCGATGCACGTATTGTCCGTCCTATGAAGATCATCCCCCGGTGCCGCAGTCCCGTCCGGCCGGGAACCGCCCCCCGTGGGTGACGGACCACCGCCGGCATTTGGCACAGTGGACTCATGCTGACCGACGTGGACCTCCCCGCGCCCGGACTGCTCTGGACCCGCTGGGCGGCGCTGAGCGCCGCGATGACCGGGATCGACCGTGGTGAGCCGTGGTCCATCGACGAGCGCGGCGCACGGCACGACGCCCCGGACACCGGCTGGGCCCGCTTCGCTCTGCTCGACGGCCGGCGCGCGGTGCTCTACGGAGCGCATCGCGACCACCACGCGACGGTCTCCACCGACCCGGCCGCGGACCCGCTGACCGGCGCACCGGACTGGCTGCCCTGGGCCGACCTGACCCCGCTGGCCGAGAGCGATCAGCTGGGCTTCGTGATCTGGCACGAGAGCGGCCGCTGGTCCCGGGTGCGGTACCACCATCGCTACGAGGACGGCCTGGCCGAGGTGCTGGCGCCGCTGCTGACCGAGGAGCAGACCGTCACCGTGCTGCGCGGCCCGCACACCCCGACCGGCCCGCGCGCCGCCCGCAAGATCGCCGCCGACCTGCTGCACGCCGCGATCCGCGGCGAGGTCGACGCCGGGCACCTCACCGCGCTGCTCGGCGGCGACGCGGCGATCGAGGCCGCGCTCGCCGCCGCGGGCCGGGGCGGGATCACCCCGGGCACCCGGCCGCCGCGGATCGCCCCCGGGCAGCGGCCGCCGATGCGCCGGGTTCGCCGGATCAGCCAGGGCGAACACGACCGGCTGGTCTGGTCCGCCATGCACGACGCGGCCGAGCTGCGCCGGCCCGCCCCGCCGGACACCGACGAGCTCGGCACGCTGGTGAGCTGGCTGCGGGAACGCGCGCCGGCCGGGGACGGGCGGTGCTCACTGCTGGTCTACGCGGACGCGACCAGCTTCAGCGCCCAGCCCGGCGACCACCCGCCGGCCGACCGCCCGGACGAGGAGCGCTACGCGGCGTTCCGCCGGCTCACCGAGCTGGTCCGGACGCTGCGCCGGGCCGAGTCCGACCCCCGTTACGGCCGCTGGCTGTTCCTGCGCATCGAGACGTCCGCGACCGGCTACGAGATCGACCGGTCCTACGACTCGTGGCCGGCCTGGTGGCACGACGACGGCGTCTCCGGCCCGTGGCGCACCAACCTGCAGGAGGAGATGGACGGCCGCCACGCCAAGTGGCGTCCCGCATGGACTCCGCTGCTCGACCCCGAGGTCGCCTACCGCCCGATCTCCTGATCAAACCCAAGATCAAATTCTTTATTGCCTCGGCTGCGGCCAATAACTGATCGTCGCTCCCGCGGGGACCCTTCCGGGCCCCGCAGGGCGCCGGGGCGCCCAAAACGCGAGGCCCTCCAGGGCGATGTCCGAGGGTGGTTGCGCTCTACCCCAAGATCCGAACCCGCGCCCTCGTCGTGCAGCCAGTCGACGAACGTGGGAGTTATCCACACCGATGGGTTATCCACAGGCCTCAAACACGATCTTGGCGAATCGCGCGACAATTACGTCAGAGGCGGTGGCCCCCCTCAGGGAGGGCGGGACCTGCTCTTTTACGGGGCCGGGCACTTTTCCACCTATGGCGCGGCCCAGGGGCACAGCGGGGCGCGGGCCGGGGGCACAGCTGGCGTGACCCAGGACCACAACCGGCGCGACCCAGGGGCACAGCGCCCGGCACGCTCCCGGCGCTCAGTGCTGTTCGAGCACGCGGGGCAGCCTGGACCGTGAGCACGCGGGGGAAGCCCGCACGGCCGGCCAGGACCGCGAGCATCGGGCCGCGACCAGGCGGCGGCGCGCTGCGGGCCCGGGTGAGCGAAGGCCGCGGCGCGCTGCCGGCCCGGGCGAACGAGGGCGGTGGCGCACTGCTGGCCCGAGCGAACGAGGGCGATGGCGCGCTAGGCCCGAGCGAACGAGGGCGGCGGCGCGCTAGGGCGTGTTTCATAAGCAGGTCAGAGCCATTCGCAGATGATGGTGATGGTCAGGACTGCCTGGTAGCGGACGGCGAGTTTGTCGTAGCGGGTCGCGACGCCGCGGTGGCGTTTGAGGCGGTTGATGCCGCATTCGACGGCGTGGCGTTGCCGGTAGACGAGCCGGTCGAAAGCGGGTGGCCGGCCGCCTTTGCGGCCTTTGGCTTTGCGGTGGGCGTCCTGGTCACTCTTACTGGGAATGCACGCCCGGATTCCGCGTTTGCGCAGGTAGGAACGGTTTTCTTTCGAGGTGTAGGCCTTGTCGGCGAGGACCGTGTCGGGGCGGGTCCGGGGCCGGCCACCGCCGGGCCGGCCGACCCGGATCCTGGACAGGACCGGGATGAACTGCGGACTGTCCCCGCACTGCCCGGCGGTCACGATGAACGCCATGACCTTCTGCCCCTGCTCACAAGGCCAGATGCGTCTTGGTGGTCAACCCGCCCCGCGACCGCCCCAGGCCGTGATCATCAGGTTCGGTGTGCACGCCGCCGGGCGGCTCCTTCTGCAACTGCCCGTCGCGGCGAGCACCGGCCGCGTGCTGATGGGCGCGGCTGGTCATCGAGTCGAGGCTGATGTCCCAGCGGATCCGGCCGGCCGCATCGGCATGGGCCTGCAGAGCGGCCAGGATGCTGTCCCAGGTGCCGTCGCGTTGCCAGCGGCGAAACAGTCCATAGACGGTAGGCCAGGGCGGATAGACGGCGGCGACGTCCCGCCACGGAGCCCCGTTCCGGATCCGCCAGCGGATCCCGTTGATGAGCTGCCGTTTCGTCCACTTCGGCGGCCGCCCGTTCCCCGACACGGCAGGCAGCAACGGAGCAAGCCGCTGCCACTGAGCGTCGGTGAGGTCATGCCGCGTCGTCACCGCTAAGGTGGCCACGAGGTCTCCGGTATGAAGTTCTAGCTTGGTCGCTGAACCACTTACCGGAGACCTCTTCAGTTATCGATGACCGCCACGCCGTGACCCTCACCGGCAAAACCCAACTTCTAAAACACGCCCTAGGCCCGGGCGAACGAGGGCGGCGGCGCGCTACAGGCCCGGGCGAACGAGGGCGGCGGCGGCCGGGGGCGGAGGTCAGCCGATGCGCCAGAGGGGTTTGTCGGCCCAGGCGCCGGTGATCGCGACGTCCGCGTCCTGGCCGCGCATCCGGGCGAAGCGCAGCGCCAGCATCTGGAGCCGGACCGTCATCGGGATCTGGGCCAGCAGGTCCGGCAGGCCGAGGTCCGGTTCGACCAGGGTGGACACCGGGATGTGCTCCCGGCGGGCGGCCTCGGCGACCGCGGCGGTCAGGCCGTCCGGGTCGGCGGACGGCTGCAGGACCAGCAGCGAGTCGGCGGCCGTGTAGGGCACCGCCGCGCCGTGCAGCAGGCGTTCCGGGTCGAAGCCCTCGCAGAGCATCCGGGCGCCCTCGCGGATCTTGAGCGCGCCCTCCCGGGCGGTCACCGACCACGCGCTGGGGCCGGTGATCGCCATCGCCCGGCCGGGGATCGGGACGCCGGCCAGCCCGGGGAAGCCGAGCACCGCCCGGATCCGCTCGGCGGTCGCGCGGATCGCGGCCTTGCCCAGGCCGGGAGCGCCGAGGTGGTGCGCGAGCTGGGCGAGCACGGTCAGCGCGGCGGTGTAGCTGACGGTGTACGTCTCGGACGCCTCGACCACCGGCGTCCGGATCGCGTCCGGGATCTCGATCGTCTCCGGGCCGGTGATCGTGACCAGCGGCAGGCCCGCGTCCAGCGCGATCCGCCGGGCCCGCAGCGCGTACGGCGTCTCCCCGGTATGCGTGATCACGATGACCGCGTCCCCACCCCGGACCAGGCGTGGCGTGAACTGCGAGGCCGGCACCCAGCGGGCGTCGCGCCCCGCGTCGAGCAGCGCGTGCGCGCCCAGCTCGGCGGCGTGCTGGCTGGTGCCGGTGCCGACCAGCCAGATCCGGGAGGCCGGGTCGAGCAGCTCGGCCGGTTTCGCGGTCGGCGCCGGGTCGGCGAGGGCGTCCAGGGCGGCCGGCTGCGCGGCGATCATCGCGTCGAGTGCGGTGGTCATCCGATCTCCTGCTGACGGCGGATTCGGTGGTGGCACGGGGCGGTGGCACGTAGAACGCGTGCGGACAGCCCCGGTGCAGCGCTGAAACCGTACGATAGCCCGTCCGTACGCGTTCGTGCAGTCCCGCTCAAGAAAAATCTCCGGGGAAAGTGTTATCCATTCCCGGGAAAGTCGTCGACGTTAAAGGAACCTTAAACAACAGGCGGGAATCCGGACCGGCTTCACATAATGAAGGCCCCGTCCACCTTCCCCCGGAGGCGATTGTCAATGCGCCGGAAAAGAACGTTGTTGCTCGCCTCGCTGGCGACCGTAGCTGCGGTGGGCACCGCCTGGATCGCGCTGCCCGCGTCGGCCGCCGCGGCCACGGCGACCCTGCGTACGGTGTCCGACTGGGGCACCGGCTGGCAGGACGAGGTGGTCGTGAGCAACGGCGGAACCTCCGCCATGACCGCTTGGAAAGTCGAATTCGACCTGCCCGCCGGGGCGACCGTCGGCAGTTTCTGGGAAACCGACATGACGGCCAGCGGCAGTCACCGCACATTCACGAATCGTAGTTGGAACGGCGCCATTCCGGTCGACGGAAAGGTGACGTTCGGATTCGTCGGCGCCGGTGGCCAGCCGGTCAACTGCAAGCTCAACGGCCAGCCCTGCGGCGACGCCGGGGCGACCGCGCCGACGGTGCCGGCCACCACCGCGCCGACCGTCACGCCGACCCGGACCGTGACCGTGGCCCCGACGACCGCCGCGCCCACCGCGACCGCGACCGCGACGAAGACCGCCACCAAGGAGGCGACCGTCCCGCCGCGGGAGGACACCCTCCCGGTCACGGTCACCAACAAGACCGGCCGCGGCGACGCGGTCCACCTGTACGTGCTCGGCGTCAACCTGGACACCGGCAAGCTCGGCTACGTGAACCAGGCCGGCGCGTTCACCGCGTGGTCCGGTGGCGCGGCCACCCCGGTCCCGGCGCCGGACGTCTCGATCAACGGCCCGGCGAACGGCGGCAGCACCACGATCCGGGTGCCGCGGAACCTGTCCGGCCGGCTCTACTTCTCCTTCGGTCAAAAGCTGGACTTCCGGCTGACCACGGACGGCCTGGTCCAGCCCGCGCCGTGGGCCGGCGGCGACCCGAACCACGACATCCTGTTCGACTGGAGCGAGTTCACCGTCAACTCGTCCGGCCTGTGGCTGAACAGCTCCCAGGTGGACATGTTCGCGATCCCGCACATCGTCAGCGTCACCGGCGGCAGCGGCACGACCAGCTCGACCGGTGAGGTCGTCGCGAACGGCCGGCAGAAGGTGATCAACGCGATCAAGGCGGACGGTGACTTCGCCAAGAGCGTCGTGACCCGGGCGGACGGGACGGTCCTGCGGGTGCTCGCCCCCGGCAAGGCGGCCGACGCCGGCCTGATGAGCCCGACCTATCTGGACTCGTACATCAACAGTGCCTGGAACGCGTACAGCTCGAAGAACCTGACCGTGACGCCGTTCACCGACCAGCCGAGCGTCAAGTACACCGGCCGGACCGCGGGCACCGTGATGAGCTTCACCGACACGTCCGGCAAGGTGGTCGCGTCGTTCACGAAGCCGTCCACGGCCAACGTCTGGGGCTGCGACGGCGCCCTCGGCGCACCGAACGACCAGGTCGTCGGCCCGATCGCCCGGACCCTGTGCGCCGCGATGCAGCGGACCACGCTGGGCCGGCTCGACACGCAGCCCAGTGGCACGGCGGCCGACTTCTACCAGGGCAGCCCGGCCAACCTGTACGCCAAGGTGATCCACGCGAACATGGTCGACGGCAAGGCCTACGCGTTCGCCTTCGACGACGTGCAGAACCAGGAGTCCCTGGTCCACGACGGCGACCCGCGCACCGCCGCGATCACGTTCAGCCCGTTCTGACCCGCAGCTCCACAGCGAGGCCCGCCGCATCCCGCGGCGGGCCTCGTTCCGGTTTTGCGGGTTGAACCGCAACCACCCGCGGACGTCGCCCTTTCGGGCCTCGCGTTCTTGGGCGCCCCGCGCCCTGCGAGGCCCGGAAGGGTCCCCGCGGGAGCGACGATCAGTTATCGGCCGCAGCCGAGGCAAGAAAGAATTTGATCTTGAAGGATCAGCGGGTCAGGCGGAGGGCCGTCCAGGAGACGTGGGGCAGGGCGAGGGTGACCGTGGCGCCGTCGGTGGTGACCGCGCCGCCCGCGAGGTCGGCGGTCGGGCGGAGGGTGACGCGGTCCGGCTCGTCCCGGGTGTTGGCGGCGCGGACGTCGTCATCGGTCAGGGTGACCGATTCGGCGACCGACAGGCCGGCGCCGAAAGCGGACAGGTCCACGGTCAGCTCGACCGGCTCGGACGTGGACCGGTTGACCACGAAGAGCGTGACGTCGCCGGTCGCCGGGTCGTGCGTGGCGACCGCGTCGACCAGGTCGGCCTCGCCGTATTTCGCGGTCTGATAGGTCGGGCTGTCGATCCGGGTCTCCAGCACATCGCCCTTGGCCAGCGCGGACGTGACGGCGAACGGGTGGAAGATGGTCTGCCGCCAGGCCGGGCCGCCGGGCTCGGTCATGATCGGGGCGATCACGTTGACCAGCTGGGCCTGGCAGGCGGCGGTGACCCGGTCGCTGTGCCGGAGCAGCGAGATCAGCAGGTTGCCGACCACCACCGCGTCGGCCACGTTGTACTGGTCCTCGATGACCCGCGGGGCGACCTCCCACTCGTTCGGGAGCGGCGCGTTCTGGAACCGGGACAGGTACCAGACGTTCCACTCGTCGAACGAGAGGTTGATCTTCTTCTTGCTCTTCAGGCGCGCGCCGACCGCGTCCGCGGTGGCCACGATGCTGTTCACGAAGTGATCCATGTCGGACGCGCTGGCCAGGAATGACCCGAGGTCGCCGTCGTGCTCCTCGTAGTACGCGTGGCAGGAGACGTACTCGACCACGTCGTACGCGTGCTCCAGCACCGTCGACTCCCACGCGCCGAAGGTCGGCATCGACGAGCTGGAGCTGCCGCAGGCGACGAGCTCCAGGTCCGGCTCGGCGGACTTCAGCGCCCGCGCGGTGGACGCGGCGAGCAGGCCGTACTCCTCGGCGGTCTTGTGCCCGGTCTGCCACGGCCCGTCGAGCTCGTTGCCGAGGCACCAGAGCTTGATCCCGTACGGCTTCTCGGCCCCGTTCGCCCGCCGCCGCTCGGAGAGCTCGGTGCCCTCCGGGTGGTTGATGTACTCGTGCACGTCCAGCGCCTCCTGGACGCCGCGGGTGCCGAGGTTGACCGCGTACATGATCTCGACGTCGGCCTTCGCCGCCCACTTGGCGAACTCGTCGATGCCGACCTCGTTCGTCTCGATGCTGCGCCAGGCCAGGTCACGGCGGCGCGGGCGCTTCTCGACCGGGCCGACGCCGTCCTCCCAGCGGTAGCCGGAGACGAAGTTGCCACCGGGGTAGCGGATCATCGAGACCCCGAGCTCGCGGGCCAGCGCCAGCACGTCGGTGCGGAAACCGTCCTCGTCGGCGCTCGGGTGGCCCGGCTCGTAGATTCCGGTGTAGACGCAGCGGCCCATGTGCTCGACGAACGAGCCGAAGGTCCGGCGGTTGACGGGCGCCACGACGGCAGCCGGATTCAATGCGACATGCGCACGAAACATGTGTTTTCCCTTTAAAAAGGCTACTTGACGGCGCCGATGGTCAAGCCACCGCGCCAGTAACGCTGAAGAAGGAGGAAGGCGGCGACCAGCGGCACGATGGCCACCAGCGCGCCCGTCACGATCACGTTGAAGAGGGCCTCGCCGCCGTTGCCGATCGTCGCCGACATGTACCAGGTGCGCAGGCCGACCGTGAGCGGGAAGAGATGGTCGTCGCTGAGCATCACCAGGGGCAGGAAGAAGTTGTTCCACGACGCGACCATCGAGAACAGCAGCACGGTGACCAGGGCCGGGCGCATCGCCGGCAGGGCCACGCTGGTGAACACCCGCAGCTCGCCGGCGCCGTCGATGCGGGCCGCCTCGAGCATCTCGTCCGGCAGCGACTCGTGGGTGTAGACCCGGAGCAGGTAGACGCCGAACGGGTTCAGCAGCGACGGCAGGATCACCGCCCAGATCGAGTCGACCAGTCCGGCCTGCGACATCAGCAGGTAGGTGGGCAGCACCAGCGCCGTCCCCGGGACCATGATCAAACCCAACAACAGAGCAAACAATTTGGTACGACCGGGAAAGCGCAACTTCGCGAACGCGTACCCGGCGAGCGCCGAGACGATCGTCGCGCCGACGCCGCTGACCACCGCGTACAGCGCGGAGTTCCGCAGCCAGACCAGGTAGATCCCGTTCTCCTGGGAGAACACCGTCTTCAGGTTGTCGATCAGGTGGAAGTCGGAGAACCACAGCGGCGCGGAGAGGAACAGCCCGTCGTTGTCCTTGGTCGCGGCGACCAGCAGCCACCAGAACGGCAGCAGGAAGTAGATCGCCATCACGCCCATGACGATGTGCGGCACAATTCCGGCGCGCTCGGTCTTGCTGTTCACAGCGCGCTCCGTTTCCTGGTCGCGAAGAGGAAGATGTACGACCCGACGAAGACCACCGCACCGAGCAGGAACGAGATCGCGGCCGAGTAGTTGTACTGCTGGAACGAGAACGCCTGGTTGAACGCGTACACGTTGGGTGTGTAGTGCTGGGTGATCGAGCCCGGGTTGAGCGGCTGCAGGATCAGCGGCTCGGTGAAGAACTGCAGCGTCCCGAGGATCGTGAAGAGCGTGGCCAGGACGATCGCCGAGGAGATCATCGGGGTCTTGATCCGCCAGGCGATCTGGGCCGGGCCGGCGCCGTCGATCCGCGCCGACTCGTAGACCTCCCGGGGCAGGCCCTGCAGCGCCGCGTACAGCACGATCATGTTGTAGCCGGCCCACTGCCAGGTCACCACGTTGCCGAGCGAGGCCAGCACGACGTTGCTGGACAGGAAGTCGATGTGCAGCACCGAGCTCAGCGGCCCGGTGTCCCGGCTGTACAGGAAGCCCCACATCAGCGTGCCGATGACGACCGGCACGGCGTACGGCACGAAGGCCGCGAGCCGGAAGAACCGGGAGAACCGCGAGGTCGCGTGGTCGATCAGCAGGGCCGCGAGCAGCGCGAGCCCGATCATCACCGGCGTCTGCACCAGCCCGAACAGGATCACCCGCAGCACACCCTCGCGGACCAGCGGGTCCTTGAACGCCTGGGTGTAGTTCTCGAAGAGGGCGAAGTGCTCCCCCTCGATCAGGGTGGACCGGTAGAGGCTGAGCTTGAACGCGTACGCCATCGGCAGCAGCAGGAACGCGACCAGCAGGATGACGAACGGCAGCACGAACAACCAGCCGGTCGCGGCCTCTCGGCCCCGCTTGAAGCGGGGGGCGGGACCCGCGACCGCCGAAGCGGCCGCGGACCGGGTTTCCACCTGCGTCATTACTGGACCTTGAAGCCCTGCTGGGTGGCGTACTGGGTGATGTTGGCCTGGGCCGTGTCCAGCGCCGCGGTCCAGGACGTCTTCTTCTCGATGGCGCCGTTGATCCCGGTCGTCAGCTGGTTGAAGTTGTAGCTGTTGAACGGGCTCCAGGCGAACGGCGCGATCTGCTTGTAGGCCGGGACGAAGACGTCGTTCACGGTCTGACCGCCGAAGAAGTCGTACTTCTTCTTCAGGAACGCCTCGGACTCGAGGACCGGGGTCGCGGTCGGGAACAGGTAGGCCTCGTCGATGCCGATCTTCCAGGCGTCGGTGTTCTTCGCGCCGTAGATCTCCATCGCCACCTTGGTGGCCGCCTCCGGGTTCTTCGCCTGGTCGGTCACCGCGAACGACGAGCCACCCCAGTCACCCTGCACGTTCGCACCGGCGGTCCACTGCGGCAGCGGGGCCGCGCGCCACTTGCCGGCGGTCGTCTTGGCGACGCTGGCCAGGTAGCCCGGGCCCCAGCCGGCGGCCAGATAGGTGACGTACTTGCCGGTGCCGAGGCCGTTGTAGAAGTCGGTCGTGCCGTACGCCTTGGTGTCGGCGAGGCCCGAGTTGACCATGCCCTCCCAGTACGTCGCGACCTGCTTGGCGCCGGCGTCGTTGACCGACACGCCGATGTTCGACGGGTTCGCCGGGTCGTACGTGTACGGCTTGCTGCCGGCCTGCCACATCAGACCGGTCATGAAGCCGCCGTCGTTGCCGCCGAAGTCGGTCATGAACGCCTTGCCCGCGGCCGCCGTCTTCAGCTTCTCGGCCTGCGCCTTGTACTCGTCCCAGGTCTTCGGGATGGTCAGGCCGTACTGCTTGAAGAGGTCCTCGCGGTAGAGCATCGCCATCGGGCCGGCGTCGACCGGGATCGCGTACACCTTGTCGCCCTGGCTGACCTGCTTCCAGGCCCAGTCGACGTAGCTGGACTTGAGGTCGTTGGCGCCGTACTTGCCCATGTCGACCAGGTGCTTGGTGAGCTGGTAGGTGGGCAGTTCCTGGAACTCGAGCATGACCACGTCGGGCGCGCCCTTGCCGGCCTTCAGCGCGGTCTGGAGCTTGGTGTACTCGTCCTGGCCGGCGCCGGCGTTGGTCCATTCGATCTTGAGGTCGGTGTGGGTCTTGTTGAACAGGTCGACGACGCCCTGGAAGGCCGGGTACCACGCCCAGACCTTGACGGTCACCGGGCCGGAGGCCTGGTCGGTGCCGGCGTCGGAGCCACTGCTGCAGGCGGCGAGAGTCAGTGCGGTCACAGCCGCAACCGCGGCTGCGGCGGTCCGCCGTACACTAAACTTTCTGACGTTCACTGGGTCCTCACAAGATTAAGTGATGGGTCAGAAGCCGGCCTCCGGTGCTGGCACACCGGGGGTCGGCAAATCAGCTCTTCATCTGTTGCTCGCGTTGGTTGCTACGCTTTTGCAGCGCTGCAAAACAGCATGCACGGACGTCCAAACGACGGCAAGGGGTAACCTGCCGGAAACTTGGCGCGGGCAGAGGGGGCACATTGCGTCGAGAAGTCACGCTACGTGACGTGGCGGAGCTGGCCGGGGTTTCCAGTCGAACCGTCTCCAACGTGGTCAACGGGTACGCGAACGTCACCGAACGGACCCGTGTCCGGGTTCAGCGCGCGGTGGAGGAGCTCGGCTACCGGCCCAACGTGCTGGCGCGCAACCTGGCGCAGGGACGTTCCGGGCAAATCGCGCTGGTGGTGCCGTACCTCGACACGCCGTACTTCTCGGAGTTACTGCAGAGCGTGATAAGAGCGGCCCGGGCCGGCGGCTATAACGTTTTGATCGACCAGACCGACGGCGACCCGGAACACGAGCGCGCGTTCATCGCCCACGGCTCCCGCCGGCTGCTCTTCGACGGGATCATCTTCAGCCCGCTCGGCCTCGACCAGAAGGCCCTCGCCGAGCACGATCCGAACCTGCCGCTGGTCGTCCTCGGCGAGCGGTCCAGCGACGGCACGTTCGACCACGTCGGCATCGACGACGTGGCCGCGTCCCGGCAGGCCACCGAGCACCTGCTCGACCTGGGACGACGCCGGCCGGCCGCGATCGGCGACCAGCCGTACGCCACCGGCGAGGCCGCCCAGCTGCGCACCCAGGGCTTCCGCGAGGCGCACCTGGCGCGCGGCCTGACCCCCCGGGAAGACCTGATCATCGGCACGCCCCGGTTCAACCGGAAGGACGGCGCGCAGGCGATGGCGTTCCTGCTCGACCGGGAGGACCCGCCGGACGCGGTGTTCTGCTACTCCGACCTGGTCGCGCTCGGCGCCATCCACACCCTGATCAGCCGGGGGCTGCGGGTGCCCGAGGACGTCGCGGTGATCGGCTACGACGACATCGAGGACGGCGCCTACTCCAACCCGTCGGTCAGCACCATCTCCCCGGACAAGGAGATGATCGCGACCTCGGCCGTCGAGCGCCTGCTCCTGCGGATCGGCAGCGCCACCCCACCCCCGGCGGTCGAACTACGCGCCCCGCACAAACTGATCATCCGCGAGAGCACCGCCGGGCGCCGATAACCGAACTTCGCACCTCGATCGCCAGGTGCGAAGTTCGGTGTGAGCGCCGTCAGCAGCCCAGGGGGAGGCCGCGGACGTAGAACGCCTCGGCGGTCAGGACCGCGGCCGTGATCAGGGCGCCGGTCGTCCAGCCCAGCAGCACGCCGGGCCAGGCGCCGGTGCCGCGGGTCCGCCACAGGCCGGACAGCAGCAGCAGGCTCAGCCCCGCCACGACGAACAGGAAGGCCGTGACCCAGCCGCCGGCCGCCCCGTCGGCCCGGCTGCACGAGCCGGCGGTGGCCTCGGCGCCGTGGATCAGAATGACCGCGGCGACCAGGAGGACGGCGGCGCGCACGAGAATCCCCCGGCCGGCTCGTATCTGCTTCGCTCTGTCATGCATCGGGCGATCATGCCAGGCCGGTCAAGGATCACTGCTCCGCCGGGGTCTCCAGGCCTGCCGACTCGTCCCGGTCGGCCCACTCCAGCAGCGGCGTTATGTCGTGTTCCACCGCGTCGATCCCGGCATGCAGGTCGCCGAGCTCGGCGAAGCGCGCGGGCACCGTCCGGATCGTGAACGCCTGCGGGTCGACCGACGCGATCTCGTCCCAGGTGATCGGCGTCGACACGGTCGCCCGCGGGACGCCGCGGACCGAGTACGCGCTGGCGATGGTGTGGTCCCGCGCGTTCTGGTTGTAGTCGATGAACAGCGCCTTCGGGTCCCGGTCCTTGCGCCACCAGGTGGTGGTGACCTGCTCGGGGGCCCGGCGCTCCACCTCGCGGGCGAAGGCCAGCGCCGCCCGGCGCACGTCGGAGAAGCCCCACCGCGGCTCGATCCGCACGTAGATGTGCAGGCCCTTGCCGCCGGACGTCTTCGGGAAGCCGGCGATGCCCAGCTCGTCGAGCACCTCCCGGACGACCGGGGCGACCGTGCGGACCGTGTCGAACGGGCAGTCCGGCATCGGGTCCAGGTCGATCCGCCACTCGTCGGGCTTCTCGGTGTCCGCCCGCCGGGAGTTCCACGGATGGAACTCCACGGTGGACATCTGGACCGCCCAGATCACGTCGGCCGGCTTGGTCACGCACAGCTCGTCGGCGTGCCGGTTATAGCGCGGGAAGTTCACCCGGACCGTCTCCAGCCAGGGTGGCGCGCCGTTCGGCACCCGTTTCTGGTGCACCTTCTCGCCGGCCAGGCCGTCCGGGAAGCGGTGCAGCATGCACGGGCGCTCGCGCAGCGCGCGGACGATCCCGTCGCTCACCGCCAGGTAGTACTCGACCAGGTCGAGCTTGGTGGCGCCGAGCTCCGGGAAGTAGATCCGGTCCGGGTTGGAGACGCGGACGTCGTGGTCGCCGACTTCGATGACGGTGGCTTTACCGGCCATGCGTCGAACCTAGCCCAACCAGGCGTCCTCAAGGTCGAGAAGCAGCGTGTCACCTGAATCGAGCAGGTCCAGCATCGGGCCGATCCGGGGCAGCTCGTGCGTGATGAAGTACCTCGCGGCCAGGCGTTTGCCCTCGTAGAAGGCGCCCTCCTTACCGCGCACGGCGAGCGCCTGGGAGAGCCAGAGCCAGGCGACCACCAGGTGCCCGGTCGCGTCCAGGTAGGCGGTCGCGTTGACCAGGGCTTTCGCCGGGTCGCCGGCCGCCCACAGCTTGGCGGTGGTGGCGGCCAGCCGGTCGCAGGCGGCGAGCACCGGGACGCCCAGTTCCCCGGCCGAGGCGGCGGTGGCCCGGATCCGGTGGAGCAGCAGCTTCAGGCCGGCGCCGCCCTTCATGGTGACCTTGCGGCCGAGCAGGTCCAGGGCCTGGATGCCGTCGGTGCCCTCGTGGATCGAGTTCAGCCGGTTGTCCCGGTAGAACTGCTCGACCGGGTACTCCCGGGTGTAGCCGTAGCCGCCGTGGACCTGGATGGCGTGGTCGTCGGCGAGCCGGCACCACTGCGACGGCCAGGCCTTGACGATCGGCGTGAGCACGTCGAGGAGCAGGTCGTTCTCCTCCGACTTCTCGTCCAGCAGCTTCGCCGCGAAAAGAACAAGGGCAAGACCGCCTTCGACGTACGTCTTGCTCGCGAGCAACATTCGACGTACGTCGGGATGGTTGATGATCGGCACCGGAGGTGCCGTGGGGTCCTTGGCGTCGACCGGGCGGCCCTGCGCCCGCTCGCGCGCGTAGTCGAGGGCGTGCAGGTAACCGGTGTAGCCGAGGGCGACCGCGCCGGACCCGACTCCGATCCGCGCCTCGTTCATCATGTGGAACATGTACTGCAGGCCACGGCCCTCGTCGCCGACCAGTTCGCCTTCGGCGTCGTCGAAGGCGAGCACGGCGTTGGTGGTGCCGCGGTAACCCATCTTGTGGTTCAGGCCGGCCAGCGTGACGCCGTTGCGCTCGCCCGACTCCAGCTTCTTCGGCACGATGAACAGCGACAGGCCCTTGACCCCGGCCGGCGCCCCGGCGACCCGCGCGAGCACCAGGTGGATGATGTTCTCGCTCAGCTCGTGATCCCCGCCGGAGATCCACATCTTGCCGCCGCTGACCCGGTATTTCCCGGTCTCCTGGTCGAGAACCGCTTTTGTCGTGACATCGCTGAGCGAGGAGCCGGCCTGCGGCTCGGAGAGGCACATCGTGCCGGTGAACCGGCCCTCGAGCATCGGGTGCACGTACCGCCGGATCTGGTCCTCGGTCCCGTGCGCGAGCAGCAGGTGCGCGTTCCCGCCGGTGAGCATCGCGTAGGCCGAGGTGGCGGTGTTCGCCGCCTGGAACCAGAGGAAGCAGGCGCGCTGCACGACGTGCGGGAGCTGCAGCCCGCCGTGCTCGGCGTCCATCGTCGCGCCGAGCAGCCCGGACTCGGCGAAGACCCGCAGCGCGTGCGACACCTCCGGGATGATCTCCACCCGGGTGCCGTCGAAGGTCGGCTCGTTCAGGTCGTTCTTGCGGTTGTGCGGCGCGAAGTCCCGCTCGGCGATCTGCTGCGACACGTCCAGGAACGCGTCGAACGTCTCCCGGGAGTGGTCGGCGAACCGTTCCCGGGAGGTCAGCGTCTCCACGTCGAGCCACTCGTAGAGCAGGAAGTCCAGATCGCGCCGCGACAGCACCTTTGAATTCATGCACCCAGTGTGCACTAACTTCAATCCCGGGCGCGGTGTCGTCCGATGGTCTCCAGAACCCGGGTCAGGCCGCGGCTTCCGCCGGAGCGTTTGATCTCGTACATCGCGTGGTCGGCCGCCCGCAGCGCCGAGTCCGGGTCCGAGGCCGGGCCGGCCAGGTGGACGCCGACGCTCGCGCCGATCGTGATGTGCTGCCCGGTGATCCGGAACGGCATCTCCACCACCATCCGGACCCGGGTCGCCATCGCCTCGACGTCACTGGGCCCGAGCGAACCCGGCATCAGCACCACGAACTCGTCGCCGCCGACCCGGGCCAGCACGTCGCCGGCCCGGATGCAGCCGCTCAGCCGGTCGGCCACCTGACGCAGCAGCTCGTCGCCGGCCTCGTGCCCGTACTGGTCGTTGACCGGCTTGAACCCGTCCAGGTCGACGAAGAGCACCGCCACCGGGTCCCGCCGCAGCGAGGAGGAGAGCGCGTCCTGCATCCGGCGCCGGTTCGGCAGGCCGGTCAGCGGGTCGTGCTCGGCCTCGTGCGCCAGCCGCTCCTGGAACGCCCGGTTCTCCGAGATGTCCCGGGCGTTGATCACCACGCCGTTCAGGGCCGGGTTGGCCATCTGGTTGGACGCGGTGAAGTCGAACCAGCGGTAGTGGCCGGTCGACGCCCGGACCCGGCACTGCAGGCGCAGCACCCCGGCCGGGTCACCGAGCAGGGCGTCCAGCTTCTCCCGCATGGCCGGCTGGTCGTCCGGGTGCACCATGTCGAAGACGCTGTGCCCGGTGAGCAGGCCCGGCTCGAACCCGAGGATCGCCGCCGAGCTGGGGCTCGTGAAGATCATCCGGCCCTCCCGGTCGATCACCGTGACGATGTCCGGGGCGTGCTGGAACAGTGCCTGGAACCGCTCGTCGGCGCGCCGACGCTGGATCTGGCTGCGGTAGCCGAGCACCGAGATGCCGACCACGCCGATCAGCAGCATGACGAGCAGCGTGATGTTCACCGTCTGGCTGCGGCGGTGCACCGCGCCGTCGAAGGTGGACTTGGTCTGGGTGCGTACGTAGGAGTAGCCGCTGGGCAGGCCGCCGACCACGATCGCGATCATCGACGTGCTGCCGGACCGGTACTCGACGAACCGGGTGCCGGAGCCCTTGGCCAGCTGGGTCACGATCGCCTCGTCGGCCCGGCTGCCGACCAGGTCGGGCACGCTGCTCGCGGCCACGATCCCGGCGCTGTCCACCACGTCCGTACGGTGGTTGCCGCTGGCCAGCTGCACGGTGTACTTCTGCAGCGAGGTGATCGCCACCTGGTTGAGCCCGATCAGGAAACCGACCGGGTCGCCACCGGCCAGGATCGGCACCGCCACCGCCGCGAGCGCGATGCCGTCCACCGTCATCACCGAGGAGAAACCGACCTCGGAGCCACTGGCGAACTGCTTGCGCATCGGCGCCCAGCCGGCGTTGTCGGCGGCCGGGACCCCGGCGGTCCGGCTCGCGTTCAGCACGTTGCCGTCCAGGTCGGTGATCAGCATGCCGTACTCGAAGGTGGTGCTCTTCGACGCGGCCATGACCAGCAGCGCGTGGTCGGCGGCGCCGCCCTTGGCCATCGACAGCGTGTGGTCGGCCAGGACCTGCGCCAACTCCTGCGCTGAGAGCAGCTGGAGCTGACCGGTCAGGGTCGCGTTGTTGGTGCCCAGCTCAGTGCTGTCGGCGCGGTGCACCGTGTCGGCTGCGCTCAGCGCCGAGCGGTTCACCATGATGGCGACCCCGCCGGCAGCTGCGAGCAACAACAGGCTGACTAACACCGCGATCCAGTTCCGTACCCGCATCGCGTCTTCCTCCTCACCGCATGACATCGGCAGAAGATCGCCCGGCTGAATGAACCTGCGGCACAAAACCACCCGCAAACGGGGAGGCGCGCGCACCCATCGACCCCTGATGATGAGGAGGTACCGACCCGACGCCCCCGTCGATGATCGGAGCTTGCATGCGCAAACAGGTGGTCGAACCCGCACCGATGAGGTCCGGCCTACGGATCCCCCGGCCTCGACGATCCACCGACCCGGCAGCGCCACCGACCCGCGCCCGCATCGTGCGAGCCCCGCTCAGTCTCACCGGCGCCGGACTCGCCGCCGTGTTCTTCTGCCTCGCGTTCACCCCGTCGCTGCTCCCCCGGAACGGGGTCCTGCAGGGCGTGGTGGCCGGGATCACCGCCGCGATGGGGTACGCGCTGGGCACCGCGATCGGGGCACTGATCCGGCTCCGGTTCCGGTTCTCCCCCCGCGCGGTCCGGATCTGGTGGCGGGTGCTGGCCGTGCTGCTGCTCCCGATGATCGCCACCTGCCTGGTGCTCGGCGTGCGCTGGCAACGGGAGCTGCGGCTGCGGCTCGGGATGGCGCCGGCGCAGGAGTACGACATCGTCCGTACCGTCGGAGCCGGCCTGCTCACCTTCGGCCTGATCCTGCTGATCGCCCGCGCCCTGCGCCTGGCCACGCACGGCTGCGCCCAGGTGTTCCGGCTGGTCGTGCCGGAGCGGGCGGCGTACTGCGCGGGCACCGTGGTGGTCGCCGTGCTCAGCTACAGCGCGTTCGACGGCCTGCTGGTCGCGCACCTGTTCGCGGTCGCCGACCGGTCCGCCGCGGTGATCAACAACGGGACCGGGAACGGGGTGCGGATCCCGAGCTCACCACTGCGCTCCGGGGGACCGGACTCGCTCGTGCCCTGGGACACCCTGGGCCGGCAGGGGCGGAACTTCGTGGCCAGCGCACCCAGCCCGGACGAGCTGGCCACGTTCGCCGGGCACCCGGCGATGGAGCCGATCCGCCTCTACGCCGGGCTGGCCTCGGCCGGCACCATGCGGGAACGCGCCGACCTGGTGGTCCGCGAAATGGATCGGACCGGCGCGTTCCAGCGTCAGGTGGTGGCGCTGTTCACCCCGACCGGCACCGGCTGGGTGGACAACCGGGTCACCCAGTCCCTGGAGTACATGTATGCCGGGAACACCGCGCTGGTCTCCATGCAGTACTCCTACCTGCCCAGCTCGATCGCGTTCGTCGGCGACCGGTCGGCGGTGGTGGACGCGGCGTCCGCGCTGATCACGGCGGTGCGCCAGCGCTGGTCGGCACTGCCCGCCGGCCATCGGCCCAAGCTGCTGCTGTTCGGCGAGAGCCTCGGGACGTACGGCATCGAGTCGACCTTCGGCAGCGCCGCCGACCTGGTGAACGGGGCGGACGGGGTGCTGATGGAGGGGCCGACCTTCGCCAACCCGATCCACCAGCGGCTCACCCGGCAGCGGGCGCCCGGCACGCCGGTCTGGGACCCGGTCTATCCGGGGCTGCCGGTGGAGTTCGCCGACACCGGGGAGGAACTGCGCAATCGGCCCGGTCCCCAGCCCAAGGTGGTCTACCTGCAGAACTCGTCCGACCCGGTGGTCTGGTGGAACTGGAGCCTGCTGTGGAAGCGGCCGCCGTGGCTGCACGGCGAGCGCGGGCCGGACGTCACCCCGGCCATGCACTGGTTTCCCTGGGTGACGTTCTGGCAGACCACGTGCGACCTGGTCTTCGCCAACCAGGCGCCGACCGGGCACGGGCACGTCTACAAGTCGACGACGGTGGACGGGTGGGCGACGGTCGCGCCGCCGCCGGGGTGGACCGTGGCCGACACGATGCGGCTGCGGGAGCGGCTGGGCAACTGACCTGATCGGGGCGGGGTTTGCCGGCGTACCGGGGCAATTGGCTTTTTGGGGTTTTTGTCAGCGTTTGAGCCAGGGCTGCAGGGCTCGGGTGACCCGGGGCAGCACCAGGTAGGTCATGATCGGGGTCAGCACCAGCGTGGTGATCATCGTGCGCAGGACGAGGTGCAGGCCGGTCAGGTAGGGGGCGAGCAGCCAGCCGGCGAGCAGGCTGACCGGGAAGAAGCCCAGCCAGATGGTGACCGCCTGCTTCCAGCGCGGCGGAGTCTGCACGTCCTGCTTGACGTGCAGCTCGCGCGGCGGGTCGAACCAGCCCTCGATGCCGGTGCGCCGCTCCACCCGGGTGTGCTCGACGAAACCCTCCGCGGAGGTCAGCCACCAGCGCCGCTGCGGGGACTCCTCCCAGTCCCGCAGCGCCTCCGCGTCGGCGAAGCGGTAGAGCATGTGCCACTCCGGCGAGCCCGGCTCGGGCTGGACCCAGCCGGTGCCGAGAAACCCCGGGAAGTCCTCGGCCAGGGAGGCTCCGGCTCGCACCCAGGCGGTCATCTCCGCCGCTCGCGACGGGTCGGCGCGGCGGGTGATGGCGACGGTGACAGCGGATTCCATGTCTCACATTGTGGTACGGAACTGTTTCGGGTCGGTGGCGTACCGCCGATCAGTGCCGTGCCACACACCTGTCGAGCCGGTATGTTCTGCGAGCATGACGATCAAACGAAGGTTGTCGATGGTCCTGGGCGTGCTCGCGGTGATCGCCACCCCGGTCCCCGCAGCCGCCTCCCCCGCAGCCGCCTCCCCCGCTGCCGCTTCCGCCGGCTCTTCCGCCGCGTCGGCGTCTGCCGGCTCTCCCGATTTTTCGGCTTTTTCCGATTTTTTGGCTCTTTCTGCCGCGTCGGCGCCCGCCTCTTCCGCCGCGTCGGCGCCCGCCTGGCGGCTCACCGACACCGGGACCACCGCTCGGTTCCGTGGGCTGGCCCCGGTCAGCGCCTCGGTCGCCTGGGTGGCCGGCAGCGCCGGGACCGTCCTGCGCACCGTCGACGGCGGCCGCACCTGGTCCTCGGTCGGCCCGGCGGACGCCGCTGAGCTGCAGTTCCGGGACATCGAGGCGTTCGACGCCCGGCACGCGGTGGCGCTGACCATCGGCTCCGGCACCGACTCCCGGATCTACACCACCGCGGACGCCGGGAAGACCTGGACCCGGACGTTCCAGAACGAGGACGCGGCCGCGTTCTACGACTGCATGACGTTCCTCGACCGGCGGCACGGCCTGGCCCTCTCCGACCCGGTCGACGGAAAGTTCCGGATCCTCGCCACCCGCGACGGCGGCCGGTCCTGGTCCGTCCTCCCGGCCACCGGCATGCCCGCGGCCCTCGACGGCGAGTTCGCCTTCGCCGCCAGCGGCACCTGCCTGGTCTCCACCACCCCCGGCCACCTCACCGCACGCGACTCCGCCACCCCGGCCGACCACCTCGCCTCGCGCGACCCCGCCGCTCCGGCCGGTGACTCCTCCGCTCCGGCCAACCGCCTCGCCTCGCGTGACTCCTCCGGCCAGGCCGACCAACTCGCCTCGCGTGACTCCGCCGGCCAGGCGTTCTTCGCCACCGGGGGCGGCGCGACCGCCCGGGTGTTCAGCTCCCGCGACCTCGGGCGCACCTGGCAGGTCACCGCGACCCCGATCCCGAGCGGCCCGAGCGCCGGCATCTACGGCCTGGCCTTCCGCGACCCGGCCCACGGCCTCGCCGTCGGCGGCGACTACACCGTCCCGGAATCCGCTCCGTCCGGCGCGGCGGTCACCCGGAACGGCCGCACCTGGACGGTGTCCCGGACGGTCCCGGGCGAATACCGCTCCGGCGTCACCTGGTCCGGCTCGCACGACGCGCTCACGGTCGGCCCGACCGGCAGCGACCTCTCCCGCGACGGCGGCTTGACCTGGCAACGCTTCGACACCGGCAGCTTCGACGCCGTCGCCTGCGTGGGTCACGCCTGCTGGGCCTCCGGGGAACAGGGCCGCGTGGCCCGCCTGACCTGGCCCCACTAACCCCACCCAGGACAAGCACAGTTCGCCAAACCACCGAAGGCCACAAACGGCTGCAAACGCCGGCACGAGAGGGGCGGGAACGGACCGCAAGCGCGGGTTCAGGTCGCGACGACCGAGCGGGCGGACGCGGGCGGGCAGGCGACGCGTGGACGAGCGGGCCCGGGCGAGCAGGCGGGCCTGGCCGAGCAAGCAGGCCCGCCCGGGCACGGGCCGACGCGGGCCGGCGCGGGCGCGGGCCGGCGCGGGCCGGCGCGGGCCGGCGCGGGCGCGGGCCGGCGCGGGCCGGCGCGGGCGCGGGCGCCAACAGGCGCGAGCCAAACGGCCAAGGACGAGCCACACGGTCAAGCGCGCGCCACACGGTCAAGCGCGGGCCAGACGGGGGCGAAACGGGGGCGAGCGGGCGCAGGCAAGCAGGCGAACGCGCAGGTCGGCAGGTCAGGCGTTGAGGAAGGTCAGGACGGCCAGGACTCGGCGGTTGTCGTCGTCGGACGGGGGAAGGTCGAGCTTGGTGAAGATGCTGTTGATGTGTTTGCTGACCGCCTTCTCCCCGACGAACAGTTTGGTGGCGATCGCCGCGTTGGAGCGGCCCTCCGCCATCAGGCCGAGGACCTCTCGTTCCCGGCCGGTGAGGGCGGACAGTGGCGACTGGCGGCGGGCCAGCAGCTGGTAGACGACCTCCGGGTCCATGGCGGTGCCGCCGGTGGCGACCCGGCGGACGGCGTCGACGAACTGGGCGACGTGCGAGACGCGGTCCTTGAGCAGGTAGCCGACGCCGCCGCTCCGGTCGGAGAGCAGCTCGCGGGCATATAGCGGCTCGACGTGCTGGCTGAGGACCAGCACCGGCATCCCGGGGATCACGCCGCGCGCGGCGATCGCGGCCTGCAGGCCCTCGTCGGTGAACGTCGGCGGCAGGCGCACGTCCACCACGGCCACGTCCGGACGGTGCTCCACCAGGGCGGGCAGCAGCGCCGGCCCGTTGTCCACGGCGGACACCACCTCGCAGCCGTGCGCGGTCAGCAGTCGGGTCAACCCGTCCCGGAGGAGGGCGTGGTCTTCGGCGAGAACGACGCGCAAGGCAGCTCCATGGTCACGACGGTCGGTCCGCCCGGAGGGCTGGACAGCCTCATCGTGCCATCGAAAGCGGAGAGACGGCGCTCGATACCTCGCAGGCCGGTGCCGCCGGTCGGGTTCGCGCCGCCCAGCCCGTCGTCGCTGACCTGCATGACCAGCATCGTTCCGGTGTGCCAGAGATCGACCCGGCCGTGCTGGGCGAAGCTGTGCCGGGTGGTGTTGGCGAGCGCCTCGGCGACCGCGAAGTAGGCCGCCGACTCGACCGGGGTGTCCAGCCGCCCGGACAGCGCGGTCTCCACCGTGATCGGGATCGGCAGCGCCAGGGCGAGCGCGCGGACCGCCCCGTCCAGCCCGCGCTCGGCGAGCACCGGCGGGTGGATGCCGCGGACCAGGTGGCGCAGGTCGGCGAGCGCCGCGCTGCTGGTCTCCCGCGCCTCGGCGAGCAGCTTGCGGGCACCGTCCGGATCGGTCTCCACCATCTCCTCGGCCAGGCCGATCGTCATGCCCAGCGACACCAGCCGGACCTGGGCGCCGTCGTGCAGGTCACGCTCGATCCGGCGGAGCTCGGCGGCCTGCGCGTCGACCGTGTCGGCCCGGGTGACGGTGAGGTGGCTGACCCGCAGGCGCAGGTCGGCGTTGCGGGTCGGGGCGAGCAGCAGCCGGCCGAAGAGCGCGTCGAAGCGGCGGAGATAGGGAGCCGCGGTCAACCCGATGAACAGGATCAGCACGCCCTGCGGCAGGGACAGGAACGCGTCGCCGACCGTCTCGAACGGCCAGATCGCGCCGTAGCCATACCACCCCGTGCCGAGCCAGATCCAGAGCGGGATGAGCAGCGTGCCCTCGAGGCCGTAGAGCGGAATGGCCAGACCGGCCACGCCGAGAGTGACACCGATCACGGCGCCCGGCACCAGCCAGGCGAAGTCGCGCCAGGTGGCCGGGTCGGTCACGACCCATCGGAAGTGCCGCCAGCCGCCGAGAACGGCCCGTTCCGGGGCCGGGCGATAGGGCCGCGGGATCGTGACACCGGACCGCGCGGCGATCCGGCGGCCCAGGTCGGCACGCGCCCTGACCAGGCGGGTGACCAGCGGGAACAGCACCATCCCGACCCCCGGCACCACGGTCAGCGCCAGGGTCACCACCGAGAGCACGAGCAGTGGCAGGTTCAGCACCGCCAGGGGGATCGCGATCAGCCCGCCGAGGACGGCACGGAGCCCGCCGTGAATCCAGTCACGCGAGTCCATGGCCTCCATCCTGACCACCCACCGCACGCTTGTCGGTAGTGCCAGCACTACCCCGGTTCGGGTGCCTGCACTGCTGACCGGAGGGCGCCGAACCGGAAGGCTCGACCGGTATGACGACCATGACGGAGCGGCCGCGGGCCGCCGGAAGTGATTTCGCGGAGTTGAACCGACGGATCAACGCGGCCGGTCTGCTGCGCCGCCGGCCCGGCTACTACGCCGTGCGCCTGGGTCTGGCCGCGCTCGCGCTGGTCGGCGGCTGGGCGGCGTTCTTCCTGGTCGGCGCGTCCTGGTGGACGCTCGCCGTGGCGGCCTTCCTGGCCGTGGTGTTCGCGCAGGTCGCGCTCGTCGCGCACGATCTCGCGCACCGGCAGGTCTTCCGCACCAACCGGCCGAGCTCGCGGGCCGGTCTGCTGGCCGGCAACCTGGCGATCGGGATGTCCTACGGGTATTGGATGGACAAGCACACCAAGCATCACGCCAATCCGAATCACGACGACCTCGATCCGGACGTCGGGCCGGGCGTGCTGGTCTGGTCGCCGGAGCAGGCCCGCGGCAAGGGATTCCTGGTCAGACACCAGGCCTGGCTGTTCTTCCCGCTGCTCACCCTGCTGGGTCTCTCGCTGAAGCGGGACAGCGTCCGCGCGCTGCGCAACGGGACGGTGAAGCAGCGCGGGCTGGAGTCGGTCCTGCTCGGCGCGCACTTCCTCGGCTACGCGGCGGCGCTGCTGCTGGTGCTGACCCCGCTGCAGGCGCTGGCGTTCCTCGTCGTACACCAGGCGCTTTTCGGGGTTTATCTGGGAATGACCTTCGCGCCCAATCACAAGGGCATGCCGCACCCGGACGGAACCGAGGACTATCTGCGCAAGCAGGTGCTGACCTCACGCAATGTGCGGGGCGGGTTCCTGACCGACGTGGCGCTCGGCGGGCTGAACTATCAGATCGAGCACCACCTTTTCCCGGCGATGCCGACACCCAATCTGCCGAAGGCGCAGCCGATCGTGCGGGAATACTGCGCGGAGATCGGCGTCCCCTACGAGATGACCGGTCTGATCGATTCCTACAA